>CAYQCT010000001.1:0-2264 GCA_964416015.1 uncultured Tepidisphaerales bacterium
ATGAGCGTCGCGCCGCGGATGCGGGCCTGCAGGTTCTCTTCCGTCAGGCCACGGACCAGGAAGACGTCGCCGATCGCGTCGGCGTAGGCATCGTGCATCGGCTTGATCGGGACGACGTGGAACTCGATGCCGAAGTTGTCCGCAAGGGCGCGGGCGTCGTCGACGCTGTGGCCGCTGCTGTACCGGCTCGGCAGGGCGACGCCGGTCACGTTCTCGCGGCCAAGGGCGTCGACCGCAACGGCGGCGGTGACGGCCGAGTCGATGCCGCCGGACAGGCCCAGGACGGCCTTTTTGAAGCCGCACTTGTGCAGGTAGTCGCGGGTTCCGAGAACAAGGGCCGCGTGGATATCCGCAATATCGTCCGTAGTCGGCGGCTGGATCTGCTCTTTCGCCGGCACGTCGACGATCAGCAGATCTTCCTCGAAGGCCTTGCCGTGCGCGATGAGCCGGCCCTCGGCGTCGAACGCGCAGGAGTTGCCGTCGAAGACGAGTTCGTCGTTGCCGCCGACCTGGTTGACGAACAGCAGCGGCGTGCCATGCCGTCGGGCCTGTTCGGCGAAAAGCTCGCGGCGAAACGCGTGCTTTCCGGCGACGAAGGGACTCGCCGAGAGGTTGATCATGAGCTCCGCCCCGGCCTGCTGGAGGTCGCGAAGCGGGTTCTGATGATACAGCCGACGCGGAATCAGCCGTTCATCGTTCCATAGATCTTCGCAGATACTGACGCCCGTTGGCACACAACCATAGTCCTGTCCCGGCGACTCGCAAAGCTGTACAACGTTGTTCGCCCGACTGTCCGGTCCCGGCTCGAAGTAGCGGGATTCATCAAAGACGTCATACGTCGGCAGAAGCGTCTTGAAGTGTCGACTGACGACGCGACCTCCGCGGAGCAACGCCGCGGCATTGTGCAACGGCCGCCCGATGTCGGCGGTGCTCTTCTCCGCGTATCCGACGAGGACGTCGATGCCGCGACAGCGATCGGCAAGCTCGAGCAGCGTCTCGTCCTGCCGCCGGAGAAAGTCGGCCCGCAGGAGCAGGTCCTTCGGCGGATACCCGATCAGCGACAGCTCAGGAAATGCGACTGCTGCACAGCCGGCGTCAATCGCCATCGCCGCGGCTTCGGCGATGGCGTCGGCGTTCTGTCGGATCGCGCCGACGGTTGGATTCGTCTGGGCCAGGGCGATCCGCATCGCCGCGACGCTAGGCGGTGCAGGACGAGCCTACTCGGCCATCGGCGGCTGCATCGCCGACACCATGGCGGCCATCATCGACTGCTGCAACGCCTGCTGGGCCTCCTCGGCCGTCTCGAACTCGTCAGCCTTGATCCGCTTCGTGACCTCATCCACTGCCTTGGCCATGGCCGGAACGATCTTCTTCGCCTGCTCCATGTTTTCTTCGTTGAACTCCTCGGCGTCCATATCGATCGAGCCGGGTTCGATGTACCACTTGCCGTCCACCTTGACGAGCTCCATCTCCGTCGGCTGACCTTCGGCCTCACCGTCTTCGGTCGTCATCGGCGGGATCGTGAGCTTGGCGGTGTCGCCGTCTTCGACAACCTCGGCCTCGTCGATCTTCTTCTTGATGGTCGTCATGTTGACCGGGCCGGCGTTGCCGGCGGCGTCGCCGAACTTCTCATTGGCGGCCGCACCGAACTTCGACGTGGCCGTAATCATCGGGCCGGCGACGTCGATCATCTTCGCGATACGATCATCCCGCGTGTCGATGGTCGCCTTCATCGCCTCGAGGTCACCGGCGAGGGCGGCGAGACTCATCGACTTGACGGTCGCCTTCGGGCTTGACAGATCGACCTCGACGCTCATCTCGCCAGCGGCGGGCTTCTCGTGGTGGTCGGCGAGCGACGGGGCGGCGGTGCCGGCGACGAAGGCGGCGGCGAGGGCGAGGGCGGCGGTGCGGGTACGCATGGTGCGGCAACGGTAGGGGCGAGCTGTCGCAGGTTCCAAAACGCCCGAAACCAGAGCCGACTTGCCGCGTCCGTCGCGTACGATGACGCCATGAACGGTGCGAACAAGAAGCGTGTGGTTGTCGTCGGCGGCGGGCTGGCCGGGCTCGCCTGCAGCGTCAAGCTTGCCGAGCAGGGCGTCGGCGTCGATCTCATCTCGATGGTGCCGGTCAAGCGGTCGCACAGCGTCTGTGCTCAAGGCGGCATCAACGCGACGAATGACATCGCCCGCCAGCAAGGTTACAGCGAGTGGCTGCACTTCGACGAGACGGTCCTCGGCGGCGACTTCCTTGCCGACCAGCCGCCC
>CAYQCT010000001.1:2302-11428 GCA_964416015.1 uncultured Tepidisphaerales bacterium
AGCCTGTTCAAGCGGACCTTCTACAGCGGCGCGACGACGGGGCAGCAGCTGCTGTACGCCCTCGACGAGCAGGTCCGTCGGTACGAGGCCGAGGGCCTGGTGAATAAGTTCGAGTTCTGGGAGTTCCTCTGGCCGGTGACGCAGGACGTGGACGGCGAACAGACGGCGGTCGGCGCGGTCTGCCAGGACATGCGGACGATGGAGATCCGCAGCTTCCCGGCCGAGGCGGTCGTGATGGCGACGGGCGGCAACGGGCTGATCTTCGGCAAGAGCACGATGAGCGTCATCTGCACGGGCGGTGCTGCCAGCCGCTGCTTCCAGGCGGGGGCGAAGTATGCGAACCCGGAGATGATCCAGGTCCACCCGTCGGCCATCCCCGGCGAGGACAAGTGCCGGCTCATCAGCGAATCCGCCCGCGGCGAGGGCGGCCGCGTCTGGGTGCCGCGGACGCAGAATGACGACCGTGGCCCGAATCAGATTCCGGAGGACGAGCGGTGGTACTTCCTCGAAGAGAAGTATCCCAAGTACGGCAACCTCGTCCCGCGTGACATCGCGACGCGAGAGATTTTCCAAACCTGCCTCGACGGCTACGGCGTCGGTGGCGGAAACATGGTCTACCTCGACCTGCGCGACCAAGTGAAGAAGATCGGGCGCGACGGCGTGATGAAGAAACTTGCCGGCATCCTCGAAATCTACGAAAAGTTCGTCGGTACCGATCCGCTCGACGAGCCGATGAAGATCTTCCCCGCCGTCCACTACAGCATGGGCGGACTGTGGGCCGGGTACAAGAAGGACGACAAGACTGGCGGCATGGAGCACGGCCATCCGGACAACATGATGACCAACATCAAGGGCCTCTACGCCATGGGCGAGGCCGTCGTCCACTACCACGGGGCCAACCGGCTTGGGGCCAATTCCCTACTTTCCTGCATCTTCGACGGCCTGTTCAGCGGGCAGTCGGTCGTCAACTACGTCAACGATGTCGCTCCGGAAACAGGATCAATCGCTGAATCTACCTATGATGCTGTCGTCAAGCAGGAAACCGACCGGATGAATTGGCTCGTCAGCAATGACGGCGACGAGAACCCGTACACCTTGTGGCAGGAGATGGGCCGCGAGATGACGAACAACTGCACAGTGGTCAAGTACAACGACCGCCTCGACGGACTCATCGCCAACATCCAGGACTACAAAGAGCGTTACAAGCGGGTGAAGCTGTCGGACACCGGCATGTGGACGAACCAGAACCTGTCCTTCGCCCGTGCCGTTCGCGACATGATCGCATTGGCCGAGGGCATCGCGAAGGCCAGCCGGATGCGGGATGAAAGTCGCGGCGCTCACTACAAGCCGGACTTTCCCGAGCGCGATGACGCGAATTTCCTCAAGAGCAGCATCGCGACCTTTGACGCCGCGACGAACACGGCCAACGTCGAGTGGGGCGAAGTCGACACGAGCCTGATCCCGCCGCGTGCCCGTAACTACGGCAAGACTGACGTCAAGGCCGCGACGGCCGAGAAGGCGAAGCCGGCGGACGAGCGGAAGGTCGAGAAGGTCAAGCCGGAAGTGGCGGGGGTTTAAGGGCCCGCCCCCCCCCATAGCTTGCCGGATGTAACCAGATGTAACAAGCCCACGGCTTCAGGCCGTGGGCGTCGCTACATGCAGCTCGAGACTTAGTCGGGAAAAGCCAGTAGTCGTGGCACGTCATCAACGCTTTTTCAATCCTGCCGACCCTTCACTTCCGGCCGGCGTTCACGGCGTCCGTCCCAGACAAAGAGGATCCGAACGCGACGCCGTTCGTCATCTATCTCGAAGAAAAGTAGGTAGTTCTTCGCTCCACGAACGACGCAGGATCGAATTGGTAGTGGCGGACCCAGTGAGATGGAGCGGTAGCCGTGCGGGAAGAGGTCGAGAGACCTTGCCTGGCTTTCTACCAGATCCAGGAACCGCATCGCATTCGCGTAGTCACCCTGCTCATGCCAAATGAAGCGTGCAACCTCCAGTGCGTCTTCAACTGCCTTCCGGTGAAACATGACACTGTATCGCTTCATCATCTACGTGTTGCCTGGAGACGCTCTCTTGCCTCCGCCATCGCATCTTCAAGCGGCACGCCTTCGTCGTCCCCCTGTCGTTGTCGGATCTCCTCCAGCACATCCGGCGGCGGCACGTTGGCGTCACCTTCCGCAGCCGCTGTCAATTGCTCGATCAAGCCTCGAACTAGATCGACAGCCGTGTCGCCGCTCCTGGCAGCGACTTCATCCAGCTGCTCCGCTTGCGCGTCGGGAAGTTCTAGTGTCAAGCTTCTCATGATGATCGCGATTGTACTTTCAATGAGACGAATAAGGCGGTGCAAAAAGATGTTTGTTGCAAGGAATGTTCCCGCTAAATGTCGCCACCTCCGTCATCGCTCCACGATCTCCACCGCCCGGCGGAGCGTCGCTCGCGTCAACTTGATCACGACGTCCGGCGTGAGTTCCCGCGTCTCGTCTTCGTGATACGACGGCGGAATCTGGGCGAGGCTGAGTTCCCGAACCTCCTCCTCGACGTCCTTCTGCCGCTGCTGCTGGGCTTCGACGTCGAGGCGGCCGATGGGTTCGATGGCGTCGTAGGCGAGCATCAGCGTGCTGACCTGCCACTCCCAATAGCCGTGCGAGCCGGCGTTGTCGTCGGGGCTGCTCACGGTCCACAGGGTACGGCTACGCTGGCCGGGCATGGACGCTTCGCCCGAAACGCGGCCCTTCGACCCGCGGCTGCGACGCACCGTGGCCGATCGCATGGAAGTGCTGGCCGACCTCGTGAAGCCGCCGGCGAAGGTGATGGACCTAGGCTGCGTCGACAGTCGCCGGGCCGCTCATGCCACGACGGCAGCTCGCATCGAAGCCGTCGAGCGACGCGACGGCGGAACGTTCCTACACCGCCAGATCCGCGAGATCAACCCGGACGTCCTCGGCGTCGACCTCGATGCCGAGGGCGTCGAGCACCTCAACCGCAACGGCCACGCCGCCGTCGCGGGCAACGTCGAGACAATTGACCCGCCGGCCGGCGGCGGGTTCGACGTCATCGTCGCCGGCGAGATTATCGAACACGTCGAAAATCCCGGGATTTTCCTGCGGAACATGCGACGCAGCCTCAAGCCGGGCGGCGTCATCGCGGTCTCGACGCCTAACCCGTTCTACGCCGGCAGCACCTGGAAAATCTGGCGGAACCACAAGCCGGCCGTGCACGAGGAGCACGTCGGTTGGCAGGATCCGATCACGCTGACGACGCTCCTGAGCCGGTGCGGCTACGACGTGATCGACGGCGTCTGGGTTCAGCCGCCGCGAAGCTTCGTCAAGACGTGGAAGCGGCTGGCGCGGCCTTATTTTAGCCACGGGTTCATGCTCATCGGCCGCAACCGCGGCGACGCGAGCGATTGACGCAGTCGCGAACTTGCTGCGGCCGCTGCGGCAGGTACGTTGCACGGCTCGATGCCCGCAGCCGGACTGGTGCACATGGTCGGCCTGATCGGCACACGCGGGCGGGTCTTGTACAACCGCCTGACGCGACGACTCGGGCTGAGCGAAGACGCGGTGCTTCTGCCGCTGGGCATCGTCGTCGGCATCCTGACGGCAGCGGCGGCGGTCGGGTTCCACGAGCTCATCCTCCTGCTCCGCGACGGCATTTATCGAAGAGCCGGCCCGGACTTCCTGTACGGACGCGGGGCGTGGATGCTGGTCGTCGTGCCGACGCTCGGCGGGCTGGCGGTCGGGCTGCTGGGTCGCGTCGTCGGCACCGGACGCGAGGGGCACGGCGTTGTCGACGTGATGGAAAGCGTCGCGCGGACCAAAGGCTTCGTCCGCGCTCGTAGCGCGTTGGAGAAGATCGTGACGAGCGCCATCACCATCGGCACCGGCGGCAGCGCGGGCGCCGAGGGGCCGATCGTGCAGATCGGGGCGGCGGTCAGCAGCGGCGTCGCACGGGTCTTTCGCCTGAGCCGACACCAGATGCCGCTGCTCGTCGGCTGCGGTTGTGCGGCCGGCATCAGCGCGATCTTCAACGCTCCGATCGGCGGCCTGCTGTTCACGCTCGAGGTGATCCTGCTCGACTTCAGCGCGCGGGCCATCACGCCGATCGTCGTCAGCGCAGTCGTCGCCAACGTGACGATGCGGGCGCTCGTCAGTTGGCTGCACGACGCGGGCGACGGGCACGGCGCGTACATCACGGTCTTTGCCGATCCGCAGCTCGACTTCGCGGCGGATGTTGCGCTTATCGACTGGCCGCAGTTCGGCAACTTCGTGCTGCTGGGGCTCGTTTGCGCCGGCGCGGGCGTCGCATTGACACGCGGTCTGGCGGTGGGCGAGAACGTGTTCGGCAGGATCGGACGCGGCGGCTCGCCGTGGATCAAGGCGATGCGGCCGGCGGTCGGCGGCATGCTGCTCGGGCTGCTCGGCCTCGTGGCGATTTTCGTCGCCGGCGAACGCGTCGGCGGTGCGGCAGACGCGGGCGGTCCGTTCGGCTTCGACGACTACCCGATGCCCGCCTTCTTCGGCGACGGCTACGCGATCATC
Organism: uncultured Tepidisphaerales bacterium; assembly: GCA_964416015.1. Classification (GTDB taxonomy): domain Bacteria; phylum Planctomycetota; class Phycisphaerae; order Tepidisphaerales; family Tepidisphaeraceae; genus JBCDKH01. The sequence continues at coordinate 6,847 of CAYQCT010000001.1, forward strand.
GAACGCCTCCTCGACGCCGACGGCGGCTTCTTCACGCGGGACCCGCCCGCGACGACGCTCACGCTCCTCGTCGGCCTGCTGGCGGTCAAAATCCTGGCGACGGTCCTCACGCTCGCCAGCGGCGGCAGCGGCGGCGTCATCGCGCCAAGCCTCTTCCTCGGTGCCGTCGCCGGCGGCCTCGTCGGTGTCACGCTTCGCGAAACCGGTCTCTTTCCGGACCTTCGGCCCGAAACCTACGCCCTCATCGGCATGGCCGCGACGCTCGCCGCCGTCGTGCACGCGCCGCTGGCGAGCCTGCTAATCCTCCTGGAAATCACCGGCAGCAGTGCGGCGCTGCTCCCGGCGTTGCTCGCCGTCGTCGTCGCGATCGGCGTCTCGCGGCTGCTGCGGAGCGAGTCGATCTACACCCAAGCACTCCGGCAACGGGGCGTTCGCCTCGGCGGGGCGGACCCGCAGCTGCTCAGCCGGATGGGCGTCGAGCAGGTTGCCCTCGATCCGGCCGCGACGGTGAGTGCCGACGCGCCGTTCGAGCGGGTCATCGCGTTGATGGACCGCTGGCACACGCGCGACTTTGCCGTCGTCGACGCCGAAGGGGATTACGCAGGCTTTCTCGCCGAGGAGGACGTCAATCAGCTCCTCGTCGGCCGCGAGGCGGTGCCGTTGGTCGTCGTCGGCGAGCTGATGCGGAACGACGTCCCGCTGCTCGAGACGACGGCCGACCTGCAACGGGCGTTCGACCTGTTCGCCCGGCACGACATCGCACACCTGCCCGTCGGCCTCGCCGGCAGCCGACGTGTCGTCGGGATGTTGAGTCGCAACGCGTTGATGCGTCGCTACCGACAGGCGCTGGAACCGTAGAACACGTGCGTTTGTTACTCCGCGGCCGGCACCGTTGTAGCCGTCGGACGCGTCGCGGGCTGCGTTGTCGAATCCGTAGAAGTTGGCGAACGACCGAGGAGTCGGTTGACGCGTGCCATGTCGTAGACAAGGGCAGATCCATCGATGATGTCGTCCGGTTCGATCTGAGCGAGCGGTGCCCACGCCTCACGCTCGATCGGGTTGTAGACGCCCATCAGCCGCGTCGGACTGATGATCATCGTGCCTTCTTCCGGAATGGTCGGCGCTTCTCGCACCGTCGCGTCGCGTGTGATGCGGCCGCGGTGGAAGGGCTTGATCGAGACGAACGGAACGATCAGCACGGGTTTGGCCAACTCCTCCTTGTTATGATCAGCGTATCGCAGAATCTGCGTGACGTTGTGATTCCAATCGAGGTTACTGTCGCTGATCTTCGTCCAGATCTTCTCGCGGGGATAGTTGATGTACGGAATGTAGTTGGGCGCATGATACAAGACGTGACTGATGCCAGCCGCGAGACTGAGAACGGCAAGAACGCGAGCGACAATCGCCATGCGTCCTTCGCCGGTGACGCAGCGACTTGCGAGAAGGAGCGCGAAGGCTTCGGGCACGATTCCGTGTCGCCAGCCGATGTTGATGCTGGTGGTCAGCAGCAACAGGGACCAGAGCAAAAACGCGAACAGCACCATCCACTCGCCCGGCCGCGGCCGAACCCAGATCAGGGACAGCAGTCCCAGCAGGCAGAACACGCCGTAGCCGATCGGCACCTTGTACGTCGCGAGAACCGGGAAGTAGTACCACCAGCCGGTTGCACGATACTCGCCGAGGAAGAAGGCCTGGTGGCCGATTTCGCTGTGCTTCTTGCCCTCCATGAAGCTGCCGATGTACTGCCCGGCCGGCAGGTAGGTCTTGGTCCATTCGGGGCCGGTTAGCTCCCACCAGACCTGGTGCTTCGGCTGCTGCGTGTAGTACGACGGGTACATCGCCGCCCGCGGCGGGGAGATGTCGAACTTCGTCATCGGCCAGATCAGCACGAACGTCAACGCCGCCGCCGCGGCAAGGCGGCCGGTCCAGCGTAACGCGTCCTTCTTCCAAGGGTTCGGCTCGGATGAGCGGCGTCGCATGCCGATCCACGTGCCGAGGCAAACGACAACGGCAAAGAGCGGCAGTGGGATTGCGGTGTGCTTGATCGTTAACGCCGCCGCGATGGCGGTGGCAGCGAAGACCAAACGACGCAGGGTCGGCTCCTGGGCGTAGCGGTACGACAAGTACGCACCGAGCAGGATCGACGAAAGCCCGAGCGAGTCGAGCGACATCACCGGCGTCATCGCGACGATCGTCGGCTCGAAGCACAACGCCGCCAGCACCAGCCACGCCGCCCACTTTCCATAAAGACGGCCCGCCCAGAGGAACGCCGCCAGGAAGCCGGGCAGCATCAGCATCGTCTTCCAGGTCGCCGTCGCGAGCCGAAGAATCTCCAGACTCGTCTGCTGCTGGTAGAGGAAGTTGACGTTGTAGTTCGCCCGCAGCGTCGGCCCGGTCCGCGTCGGGTCGATGGTCCACCCCATCAGCCACGCCGGGATCGAGACGAGCACGCCCCCGAGCGGCGGGTCGTTCATCGGCAGCGCGGACGTGTCGGCCCGCCGCGCGTTGGTCAGTTCACGAAGCCCTCGTAGCAGGTGGTAGGTCGCGTCCGTCGTGAGCCACTGATCGAGCGTGATCCAGAGCCCTTGCACGAGCAGCACGCCGAACGCGATGACTCCGGCGAGGTACAGGTCGCGCCGCGGGGCGATCCAGGCAGGTTGCAGCATCGGCGGCAACCGTCGCCAAGCCGCCGGCGATGTCAAGCCGGCGGTGACGTGACGCGTTGTCGAGCAAGGTTCTGGATCCTGGCGAATCTGTTACCCTTTGGTCGTGCGTGGGCTCCTCCTTATCATCGTTCTTCTCGCCGCGACGACCGCCCGCGGCAACGACCTCGTCGGCACGTGGATGCTGCCCGACGGCGACGTCGTCGCCTTTCAAGCGGACGGAACCGGCATCAACCTTACGAAAGGCGATAGCGATGTCGGCTTCCGGTACAAGATCACTGAGCCTGGTCTCGCAACGCTTGTAGGAGATGGCGTCGCGACCGAGTATCGCTACGTCACCGACGGGGCAAGTCTTCTGCTTATGACGCACAACCACAACGTCTTAGCGGCAGTTCGCGTCGAGGCGGCACCCGAACTTGCCTTTGCGAATGCCTACCTCGCCCGCACCATCGGCTACCCGTTCATGAATCCGAAGTCCCGCGTCCTGGATGAACTGGACGAGTTTGCCGGACATAAAGCTGCCGAGCGGCGGCCGGATCTGACCGCCGCCGACGTCGCAGGCACGTGGGCGGGCCATGATGTTCCGGTCGATCGAATCAGCGCGTTCGGCATCGCCGTCATTCGTGAAGACGGTACGGGCCTGATCGCAACCGATGATTGTTCCGATCGGCCGAGCCAGATCCTCGTCACGCCGACGGGCAGTAACACGTTGCAGATCAGGCTCTCGCAATCGTCAAAGACGCGGCCCGACCAGTCGCTTCGCCTGATCGTCACCGGCGACAACGCCTTGCTGATCCCAGAGTTCGAGCAAGGAGTCTCCGGCGTTCCGGCGGGGCACGTCGATCGGCTGTTGTTGCTCGTGCGGACCGACGAAGCCCCTAGTGCCGCGGTTCGTCGGCTGATTCTCGAGCAGAGTGAGGCCCGCGGCGGATCGCCCCGTCCGACGTCGAGGCCGAGCACCCGACCCTTGGGTTGACGCTCGAATGCCGGCACTTCTCGTGAAAGGCGGCCGCTGCCCTACACTGGCGACCATGCCGACGATCACTGTGGACGGGCAAACCATCGAAGCCAAGGACAAGCAGACCATCCTGCAGGCCTGCCTCGACGCCGGTGTGGAGCTGCCGCACTACTGCTGGCATCCGGGCCTGTCGATCGTCGCCTCCTGCCGCATCTGCCTCGCCGAGGTGCAGGGCGTGCCCAAGCTCCTGCCGACCTGCCAGACGCCGGTCCGCGACGGCATGGTCGTCCACACGAACTCGCCGCGCAGCGTTGCCAACCAGAAGCAGGTCATGGAGTACCTGCTCGTCAACCACCCGCTCGACTGCCCCGTCTGCGACCAGTCCGGCGAATGCTATCTGCAGGACTACAGTTACCAATACGGCCGAAGCCAGTCACGCTTCGAGGAAGACAAGAACAAGAAACCCAAGAAGGTCATCGGCGAGCACGTCCTTCTCTACAACGACCGCTGCATCATGTGCACGCGGTGCGTCCGCTTCACCCGCGAAGTCAGCGGCGAAGGCGAGCTCATGGTCAAGGGCCGCGGCAGCCACGAGGAAATCGACATTTTTCCCGGTAAGCCGCTCGACAACAAGCTCTCAGGCAACGTCATCGACCTCTGCCCGGTCGGCGCGCTGCTCGACCGCGACTTCCTCTTCACGCAACGCGTCTGGCTCTTGAAGAATGGCCGCAGCATCAGTCCTGCCGACGCGGGTGGTGAGAACATCTACTTGCAGCACAACGAAGGCACCGTCTATCGCGTCAAGCCGCGGTTCAATGCGGACGTCAATAAGTGGTGGATCAGCGACGACACGCGGTACAGCTACAAAACGATCCATCATGACGAGCGGATTGCGTACGCGCAGACGAAGGACAAGGGCTTGCTCGAGCCGGCCGCCGCGGGCGATGCGTTGGACGCCGCC
>CAYQCT010000001.1:11438-24839 GCA_964416015.1 uncultured Tepidisphaerales bacterium
CGAATACCGTTTTTCCACCATCGAGGAGGTCCTTCGGGCCGACCTCCAAGTCGTTAAGCGCGACGGGCGGCGTGAAGACTTCGACCGCGGCAAAATGCTCGGCGGGCTGAAGAAGGCGGTCGAGTCGCACGGCGAGGGCAGTTTGTTAGCCGTGCTTTCGCCGATGCTGGCGACGGAAGAGGCGTACCTGCTGGGCCAGTACGTCCGCTCGCTCGACCCGCAGGCGACGCTCCTTCTCGGCCCGGTCCCGACGGCCGACGCCGACGAAACCTTCAAGCACTACCTCACCGGCGAGGAAACGTTCCGCATCCAGGCGGAGAAGGTGCCCAACCGCCGCGGCGTCGAGCGCGTGCTCAAGATTTTGGGCGGCCGGACCGGAGCGTGGGACGATCTGGGCGACGTGACGCGTCGCGACGAGTTCCGCGCCGGCTGGATCACCGGCGGCTACCTGGACCGATGGGTCGGCACGGATGCGATGCCGGCGAACCTCAAAAACGCGTTTCTCGTCGCCAGCGACATCCTCCCGAACGCCGCGACGGAGGCCGCCGATGTCGTCCTGCCCGCCGCGAGCTGGGCGGAGAAGGCCGGTTGCTGGGAGAATTATCAGGAACGCATCCAGCCGTTCGAGGCCGGGATCGACCTGCTGCCGGGCGTGCTCGTCGAGGGCGAGGCCTTTGCCGAACTTCTCGGCCGCGACGGCGGGTACGATGTGGCCGCGATTCGCCAGGAACTGGCGGAGAAGGACGCCGCCTTCGCCGACGTCGGCTTCGCCGAGGCCGACGAAGCGGGCAGCACGACGTTCGAGTTCGCCGAGCTGTCATCACGCGCCGGCAGCGCGAGCCTGCGGGCTCCATTCCCGCTCCAGCTCCGCCTGCATCATCCGCTCAAACGCAGTTCATGCCGGCCGGTTCGTACATGCTGACCCATGGCTCGGGCACCGCGTAGGGCGTGTGCGTGTCGTTGAAGGTCCGCCAGAAGTCGAGGTCGCGGAGGGTCGGGTACGCTTCGACGCTTCGGCATTCCGGCGTGCTCTTGAGCGGCTGGAAGTCTGCCTTGCCGATGAGGCCGGTGCGGTAGCCGCGGGTTCGCAGGAGTTCGCCGATGGTCGGCCGTCGCCCGTCGAGCTTCGTACCGAGCGTGTACGCGCCGTGCGTGCTCGGCCACATGCCGGTGAGCAGCGATGCCCGCGTCGGCGGGCATGACGCGACGCTACCAGCACGAAAGACGCCCCGACAACATGCGTCGGGGCGTGGGGTCAGTCTTCGGCTTTCTCACCGGCCGGGGCCATCTTCACGATCCGCGGGTCGAAGCGGGCGATGACATCCACCAGATCCGTCTGGGCGGCCATGACGGTGTGGATGTCTTTGTAGACGCCCGGCACCTCGTCGATCCCGGCACTCAACAACTCGACGTCGGCCTCGGCGAGCTGCGGCTTGACGTGGTTCCAGCGGAACGTGTGCGACGCCTGCCGCCGACTCATCACGCGGCCGGCGCCGTGGCTGGCGGAGTTCAGCGACTTCGCGTTGCCGCGGCCACGGACGACGTAGCCGGGCGTGGCCATGCTGCCGGGAATGACGCCGAGCACGCCATCGCCGGCCGGCGTCGCGCCTTTGCGGTGAACGACTACCTCTTCGCCGTCGTGCTCTTCGAGCCAGGCGAAGTTGTGGTGGTTCTCCACCGTCTTCGCGATCTTCAGGCCCGCCGCCTTGGCGACACGCTTGTGGATGATCTCATGGTTGGCGGCGGCGTAGTCGCCCATGAGGTTCATCGCTGCGAAGTACTCGGCGCCGGCCGCGCTGTCGAGGTCGAGCCACGCCAGGTGCTTCAGCGGCCGCGGCAGCTCCGGGTGCTGCTCGATCGCGAGGCGGCTGTAATGGTCGCAAACCTGTGCCCCGGTGCCGCGGCTGCCGGAGTGCGACAGCAACGCCAGGTACGTGCCCGCGGGCAGGCCGAGGTCGGGCTGGTCGAGCGTGACGGTGCCGAACTCGACGAAGTGGTTGCCGCTGCCGCTCGTGCCGAGCTGCTTGATCGCCTTGGCCTTGAACCGCTTCGTGATCGGGCTGACGGACCAGTCGGCGTCGAGGACGTCGTGGTCGTTAGGCTCCTTAAACTCGGCACCCATGCCGAACCGCGTCTCGGACTCGATGGCCTTCTTGAGTTTCTCGCGAAGCCCCTCGAGGCGCTCGCCCGGCAGGTCGTAGACGGAGAGCCGCATGCGGCAGGCGATGTCGACGCCGACCGCGTACGGGATGACCGCGTTCTTGACCGCCAACACGCCGCCGATCGGCAGGCCGTAGCCGAGGTGCGCGTCCGGCATGATCGCACCCCGCATCGAGATCGGCAGCGTCGCCGCCCGGTCCATCTGCTGCAACGCGTTCGCATCCAGATCCTCGCCCCAGACCGCGATTTCGGCCGGCGTCGGACGCGGGTCGAACCGGTGGAGCAATGCATGCGCCTCCTTGGCCTCGAGCAGCACGGGCCCGATCTCACGCCAGTGCTCGTCCTCGAGGAACCGCTCCGGCTCGTCCACGACGGGCCGGACGTGGCGCGACGCGTCGCGTCCGTCGAACAGGCCGGCGTGGATGAGGCTCACGACATGCTTGCGTACGCGCGGCACGAGCTCGGGCGGAATGCCCAACTTGCGAAGGTCTCTGTCTTTCATTCCTGCTTCCTTCCTCAAAACAAGGCCGCCTGCGACGGGTCGGATTCTTCCGACGGGTCGCAGGCGGCCAGGAAGGCTCGCGGAGAAAGGCCCGTCAGGTCGAGATGACAAGTTCATTGCCGGCAAACTGCACCGACGCCCGACGCATGGTTGCGTCTGGTCCGCGTAGCTTGGAAAGGCAAGGAAGAGGCATCTCGGGTACCAACAGGGGCGGCCACCGTACAGGAAGGTGGCTGCAAGTCAAACGAATCCGGAAGTTTCTTCCGCGTAGGGTGGGCTTCAGCCCGCCTTTTGCCGCAAGAGCATCAAAACAGATGGTGGGCTGAAGCCCACCCTACTTGGCGTCGGCACCATATTCGATGCGGGTGTTGCCGTAGTTGTCCTCGATACTCGTCTCGGCGTGCTTGCCGACGGTCTTGACGCGGCCGAGGACGCGACCGTGCTTGTCGACGAAGAGGCGGGCGTTCTGATTTGCTGCATCGCCGCCGACGGTGCCGGAGAGGATAACTTTAGCGCCGCGGAAGAGCTGCAGGTTGCCGGCGACGTGGCCGTAGACATGGACGCGGCCTTTGAAGTCGACGATGAGGTCGCCGCCGACCGTGCCGCGGACATAGCACTTGCCGCCTTCGACGACCTTGAGGTCGCCGGTGACGCCGCCCCAGAGAGTGAAACGGTCGTCGACGACGAGATCGCCGACGTGGCGGCCGCGCTCTTCACGCATGCCTTGGCCGGTGCCACCGACCGCCTGTGCTGTTTGCCCTTGCTCCGCCATGTGTCTTCTCCTCGTCCTGATTCGGCCGCGACTGAAGCCGGGATTCGGCCCCACTGCGTTTCTGCGGCGCAACTTATGCCACGACCGTCGCCGGGTCCTGCTCCTCCTCCAGCAGATCTTCCCCGGTCGCTCGCCGAATGCCCCTGCCCAGTGTCAAGTAGACGACGAGCAACAGCGCCAACGCAAGCACTGGCCAAGCCACGAACCTGAACCACCCAAGCCACTCCGCCAGCAGAAAGTCCGGCAGGTTCTTCGTCAGCTCCTCGTACGTCCACAGCACACCCGGCACCGGGAACCGCCGGCCATCCGTCGAAGGGTGATGGAACATCGCCTGCCACGGCACGAACAGCAGCACCAACGGCAGCGACCAGATGACCGCCCGGGCCGCACTCGGCACGCCGACGGTCCGCCCGTTGAGCATCACCAGCGTCGCGAAGCCGGCCGTCAGCGTCAGCAGCACGCTCAGTACGAGTCCGAGCCAGAGCATCGCGTTCGCCACCATGTACATCACGGCCGGCCAAGGAGTCTGGCGCGGATCAGTCGTCGCCTCGCCGAGGCCGACGGCATCGCGAAACTCGGGGCTGAACTTGAGCCCGAGAAAGAGGCCGACCTGCGTCAGCACGACCAGGCCGAGGCCCAGGAACAGCAGCGTGCGGAACCGTCGGGCGACCGACAAGGCGTCGTGGTACACGGCAGCAGCGGCGGTTGAGGAATGCGTGGACATGACGATCGGCAACCGCCACGGTGTAGCCGAAGCTGCCCCCGATCCGCAACGTTCATCCCGCCGGTTCAGCCGGTGCGGCCCGGTGCCTTTGTCGCTTGCCCCTTGCTCCTTCTGCGCCACCTTCTATGGTCGCCGTCCCGCCTTCCCCGAAACGACCATGTCCGAGACCGCCACGATGAAGATGCTCTACGCCGACGATGCCCCGATGACGCCGCTGGACGGCAAGACGGTGGCGATTCTCGGCTTCGGTTCGCAAGGCCACGCCCACGCGCAAAACCTGCGAGAAAGCGGCGTGAACGTCATCGTTGCCAACCGGCCAGAATCCGCCAACGGCCGACTTGCGAAAGAAAAGGGGTTTGACCCCTTACCGGTGGCCGATGCCGTCAAGCAGGCCGACCTGATCATCGTCGCGCTGCCTGACGAGGTGCAGCCGGCGGTCTACGAGAAGGACATCCAGCCGAACCTCTCCGCCGGCAAGACGCTCGGCTTCACGCACGGCTTCAACGTCCACTTCAAGACGATCGAGGTGCCTAGCGACGTCGACGTCGTCATGGTCGCCCCTAAGGGTCCAGGCCACCTCGTCCGCAGCCAATTCGAGCAGGGCGGCGGCGTGCCGTGCCTGTTCGCCGTCCACCAGGACAGCACCGGCAATGCCCGCGGGATCGCCCTCGCCTGGGCCAACGGCGTCGGCGGCGGCCGGAGCGGCATCTTCGAGACGAGCTTCAAGGACGAGTGCGAGACCGACCTCTTCGGCGAACAGGCCGTGCTGTGCGGCGGCCTGGCCGCCCTCATCAAGGCCGGCTACGAGACGCTCACCGAGGCCGGCTACCCGCCGGAGATGGCTTACTTCGAGTGCGTTCACGAGGTCAAGCTCATCACCGACCTCATCTTCCAGGGCGGCCTCGACTACATGCGGTACTCGGTGTCGAACACCGCCGAATACGGCGACCTGACCCGCGGCCCGCGCGTCATCGACGAGTCCGCCAAGGCTCGGATGAAGGAGATCCTGAGCGAGATCCAGTCCGGGCAATTTGCCCGCGAATGGCGCGCCGAATACGAGGCCGGCATGCCGGAATTCAACCGGCTGTACGAGAAGGACCTGGCCAGCAGCGTCGAACAAACCGGCAAGCGTGTTCGGAAGATGATGCCCTGGCTCGGCGCGAAAGAACCGCCGAAGGACTGAGCTGGCCTGACAATCCATCGCGGGCGCGAATCCCCCGCGTCCGATGACACGCGGCCGGCTGATGCTGGTCGCCGGCTTCGCGCGTTGCGCCATTCGCCGCCTCTGGACTCCTTCCGGCGTTCCCGTTTCCGAACGACGAGGAACGATTGGAGGAGCGGGTAGTTGATTTCGTGTCTCAATTAGCTTGACACGTGCCGCGGGAGCGGTAGGGTGCCGGCGCACATGAGAACAAGTCTCAACAACATCGTGGTCGCGGCGTGTGCCGTCGGCGTCGGGGCGTCCGCCGCTTCCGCGGACTTCGTCGAACCGATTGGCTGGAGCGTCGGCGACGTCGGGGCAACGGGTCAGGCGTGGAGCGTCTTCTCGGCCCAGGTCGGCAACACGCCGGACGTGTTGAACAGCAACCCCAACGGGACGGCCCTTGCCGGCGACGCGAACTTCCCGGCGAGCGGCGCGTTCGTCACCGGCGGCGGGAACATCTACACGCCGTTCGGCGAGGTGTTTCCGTCGGCGACCGTGCCAGGATTCGGCACGAGTGGCGGCGACTTCACGAGCGTGATCGTGCAGCTCGAGACACTCGGGTCGCCGATCGACGTCGACACGATCGAGCTGTCGGACGGGGCGAGCGTGTTCGCGCCGGACGACGTCGTGCTGACCGAGTCAATCGACCTCGGCAGCAATCCGCAGTTCGGCGGATCGGCCGACACCTGGTACTTCCAATTCAACCTGACCGGATCGGCGGATCAGTACGACTTCGTCGTGGAGCCGACGGCGTCGTCGCTGAGCTTCGTCGGGCTGCGGGTCGACACGTTCACCTCGGACAGCGTGACGATCGAGCCATTGCCGCCGGCGGTGCCGGAGCCGGCGTCGCTCGGACTACTGGCCGTTGGCTCGCTCGCGTTGTTGCGTCGTCGCTAAAGGAGCTAGCTGATGAATCGTCGCTCCGCCTTCACGCTCGTCGAGTTGCTCGTGGTGATCGGGATCATCGCGTTGCTGATTGGCATCCTGTTGCCGAGCTTGTCATCCGCCCGGGCGGCGGCGTCGCAGGTGCGGGCGTTGTCGGACGTGAAGCAGTTGCTCATGGCCCATGCCTACTACCGCATGGATCATCAGGGTGCGGTGCCGTTGGCGTATCTGCCGCAGACGCTTGGGGGCGAGCACGTGACGGTCGAGATCGACAGCGTGCCGGTGACGGGTCTGACGGCGCGGCGGTATCCGCACCGGTTGATGCCGTACCTCGACGACGTGTGGGACGTTGCCTTCAGCGGCCAACCCTCACCGGACCCGACGGCGGGCGGCGGCTACGACGCGGGCGTCTCACCGACGTACGGCATCAACTCCGTCTTCCTCGGAGGCGACTACGACTTTCGGCATCGCGGTTTCTACGACCGGAACAAGGCGTCGCTGCCGTGGTCGAGCAACGCGAAGTACATTGACGCGACGCCGAACAATCCGAGCGTCGTGCCGACGACGATGATGGTGCCGAACACGGGACGGCACGTTGTGTTCCGCGAGACGGAGGTGCGTCGGCCGACGGAGTTGATCGTCTTCGCCGACAGCGAGCTGGTGAACGGCCCGTTCGGCACATCGGCCGGCGGCGGCTACAGCAGCGTGCACGCGCCGGTCGCCAACGGCAGGAACTGGACCGTCATAAAGAACGCGGACGGCAACGACGTCATTGAGGTTGTCAACACCGCCAAGCCGCTGGGGCTGCCACGCGGACGGTTCGGCAAAGGCGCAGCGACGGCGTTCTTCGACGGCCACGCCGCGTCGATGCGGCCGGTGGAATTAATCGACATGCGGCTCTGGGCGAACCGGGCCGAGACCGAAGATAACGACCTTCTTCAGTAGGGTGGGCTTAAGCCCACCACGAGCGACCAGAGACATCACTCACCAGCGGTGGGCTGAAGCCCACCCTACAGCTATGAACACCAACACTTTCATCGTTGCGGCCGTTGCCGCTTGTGGACTCGGCGGCTTCGCGAACCTTGCACGTGCGCAAGAGTGCTGCTCGGCGAAGACCGACGTAGTCGTCGATTCGAAGATGGAGCAGGACCGCCAGGCGATCCTCGCGATGGCCGGCGAGTACAAGGTGCGGTTCCAGTTCCACGAGACGGTGCCGCTCGTTGAGGGTTACGAGTTTCATGATCCGAAGGACAGCGGCGCGACGGAGTTCGTCGAGGTGATCGTCGACGAGCCAGGCCTGATCGACTTGCAGCACGTGCTCGTCATGGGCAGCGGCGAAGACGCCCGCGTCGTCAAGCACTGGCGGCAGACGTGGACCTACGAAGACGACTTCCTCACGACGTACAAGGGCAACAACACGTGGGAGACGGTCGAGCTGAGCGACGAAGAGGCCGTCGGCACGTGGACGCAGTTCGTCTATCAGGTCGACGACTCGCCGCGGTACGAGAGCGTCGGCACGTGGGTGCACGACAACGGCGTGAGCGTGTGGGAGGGCAACGAGACGTGGCGGCCGTTGCCGCGTCGCGAGTACACGAAGCGCAGCGACTACGACGTAATGGGCTGCGTCAACCGGCACATCGTGACGCCGACCGGCTGGGTGCACGAGCAGGAGAACCAGAAGATCGTCCTCGCCGAAGACGGCACGGTCGACCAGATCCTCGTCCGCGAGAGTGGTCTCAACACCTACGACCGCTTCGGCTACGGCATCGCCGATGGCGAGACGCACGACTTCACCGCCGGACGCGCGTATTGGGCGAAGACGAGCGACTTCTGGAGCGACGTCCGCGAAGCATGGAGCGAGAAGCTCGACACGACAGGCACCGTGACGCTGAAGACCGAAGTGGAAGACAAGAAGCTCTGGCAGCACATGTTCGGCTACGCGAACGACCTTGCGAGCGGCGAAACCTTCGACACGCAGGCGAGCAAGCAGTTCGTCCAGGAGACGCTCGATGCCTTCGAAGCGATCGACCGCACAAGCGCGGACAAAGGTGAGGGCGAAGCCCTCCGCTAACGCACAGAATTTCGCCCGCAGCCGTCCGTTCCGCCGATGGCCAACCTGCCAAGTTGTCGCTGCCCGCCCGCCAGAGCAGCGGCAGCGCAAGGCTCTCTGCCTCATACCGTGCCGGCCCATGAAGGACGTACTCCTCATCACATGGCACGGCATCCACGAACTGGACATCTTCCCCGGACTGCCCGACACCGGCGGGCAGAACATCTATGTCCAGAACATGGCCGAGCAGATCCACGACAGCCGCGGCTGTCGGGTCGTCATCCTCAATCGCGGCGGCTTCGTCCACCCGTACACCGAGCGGATGCGCGAAGGCATGACCAAGGACCCCGACCGCGAGCTCTACGTCCTGCACGTTGCCGACGACATCAAGGCTTTTGTTCGTAAGGAATATCTGACCGGGGCACTCATCGAAGGTGCCGTCGAGTCGACGCTGAAGCAGTTGCCGCCGGACTTCAATCCGTGTTTGATCATCTCGCATTTCTGGGACGGCGGCCTGCTCGGCGACTACCTCTGCCGGCACTTCGACAAAGCCCTTCACGTTTGGGTGCCGCACGAGCCGGTCGGCATGAAGAAGGCACCGCTCTCGCAGGAAGAACACGAACAGCACAGCATCTTCATTCGCGAGCGATACGAAGAACGTGTCCTCGACAACGCACAACTTGTCGGCTCGACTTCCAAGCTTGTCGAAGACGACCTCCGCCACGCCCACGGACGCAACTGGGGCGACAAGCTCATCGATATCTACCCCGGCGTCGACGTCGAACGCTTCTCGCCCCTGGACGGCGACACGCTCACTGGCCAACAAGCCAAAGCCCACGGCGAATTCCTCGGCCTGCCTGACGAACTGTTCCTGCGTCCGCACATCTGCGAGTTCGGCCGAAGCGACAGCCTCAAGGACAAGGACAAAGCCGTCGAAGCCTTTGCGATCGTCGCCCGCAAAGAGCGTGATCTGACCATGTTCCTCAATCTTGACGAGACGATGGAACCGGAGGCCGCGTCGCGGATTCATGACATCATCGACCGCGAGCAACTCGCCGACCGCATCACAATCTTCAGCCCGCGGCAACTGCCACAAAGCGGTGCCGGCTCGGAGATCCTGCCGGACCTGATGCGGACCAGCAAGTGCTTCCTGACCATGTCGATCATGGAGGGCTTCGGCATGGCAGCGTGCGAGGCGGCGGCGTGCGGCATTCCCGTCATCGGCACCGAGCACATCCCCGTCGTCACCGACATCATCGCCCCGGCCGGCGGCGGAACCGTCGTGCCGGGGAAGGACGTCGAAGCCGCGGCGAAGGCCGTCCTGCAGTACGTCCGCATGAACGCCGACGAGTGGCAGGCAACAGCCCGCCACGCGTACGAGTCGGTCATCCCGCGCTACACCTGGAAGCAGATCGTCGACGACATGTTCGCCCAGATCGAAGACCGCGGCCACCGCCTTGCGCTCAATGGCTGACGCGGCAGTACGCTGCGGCCATGCCGAAGGTTCTCACCATCGCCGGGCATGACGTCGCTCGGGGCGAGACGGTCGACCTGCGCGTCCCCATCAGTCGCACCTTCACCGGCGACACGTTCGGCATGCCCGTCCGCGTCATTCGCGCCGACACCTCCGGCCCGACGCTCTTCGTCACGGCGGCCGTGCACGGCGACGAGATCAACGGCACGGGCATCATCCACGAGCTCATGTTCGCCCAGCCGCCGACGCTGCGGCGCGGAACGCTGGTTCTCGTTCCCGTGGTCGACCTCTTCGGCTTCGAGACTCAATCCCGCTACATGCCCGATCGCCGCGATCTCAACCGCTGCTTCCCCGGCAGCGCCGGCGGCTCGCTCTCGAGCCGGTGCGCGTACGACCTCTTCACCGAGATCGTCACGCAATGCGACTACGGCCTCGACCTGCACTCGGCGGCGTCGGGACGGACGAACTTTCCCAACGTTCGGGCGGATCTCGACAACGTCGGCTGCCGCAAGCTTGCCGAAGCCTTCGGCTGCGAGCTCATCATCGACGGCACCGGCCCCGACGGCAGCCTCCGCCGCGCCGCCGTCAAGGCGGGCGTGCCGACCGTCATTCTTGAAGCCGGCGAGCCGAGCAAGATTGAGCCGACCGTCCTGGAGATCGGCGTCCGCGGCGTGCACAACGTCCTGGGAACGCTCGGCATGACCGACGACAAACCACGCAAGCCGCCGTACCAGACGAAGGTGACGAAGACCGTTTGGACCCGCGCGCAGGAGGGCGGCCTGCTGCGGTTCCACGTAGCGCCCGGCGAACTCGTCGACAAGGGCCAGCCGCTGGCGACCAACGTCGGTGTCTTCGGCCACCAGCAGAACGTCCTGACCTCGCCGGCCAACGGCATCGTCCTCGGCATGACGACGCTGCCGCTGGTCAAGCCCGGCGAGCCCGTCTGCCACATCGCGGTGCCGACGGAACCGATCCGCGAGTTGCGTGAGGCCTTGGCCGACGCATCGAACCGCAGCCTCGACCACCGCGTCCGCCGTGACCTGGCGACGAACGTGACGGTGAGCGATCACGCGCTGACCGATGCCGAATTGCACGAAGAAGCCAAGCCGGCCTCAACCGGCGGCGACTGATGCGTCCGCGTTTTTCAGTTCCCGGGCGGCAACCCGGCCGACGATCCAGAGGGCGACGACCGTCGCGAGGCCGCCGACGGCGAGCATCCACACGCTCGTCGGCCGCTGCCAATCAAGCGTCGCGAGCCCGGCTCCGAACCAGGCGACCGCCACGATCCGCGGCAGAAGACCCACTGCTGCTCCGACGAAGTAGGTTGGCAACGGCGTCCGCAACCCCGCCAACGCAACATTCGTCGCCGCGAACGGCGCGACCGGCGACAGACGCACGAGGGCGATCAGCCATGTCGCCCGCGCCGGCGACTCGTCAAGAAGCCCCCGCACCACTGCCCGCCAACGCGGCCGTTCCCGCAGGTGCGCCGCAAAACGATCGCCCGTCGCCCACCGCCCGACGACGTACGCGAGCAGCGTCGCCGAGACGATCGACGACCACGCCACCATCGGCCCGAGCCACGCCCCGAACGCGTACCCGGCGCCCAGCGAAACTGCGTGCGTCGGCAGCAACGCGAGGCCCGTCAGCAACGCGCCGACGACGAACACCGCACCAATTGCAACTACGGGCTCCGCCGCATCGAGCCATGCCGCGACCTCCCGTCCGTGCCAAGCCAGCACGGCCACGCCGACACCCGGCAGCACTGCCGCCACGACCGTCGCCAGGATCGGCCGAAGTCCGCTCACGCGGCTGCAGTATTGTCATGCCCGATAAGCCGCCGCCGCTGGTCGGCCGATCGAGGTGGCCACCGATGCAACCGGCATGGCCTTCGCCCGCGTCCGCCGTTCATCGCTCGTGACGACCGGGGTCCTCATCGCCGGCTGTGCCGTGGGCCCCTCACAACCCGCCGCCGATCCCGTCCTGGCACCGCCGCCCGCCCCCGTCGAAGTCGCCGGTCGCCACGGCAACGTGCTTGACGTTGGCTCTTCCGTGTCTCAACCGTCCGCCGCCGCACGCACACGTGCGATTCGCGAAGTCATCGTTGCGCCGGCCGAGACACGCACGTACACCGTCGTGCCAGGCGACACCGCGTGGCAGATCGCCGCCGATCAGCTGGGCAACGGCCAGCGGTGGAAGGAACTCGCGGCACTCAACCCGGAGGTTGACATCCAAAGCATGAAGAGCGGAACGATCCTACTACTTCCGCCAAAGTAGACGAAGCTAGCCTAGTACTTTCTTCGAATGCTTCTACTTTACTGCAGATCCGTGGCTGTACCGGAGTGAAGAAGCGGGAACCACAATCTCAGTCGTCGCGTCGCCAAGCCGCACGCGTACAACGGCATTACCCGCGTTCTCCAACTCGACGCTCCAAGCATGCTCTCGAACATCCACCGGCAGCAGCGCACCATCTACGCTGACTTTGATGTCCGCGTTCGGCGTCATCTCGCCTCGCAACGTTGTCTGCCGGCGCCTCGCCACAACGAATGGCCCCTCTGCGCGGCCCGTTGTAGAGAGTGAGTGGTTGTACGCCGTCTGCACGTCCAGCGCCCGCCCCTCCAACGGCGAAAACGCGGGCCCGGCGGCCATCTCTTCGACCACCGCCCGCAGCTCCGCTGGATCGTCGTACGAAGCGAAGCCATCGCCCCAGAACGACCCGTACGGGCCGTGACAGTCGGCACACTTCGCGTTGAAGTACGAGATCGGCCGCGCCGCGTGATCCACCTCCGCCGGTCGCGACGCCGGTGCCGCCCGCGTCGCGGGCTTCGCCGCATAGACCGCAAAGGCACCTGCAAGCACCGCGAGGATCGGCAGCACCCGTCTCACGGACTCATTCTACGACGCATTATCAGTAGGTGATCGTCTTACGGAGTGACGCGGCATCCGTCGGGCAGGAAAGAACGGCCGACATGATCTCGTGCGATGGTCGGCGTCCGACGAGCTCATACACGCTTGCTCCAGTATAGCGACTCCATCCGGACCTTGCAAGAGTGTCTATGGCATCACCTACCGAGACCAGGTCGACGCGCACGACGTTATCGGAACGCTCGCGTCCATATTGACGCGGTCCAACATCTATGACGGGCGTGCCAAGAGAAGCGGATTCGATAATGCCCGCGCTACTATTCCCGATTAGAAACCTGCAGTCGCGTAGCAGTCCGAGAAAGTCGGTACGCGGTACGTCCGCGTAGGTTCTGCAGATTGCGCTCGCCGCTAATGCTTCGCGGATGCCGCCGTTGCCGGGGTCGTTGTTGGGCAGGACCGCTACCACGTGCGACTCGCCCGCCGCCTGGAGCGCGTCGAGAAGCTTCTGCGCCGTCGCACGCTCGGCCGCATCGTCGTCGCGGGTCGGGTGCAGGACAAACAGCACGAAGTTTCCCGTAGTCACGCCGTACCGCGAAGACGCGTCGGCGGCGGCATCTTCGCGAATCCCTTCGACTCCGGGCGAACCGACGTGGACGATGCGGTGCTCTTCCTCTCCGAGACGGCGGACGCGTTCCGCACTCTGTTTCGTCGCCACCAGGTGGAGATGCGACAGCTTTGTCACCGCGTGCCGCATGGCGTCATCGGCTT
>CAYQCT010000001.1:24849-25466 GCA_964416015.1 uncultured Tepidisphaerales bacterium
GTGAACGTGAGCCACGGCCACGCCCGCAAGATGCGCCGCCGTCGCCGCCGCGAGGGCCTCGACGCGATCGCCGACCACCAGCACGATGTCCGGCCGCAGGTCGCGATAAGCCTCGGCCAATCCCGCGGTCGCCGCTCCGGTCGCCGCGGCGTAGGCGAAGCGATCCGTCGCCGCGGGCCAAGGCACCTCGGCATCAACTTGCCAGCCGTCGCTGCGAAGTGCGTCAACCGTCCGGCCGTGCGTCGGGTCAAGATGCATGCCCGTCGCCACAATCGCCAGATCGATCCGCGGCTCGTCCCGCAGCGCGACCAGCGTCCGCCGCATCAGGCCGAACTCGGCCCGCGTGCCAGTGACGAAGCAGACGCGTCGCGGTCGATTCACGCCGCCCGCCGCGCCGATGCGGACGCAGCCTGCGCAACATTGAGGTCCGCCCAGTCAAGCATCGAACCCGCTGGGATCTCCCGCACGGCCAGCATGCCGACGACGCGATCAAGATTCCACGCAGGCACGCCCGTGCCCGGCCGCTGGCACGTCAGCATTTCTCGCGTCACTTGGTCGCCCGGCCGCACCAATCGCGCTGCCACGAGCGACTGCCGACTCTGCGTCCGCACGTCCCG
>CAYQCT010000001.1:25569-75139 GCA_964416015.1 uncultured Tepidisphaerales bacterium
CCCTTCGCCCGCCGATCATGCGTCAGATGCTTTTCTACGATTGACGCACCGGCTGCGACGGCCAGCATTCCCGAAAGCGGATTCTGTGTATGATCACTGTACCCGACGACGCAATTATGCCGGCTGCGAAGACGCTGGATCTGGCCCAGCCCGGCATCGCCGTCGGCAGTCGGATAGCTGCTGACACAGTGCATCAACGCGAAGTTGGCCGCCCGTGCTCGCAGCCGCGCGACCGCCTGCTCAATCTCCTCCGTCGTCGCGGCACCGGTCGAAAGTAGGAGCGGGAGCCGCAATTCGGCCGCGGCGTCGGTCAGCAGCGGGTTCACGAGGTCCGGCGACGCCAACTTTACCGCCGGGAGGCGAAGTTCTGCAACTCGCCGCACGTCCTCCGGTGAGAAAGGAGTCGCCAACGGCATCATACCGGCCTGGCGGACGGCCTTCACTACTCTCGCCAACTCGTCGTCAGTGAGCTCAAAGCGTCGAAGCATCGCGACGGCGTCCTGCTCCCCAGCGGCCTTCTGATAATCGGCGAGCGAAGCACGCGGATGTACCAGGCGTGACGCTTTGAACAGTTGTAGCTTCACGGCGTCCGCACCACTGATCCATGCCGCCTCTACCAGGCGCATGGCAGTATCTGCATCCCCATCATGGTTTACACCGATCTCGGCAACGACGAACGCCGGGCGATCCGTGCCGATATCGACTCCGTCGATCGTAAGTGTTATAAATGACGATGGTTCTGAAACGATTCGCATTGTTTTCCTCTAGGCTGCAACACGAATCTGAGCGGCACCTAGCCCCTTCTGAGCCAAGACGGCTTCGGCGACAACGAGGTCCGTCGCATCATCGACTTCGATGGCCGATCGCGGCGAGACTTCCAGGCCGCGACGGTCCTGACCAAACATGGCGTGTGGGTCGTCACGGTCGATTCTTCCGGACTCGAGTGATGTTCTGGTGACAACGAAGCACGCACCGTCGTGGAGGAAGAGCGGCTCGAGCTCCTGTCGCCGATGGATGCTGCCGGGGACACACGGGTCGACGCGGCCCTCCTCGACGAGCCGGCTCATCCATCGCGGGTGCCACTTCCCAACGGGCTGAAATGTGCGAACACTATCGCTGCCGGTGGAGGCGAGCACATCGATGCAGTCGTCGAATACGCCCGAGGGGCGAAGCGGCACGTTTCCATAGATGCACGCGACGGCGTCGGGACGCCAGTCCGTTCGTGACTCCACTTCGTCCATCGCGTGGATGAGCGCGTCCTGTACACTCGCATTATCCGTCGCCAGCGACGCCGGCCGGTTGACCGTCGTCAGGCCACGCTGGCGAGCGAGGCGGCGGACGTCGGGGCAGTCGGTGCTGACGACCACTCGCGTCAACGAGTGAGCGGCGGCGACGTGGTCGAAGGTCCAGTCGATGACTGGGCGGCCGAGCAGCGGTCGGAGGTGCTTGTTCGGCAGGCCGCGACTACCCGCGCGGGCGAGCACGACGCCGAGGACGTTCAGGTGATTCATGCGGCTCTTCCCGTAGGTTGGATCATTCGGCCGACCGGTTGACGGTCGGTGCGGTGCAGCGGCGCGGCCAAGACATCGGCCGGCGGCTGGTTGTTCAATGCGTCCGGCCCGCGGACGACGGCGGCGCCGGCGAGGCGAAGCCACTGGTCGTACCAGCTCTCCATCTCCCGCAGATTCGCTCGCAGCTTGACGAAGGTCGGCACGACGAGGCAGCGCTGCCCGGCGACGAGTCGCGCCAGATTTGCCACTGCCTCGGCCATGCGATTCGTTCGTATTACAGCGGCGTAGGTCTGCGAAGTCGTCGCCGGAAGGTGCACGCTCACGACGTCCGCGGCATCAATGCCGGCGACGTCGCCGAGCAGATCTGTTTCGACGTGAACACTCGCTGCACCGGCTTCGCGAATGCGCGCGATCGTGACGCGCCAATCTGCGTGGCAAAGCGGGTCGCCGCGGCCGCCGAGGGTGACGCGACAGCCGGCGAGGTCCTTCGGAATCGCGTCCAGATCCAGGTCTTCGTCGGCAGTGTCGTCCAGCCAGATCGGCCGCGTGTGGCGACGCGTCGTCAGCTCGATCGTCACGTCCGGCCGGGCCGGCCAGCTTTCGCCGGCGATGGCAAGCTGCACCGCATCGGCCGACTCATTCGTAGTTTCCGCCGCTTTGCACTGCTCGTCGGAGTCAAGACGCAGGTCGGCGGTCGATCGCGTCAGCCGCGGGTCGTCGTTGCGACAGGCGGCGAGGCCGACCGGGTCGATCCGTGGAGCGTCCGGCAAGTAGTGCAACGCCTGGCCCGGATGGCGACGCCGCGGGTCGGCGGTGGCAGCGAGCGTCGCGACGTTTTCGCGTCGCACGAGCAAACCCGACAGGCCGGGCGGGCAGGGCGTGAAGAAGACGGGCTCTGGATCTTCACACGCCGCAGCGTGTTCGATGAGCTTCGCCGTCAGCGTCGCGTTGATCAGGCCGAAGCTCGCATCGACGGCAAGGACGGCATCGGCGTTCGTCGCATCGGCAACGGCCTCGGCGGCGGCGGCGTGCCAGCCGCGGTCGGGCGAGCAGGTCATCAGCGGCCCGCCACGCCAGCCTTCGTGCCACGCCTGCGCGGTCGCAACGAGACGAACGGCCGCGTCGTCCTGGCGCGGCCCGACCGGCACGATCTCGGCGAAGTTGCCCACGGCAGCTCGCGCCGAATCGGCCTGTTCTTCCCAACAGAGCACGGCGGTTGCGGCGACGGTGCCGTCCAGGCGACGCGTCGTGTGCCGCAGGATCGGCTCGTCGCGGAACAAGCGCGTTGCGCTGCCGTCGCCATTTTCATGGAGCATCGAGACGAGCGCGACGACCTGGAAGTTGGCGACGCCGGCGGCCACGGGTGACTTATCGGCCGTTGCCGGTCACGCTCATCAACCGCCGGCGGCCAGGGCGATCGGTTCGACGGCGACGATGCGTTCCATCTTGAAGAAGCGGCGATCTTCGCGCAGCAGGCAGTGTGCGACGAGCGTCACCTCGCCCCGGCCGCCGCGAATCTCGAGCGGTTCGACGTCGCGGCAGGTCTCCTTGCGTCGGGCGTCAAGGTACGTCAGCCGCACGCGGCCGCGGCACTCGAGGGCGAGCCGCAATGCGTCGGGCACCTCCGGCGACGGCAGATCATCGTCGCGGACGAGCTGCATCGGGCCGCCCTGCGTCTTGACGGCATCGAGGAGCGTCGCGTCGAAGCCGAGCGTTTTCCGCAGAACTTCGCCCGTAGTCACCGCGTCGGCCAACGCCCGGTGGGCGGCGGTCGGTTGAATCTCGAGGCGGCGGGCGAGTCGTTGCAACCCGTTGCCGCCACGGCCGAAGAGGCGACGGGCGATGCGGACGGTGTCCAGGACCTGCGGCCGACCGAGTTCGTCGTCGAGACTCGTGCCGGCGCGGACGAACTCGGCCTGCAGGAAGCCGAGGTCGAAGCGGACGTTGTGCCCCACGACAACCGCTCCGGCCAAGGCGTCAACGACCTCCGGGATCCGATCGGCGAAGACGGGCTGGCCTGCGACCATGTCCTGCGAGATGCCGGTGAGATGCACGATTTTCTGAGGAATCAGTCGGTGCGGATCGACGAGGCGGGCGAGCTCGCGGACGATCTCGCCGCCCTCGTAGCGAGCGACGCCGACTTCCGTGACGCGGTCGCCGTAGCGCGGGCTGGCGCCGGTCGTCTCGACGTCGACAACCGCGATCGGCACGTCCCGCAGGCGATCGAGCAGGGACGGCATCCGCATCGGCATCCGCAGGTACGACGGCCGGTCGGCGTTCGTTCGGATCGTCAGAAGCCGGTGCGTTTGAACTGCTTCTCGAGGTCGCCCAGCGACAGACGCAGCGTTGTCGGTCGGCCGTGCGGGCAGTTGCTGGCGCGGGCGGTCAGGTGTCGGCGGGCGACGAGCGCGTCGATCTCCGCCGGCCGGAGCGTGTCGCCGGCCTTGACCGCTGCTTTGCAGGCCATGAGGTCGAGCGTCTCGTGCACCAGCGACTCGTCCTCCGGCGAGGCCGGCGAGTTGGCGGCTTTTTCGAGAACTTCTGCGACAAAGGCGGCCGGGTCGGTCACGCGGCCGCGGTCGAGCAGGAGCGACGGGAACGCGTGCACCGCCACCGCCGCCGGGCCGAACGCGTCGGCTTCAATGCCAAGGCGAGCGAGAAGCGGGGCGAGCGCTTCGAGCGACGCAACGTGTTCCTCCGGCACGTCGGCGACGGCGGGCATGAGCAACCGTTGTGCCTCGAGCGGGCCACGGCGGACGCGGGCGAGGAGCTCTTCGAAGAGGACACGCTCATGCAGCGCGTGCTGGTCGATGATCTCGAGGCCGTCGTCGGATTCGACGACGAGATAGCTGTTGTGCAACTGCAACGCGCGGACGTTCGCGTTGATGGGCGGCGGGGCGGGCTCGTCTTCATCGGTTCCGCCGAAGGCTCGACGAAGCGACGCGGCCTGATCGGCGGCGGGAGGCGAGACGTCTTCGATTCGCTGTTGATTCTGGTCGAGACTCGTCTTGAAGAAGTCGGCGAGCGCCGACCGGACGTCCTCCCGCGGCGTGTCGACGGTCGGGGGATCGGCGGTTGGTCGGGCCTTGGGAACGAGGTCGTGGCCGAGCAACGCTTCGCGGCACGCGGCGTTGACGAGGCCCCAGATCCGGCCGGCCTCGCGGAAGCGAACCTCCGTCTTGGCCGGGTGCACGTTCACGTCGACCCGGTCCGGCGGCACGTCGAGCAGGACGACGGCGGCCGGCGTGCGGCCCGGCTCGGTCAGGCCGCGGTAGGCCTCGCGGACGGCGTGCTGCAGCGACCGGTCCTTGACCGCGCGGCCGTTGACGTACAGATGAAAGTACCGGCCGGTCGTCGCGGCGTACTCCGGCAGGCCCAGCACGCCGTGAAGGCGGTGGTCGCCGTCGCGGGCGTCGAGGCGGACGAGCCGCTCGCGATACTCGCCCGGCCAGCCGAGCGGCAAGCGGTCGAACAGGTCGTCGCTTGCGGGAAACTCCGCAATGCTCTTGCCGTCGCGGACGTAACGGAACGTCACGTCGGGCCGGGCCAGGGCGAGCCGCGTGACGATGTCCGTCACCTGCCCGGCCTCGGCGGCGGCGGCTTTGAGGAACTTGCGACGCGCCGGAACGTTGAAGAAGAGCTCGCGGACCTCGACGCTCGTCCCCATGTTGCCGGCGGCGGGGCGAACAGGTGACACGTCGCCGCCGTCGCAGTCGATCGTGAACGCCGGCTCGTCGCCGACGCGGCTGGTCAGGCGACAGCGGGCGACGCTGCCGATGCTGGCCAAAGCTTCGCCGCGGAACCCCATAGTCGCGACGGCTTCGAGCTCGGCATCGTCGGCGATCTTGCTGGTCGCGTGCTGCTGAAACGCCAGCGGCAGGTCGGCCGCGTCAATGCCGCCGCCGTCGTCGATGATGCGGATGAGTGCCCGGCCGCCTTCTTCGATCTCGACGGTTACCGTCGCCGCGCCGGCATCGAGGCTGTTCTCGACCAGTTCCTTGACGACGCTCGCCGGGCGTTCGACGACTTCGCCGGCGGCGATGCGATCGACGACGCGCGGCGGCAGCGGCCGGATGCCACGGCGGGCGGTCACGGAGACATCGTAGTGGCGGACGCGGCGAGGGCGTTAGAAGTTGTGCTCGGCGTGCATGCCGGGCAGGTCGATCGTGCCGAAGGTTTCTCCTCCGGCGGCATCGGTGAGGAAAGTCACGCTGTAGCCGGGCAGCTCGACGAGGTCGGCCGACGCGTCGGCGACGTTGCCACCGTCGGCCGTGATGGACAGGATGCGAACGCCGTCGGCAGAGGCAAGGCCGAGCAAGTCGTGTGCGGCGGCGGGCAGGCGGAGCGGGTGGTCCGTCTGATTGGCCAGCAACAGCGTCCGGCCGCCGTCGGGCAGGAGCACGGGGACGACGGCGAGGCCCGGATTCGCCTCGTGCTCCGCCGGCCGTGTCGTCGGCGTGGTGGCAGAATCGGCAAAGCTGAAGGCGGCGACGTCGCCGTGGGCGTAGCGGTTGGCCCAGAGGTAGAGCTGACCCGAAGCGCGGCGGCGTTGGTCGTCGTCGACGAGGCCGTAGGCGTTGCCCATCGCGTGCCAGACGGCGGCGCCCTCGGTGCCACCGCGGGCAAGCTCGTCGATCGTCGAGGCGAGGAACGCAGCGCCGACGCTGTTGGCGTGGCGGCGTTCGTACGGCTGCCAGGTCCATTGCACGTTGAACTCGGTCTTGTACGACGGCAGGTTCTCGAGGCCGGCGTTGGCGGCGAGTTGTTCGACTTCTAAGGCATGTTCGCCCATCCGTGCCGCGCGGGCCATGACGGCGTCGTTCGGCGTCGTCGGTTTGCCGCCGGCGTAGCCGTGGTAGCTGACAAAGTCGATCGACCCGCCGGCCGCCGCGTACAGGCCGATCAGCCACGACGGCTTCGGCCACGTTAGTGCCGGTCCGCCGACCTGCGCATCGGGCGAGGCCGACCGCACTTCGTCCGCCATCTTCGCCACCAGCGGCCAGAGCTCGTCGAGCTTGCCGGCCTTCTCGTAGGTGTTGTCCCACTCGTTGGTGATCTCCCAATGCGTCACCGGTACGTCCAGCTCCCGTGTCAGAATGCGCACAAGATCGCGCAGATTCGTCATCGCCACGTCGTACCGATCAGGCGAGACGTATTTGCTGCTCTCACCCGTACCCGTGACGGCCGCCGGCCAGTCGTAAGGCACGCACATCATGACCTTCAGGCCGGGCGTGGCGAGGAAGTCGCGGTGCGGCTCGAAGCACTCACGCATCGCCTCGATATCCCACGCTTCGGCCTCGGCGTCCCACCAGCGATGCGTCATCTCGGCGCTGTGGATGCGAACGAACGACGGGTTGAGCTCGCGAAGCCATCCGGCATAGCCCGGCTGGCTGCTCGCGCCCGGCGAGACGATCTTGAACAGCGAGACCCCCCAAAGGTCACGCGGGAGCGGGTGGCTGACCGTCGACCAATCGACCGTCAACGGCACGTCGACCGCCGACGCACCGGTGCGAGGGAACGCCGGCGGCAAATCGTCTCCGCCGGCGGCTTCCCCCGTAATGCCGACATCGCCCGGGTTTTGTGGCGTTTCTGTGTCGTTCGACACCTCGTACGCAATGCAGTCGATCGCCGTCGGGCCGTCGTGCTTGCCTCGGATGATGCGGATGCTTTCACCGAGGTCATCGGCGTCGTAGGTGCCGATCTTCTTCCAGGCAAAGTCGGTCGGCTTGCTCCAGGACCAGTCGCGGTCGGTCTGCGCGCCGTCGTTGATCGTTTTAAGCTGGACCGGCCCGCCGCGGTAACGGGCCCAGATCGTGACCTTGCCGTCGAGGTCAGCCAGGGCGTCGGATTGGAAGATTGGCTCCCATTCCTTCTTCGATGCGACCGCTTTGCCGCCGGACGCGTGGTCGTCGTCGATGACATCGCTGGTGCTCGCCGGCGGCTCGGCCTCGGCTTCGACGATGCTCGCCCCGGCGGCTGGCGGCTTGACGTCGGCGGCAAGGGCGACGCTGCACGACAGGAGCAACGCCGCGACAAGATGAATCGTTTGTAGTTTCATCAGACGATGTAAAGAAGTGAGTTGCACCGACGCGGCGCGGCGGGAAGAGGGGGCTCGTCGGATCGACGATGTGCTACTGCGCGAACCGGTCGAGGTCGGCCCAAGCGCCAAAGGGCTGCTGCGAGCCGAAGGAGCCGCTGCTCCAGTTGAATTCGGTCGGCCGCAGGTAGCGTTGGTTGAGTGTCGGGTTCTCCATACTTTCGCGGATGACGTCGTACGGGACCGACTGGGCGTGCCCGTCGCCCCAGAGGACATTGTTGGAGCCGCGGACTTCGTCGCCGTCGCCGGAGACGCCGTGGCGCGGCCGGCGGCGAATCTGGTCGGCCGCCAACGCCGTCTGCGTCAGCGTGGTCATCTTGTTCATCGGAGCCGGGGGCAGCGGGTTGCTCGGGAACGAGTTGGTGTCGAAGCCGCGGATCGGGTAGCCGTCGTGCCACTGCGACCAGATGCGGTCGGGCCGCAGGTCATAGCCGACACGAAGGGGGCCGTTGCCGGGTTCTTCGACCCACTCGTTGTCGTCGGCGGTGTCGTTGCCGTCGCGCTCGTATAGAAAAGCTTCGTACGCCGTCTGCTGTTCGGGGCAGTACAGCACCTCGCCGACAGGGACCAGGCCCGCGTAGATGTAGGCTCCCCAGGGGCCGACACGGTTGCTGGCGAAGGCGAAGTAGCCCCAGTCGTGGCGGTTGAACATCACGCCGGTGGGAACCTGCAGATCAAAGTCGTTCGCGTAGAAGTTCTGCGTCTGGCCGAAGGTGCGGAGGTTGCTCAGGCAGGCGACGGAGCGCGCGCTTTTGCGGGCGCTGTTGAGCGACGGGAGCAGGATCGAGATCAGCAGCGCGATGATGCCGATGACGACGAGCAGCTCGACGAGCGTGAACGCGCGGCGAGCGGCGGCAGGGTGGTTCGGGCGACGGTTCATGGCTCCTCCAGCAGTGCGATCATCGGTCGGCCGCCGGCAGCGGCCAAGCCCCGCCGCGACGTTTCCGCCGCAACGGGACCGGGTGGGGATTCGGGATCAGCGGCGACGGCGCAGGCCAACCAGGCCGAGCAGGCCCAGGGCGGCGGCGGAGGCCGGCTCGGGAATAACGGTGAATTCGTCGCGGACGACGAGGTTGTCGATCGCGGCGAACTGGACGTTGCTGCCGAACGAGCCGAATTGGAAGCGGTCGATGTCGATCCCGCTGTTGCGGAAGCCGAAAGTCGACACACTCGTCCCGCCGACAACGCCCGACAACTGGCTGCCGTCGGCGAAGACTTCGAACGTTTCGGTCGTCTCATCGACGTTGACGGTCAACGAGACGATGGAGTCGAGAGAGTAGCTGCCGATCGTCAGGCCAGTGCCGCCGTTGTTGACGGAAATGACGCCGTTGCTGAGGTTCACGTCGACGGCGACGTCCGTCGGGTTCCCGCCGTCCGCAAGGCGAAGGTTGAATGGATCGTCTCGACTGGCAACGTCCTGCTCGAAGTAGTCAACCTCGTACGAGAGAAGACCTCCTGTGCCGGCGGCGATGCCGTTGTTGATCGTCGCGCGGACCGAGCCGTCGCCCGGATCGTCGTCGAACTGCAGGTAGTTGTTGGTGCCGCCTTGGCCGAAGACGCCGCTGCTCTCGACGGTGATGTTGCTGCCGCCGTTGGTGTCGTAGGGCGAGCCGCTCGGCAGCGTCTGGCCGACCGTGTACGACTCGAAATCATCTTGGAAGATGACCGCGGCACCGGCGGGTGCGACGACGGCAACCGTGAGCAGGGCGACGATTGGTTGAAAATGAGTAGGCATTGGTTCTCCAGAAGGTTCTTAATTCGGATCCTTCCGAGGGCGGGTTCGAGATCGTCGCTGTAGCTGCAGCTTCACCATGTCACGAGTGGAGAAGAGAGGGCGGCGCGGTCGAATCCCGCACCACCAGCCGCGGCTCGCCCGCCTGAGCGATGGCCGGCAGCGACGGGTCCTCGATCCGTGCCGTCAATCGACCGACGGCGAGGCGCATTTCTGCGGTCACGTCGTTGCTGATCGTCGTCAAGGCCGGCACGAGGTGCGCGGCTTCGGGCAGGTCATCGTTGCCGACGAGGCTCACGTCCTGCGGCACGCGAATGCCGCGGCGGTGAAAAACGCCCAAAGCCGCCATGGCCGAGGCGTCGTTCAGGCAAATCAGGGCAGTCGGGCGACGCGACGGTTGGGTCGTGTGCCACTGCTCGGCGAAGCTCTCGGCGGCGGCGGCGTAGTGGTCGAGCACGCCGTCGTCCGGCTGCCACATCACCCACTGCGGCCCGGCGAACATCCCGGCCTCGGCCAGCAGCCGCAGGCCCGCGACGTGGTCAACCGCCGTCGGATCGACCCGATTCGGCGGGGCACACAGGTAGCCAACCCGTGTGTGGCCCAGCTCCCGCAGGTGCTCGACGGCCAACGAGCGTGAGGCGATCGCGTCGTAGCCGATCGTGTCCAGGCCGGACCGCCCCTCGCCGCCGTGGTGCATCGCCGACCCGAACAGGACCGTCGGCAACGCACCCGTGAACAGGTGCTTGTGCTGGCGAAGGTCAAGCCGTTCGTAGACGGGACCCATGAGCAGGCCCTCGACCTCGTCAGCCTGCATCTGCTCGATCAGCCGGGCGTCCTCGCGGGCACAGTGTTCCTCGTCCTGCTCGTCGCACGTCCGCACCGCCGTCTGCAGCCGCATCCCACGCCGCCGCACTTCGCGATCGACCGCATCCGCCAGCCGGGCGAAGTATGGGTTCGAGAAGTCGCGGAGCAGGACGAGCCCGATCAATCCGCTGCGGCCTCGGGCAAGTTTCTGGGCACTGGAACTCGGGGCATAACCCAGCGTGCGAACGGCGGCCTGCACGCGACGACGCGTTTCCTCGGCGTAGAGCCGACCGGCCTCGCCGCGGTTGAGGACGTCGCTGACGGTGGTCCGACTCAGGCCAGCCTCGCGGGCAACGTCGAGGAGCGTCACTCGCCGCGGCCGGACGGAGCGCGGCCGGGGCGTCTTCGGGATGCTGGTGACCTCCTCCGTCATCGGCGACGCTGACTCTACCTCGGATCGCTCCGAAGTGCAAGCGCGACGTTCGACGGGCGTTTCGGAAGGGCCCGCGATCACGTTCTTCAAACGGTTCCCGTCGTGGAGCGGAGAGGGGGAGATTCGAACTCCCGAGACCGTTGCCGGCCTACTGGTTTTCGAGACCAGCGCATTCAACCACTCTGCCACCTCTCCGGCGACGGGGCGACAGCCTACGGAGACGCGGGACGCCGGTCAAAGTCGCTCGGCCGCGTCAAAGTCCCCGGCCCGACCCGCCGATACACGATCGGCCGGCTCCTCCGCACGAAGCGTTCCGCTGGCCGCTCTTACCCCGTCGTCATGCCTGATCAACCCACGTCGTCCAACTCCGCCGCGTCGCCCGAAGAACCCGATTTCAAGCGGGACGTCGTCGATCGCCGCACCGGCTTCGACCGCCGCATCCGCTCTGCCGAGGAGACCGGCTACACCGGCCCGGAGCGTCGCGTCGCCAAGACGCAGGAGCGTCGCACCGGTCTGGAACGGCGTCGCGGTGCCGGCATCCGGCGCGAGGCCGACCGCCGCAGTGCCGAGGAGGGCGAGATGACGCAACATCAATTCGAGTTCATCCGCGCCGTCGAAGCCTACAAGAAGGTCAACCAGACGATGTTCCCGACCTGGACCGAGGTCCTGGAAGTCGTCGAGCAGCTCGGGTATCGCAAGTGCACGCTGCGCGAAGTCGACCTGCCGAACGTGCCGGAGCCGACGCTCTGGCGGGCGGACGACGAGGAGAGCGACGACGAACTTCGTCAGGCCGCCTGACGCGGAGCCGTTCCTTCAACTAAGGTTTCGGCGTCGTGGAATGATCCGGATAAGATCGCCCCGCACATGACGCGTGGCGGCAGCGAGAGGGCGACGGACGCCGACGAGACGCCCAGGGCCCGCGCCGGCCACATGCGAACGCGGGCCGATCATGCCGCCGAGACCGCCGAGGATTACGTCGAAGCCGTCGGCGAACTCGCGATGGCAGACGGCGGCTGCCGGGTGGTCGACCTGACGCGTCGCTTCGGCGTGAGTCACGTGACAGTGATCCGTATCCTGCGTCGCCTGGCAAATGAAGGCCTGGTCGAGCCCGCGCCGCACCGGCCGATCCTGCTTACACCGGCCGGCCGCCGACTCGCCGCGCGTTGTGCCAAACGACACGCGTTGGTTGTCTCGTTCCTGCAACGGCTCGGCGTCAGCGACGTGACCGCGGCCCGCGACGCCGAGGGAATCGAGCACCATCTGAGCCCGGAGACGCTGCGGCGCATCCGGCACTTCGTCGGCGGCGACGGATAGAACCCGCCGCCTCAGCCGCTTCCCCTGGCCTTGCAGGAGATTTGGACGAGATAGACCGCATCGAACAACGCTGCCGCGGTAGCGCGATCGGCGGCGACGTCGGTGCCGCCGCGGGCCGACCGGGCGACGCGGACGAAGGTGGTCAAGCCGCCCGCGGCCGCCGTCAGCCCCGAAGCCGACAGATCCTTGGCGGCAGCGGCAAGGCCTTCCTCTGCGAGGCGAACGCGTGTGCCCGCCTCGGCGGAATCGCGGAGCAGACCACGTGCAACGGCCAGCCGTAGATCGATGCGGCAGGGGACGCCCGTGTCGACGGGTAGTGTCGAAGCTTTTGCGGCAACCGGCTCGTCCTTCGCATGCACTCGACGTTCTGCGGCGTCGAGCGTCAGGTGCGTCGGGCGGCCGCCTCGCCAGAACGTGATCGGCGTCGCGGCAGGCTCGGCATGGTCGAGGAGCCGACGCGCAAGAACAAGCTCGGGAGGATCATCCTCGGTAGCGAGCAGTGTCGCAATCGCATCTCCCGCGGCCGGCCCGTGTGCGGCGTGGAGCGTGATCGCCTGGCCGCCTGCGTCGTGAATCTTGCAGGTCGCCACCTGACGAACCGCGTCGTAAGCGGGTTCATCGCAAGTCGTCGGCTGGAGGAGAACCAGGTCATCGAGCGGCGACCAGTTGCTCGACAACGCCAGCGTGTCCGATCGTGCCGACAGCGAGCCAAAATCCGTCACGATCGGCACGATGGCGGCCAGGTCCTGCGGCGGTTGCCGGATGCCACGCGCTGCCTCGCCGCCGGCAATGCGACCGGCGGCGCTGCGACGGAGGCCGGAGACATGCCATGCGCTGCCTGCCGCGTCACGCGGATGTCGCGCTCCCGTCCAAGGCGGTTCGCTGCGAGCTCGACCGGAAGGACTAAAGTCGGGGGCGTCAAGCGGTCGCGCGTCCGACCAGCTGGCCCAGCGTTTTGCGGCCGGTTCCCAGAAGTAGAGCGTTAAGCCGTGGTATCCGCTGGCGGTCTGCCAGCGGGTGGCTCCGACGCCGACGAGCTCGATCGCCCCAGCCAGCGGCAGGTAGACGTTGCGGTGCTCGCCGACGAGCGATCGTCCCGGCCTCTCCAACGCGACGGCCAACGCTCGGCACGTCGCGGCGGCTTCGAGGAACTCGCCGACGTCGCCGAGGGCGTTGCGGTCGAGGATAAGTTTCGCCCGGCTGGCCAGCGACTCGAGGAGCCGTTCGAGACGCGGCAGGTCCACACCGTGCGCGCTGGTCGCCAACGTGCCGACGCGGCCCACAAACGCTGACGACAGACGCGAGAGGCCGAGCGTGACCGCCTCTTCGAGCAGGTCGATCGTCGCCGCTCGCACCTGCTCGCGAGTCCGCGCCGCACCGGCGTGCTCGCGAAGCGTGGCGGGCTCGACGTCGAGCGGACGACCCTCCTGAACCGCTTTGAAACCGAGCGCCGCCGCGGCCTTGTGTTCGCAGGGACCGGCCGCGTGGCAGTCGCAGAGCAGGGCGTCGAGCCCGCCGCCGAAGTAACGGACGACAACGCCCGCCGCCGGCAAAGTGATGCGGATGGCGGCCGCATCTTCGCGGATCTCCACGCCGCCACTGAGCAGCAGGGCGGCCTTCTTGAGAAGCGCCTTGCCCGCCCAGGCGATGACCTTCTCTTCGTCAATACTGATCAGTTCTTCCCGCAGATTGAGCGAGGTCGCGGCGTCGCTCGCGTCGACTTCGGCGTCGCGGACGAACAGCAGGGCCGCGAGAATGTGCCGACAGATGCCGGCGTCGCAGGAGCACGTCGAATCACCCGGCGGCAGGCAGAGCATGACGTGCTGATCGCCGACATCGAGCTGCAACGCGTCGCCATCGTCGCCCGTCACGATCGGCGGCGACTTGCTAACGTCTTTGCCGGCGCGACGGACCAAACCTTTGTTCGCCAGTGCGGCCAGGGCGTCGTCGTCGAAGCCGGCGAACTTGCGCGGCCAGTCGCCGAGCTTCACTTGAGAACGCCTCCGATCCACTCGGCCAGCCGCTGCGGCGAGACCGCGGCGACCTCCGCACCGGCGGCAGCACAACGGGCGGCCGTGTCTTTGTCATAGAACGGACGGCCCGTCTCGTCCAGCGCCGCCAGCCCGAGGATCCGGACTCCGCCCTCACGCATGGCTCTGAGGTTCCGCAGCAAATCTCGCTGCGGGCCACCTTCGTAGAAGTCGGTCACGAGGACGAAGATCGTGCGGTGCGGGTTATTGATCAATGTCGAGCAATACCCGACCGCGCCGCCGATGTCCGTCCCGCCGCCGAGCTGCACGCTCATGAGCACCTCGGTCGGGTCATCGCAACGGTCGGTCAGGTCGATCACGCTCGTGTCGAAGGCGACGAGCGAGACCTTCAGCGACGGCAACCCGCGGAAGATGCCCGCCATGACGGCCGAGTAGATCACGCTGTCGGCCATCGACCCGCTGCAATCGACGGCCATGACGACGTGCCACGGGATGTGCTGCTGGACGCGGCCGAAGAAGTGGAGCTTGTCGACGACGAGCTGGTTGCGCTCGCGGTCGAAGTGCTTGAGGTTGTCGCGCAGCGTGCGACGCACGTCGAGATTGGCGGCGACCTTGAGCGGGCTGCGGTGGCGACGGCTGAGCTTGCCCCAGAGCACGCGGCGGACGTCGGTCGCCAGCCGCCGTTGCAGGTCTTCGACGACGCGGCGGATGATGGAGCGGGCGACGTCGAGGACTTCGCCCTTCATCATGCCCTTGAAGGCCATGACGCTTTTGAGCAGCTCGTAGCTGGGCTCGAGCTTGCGGAGCGTGTCGGGGTCGGTGACGAGCTGCGTCAGG
This sequence comes from uncultured Tepidisphaerales bacterium, assembly GCA_964416015.1. Lineage (GTDB taxonomy): Bacteria > Planctomycetota > Phycisphaerae > Tepidisphaerales > Tepidisphaeraceae > JBCDKH01. Next base: position 40,289 of record CAYQCT010000001.1, read on the forward strand.
CCGTAGCGGTCGAGGGCGTGCTTCTCGACGGTCTCGACGACATCGTGCGGGAAGAGGTCGCGGACCTCGCCGATCCACTGCGGGACGCTCAGCGGCGAGCCGCCGCCGAAGCCGCCCTGCTTGCCGGTCGGGTCGTCACCGCGTAGCCCGCGGCCGGCGTACTCGCGGCCGTAGAGGTAGTCGAGCACGCGGTCGACGCGTTGCGCGTGCGCGTCGCCTTCGAGGCCGCCGACGCCGTCCTCGGCGAAGCGGCCCAGGATCAGTCGCCACCGTTGGAGCGTCGGGTCATGATCCGGCATCGTCGCCTCCGATCATCGCCAGCAGGTCGTCGGCGGCAAGGGCTTCACGCACGCGGCGGTCTATCGCAAGGCCCTGTTGCAGGTCAGCCGGCGTCACGTCGAGCGGCATGGCCAGGTCGAGCTCGCCGCCGGCGTGATTCGCGACGGCTTTGGCGAGGCGATCCGTCTCCCGCGGCGTCAGGCCGCTGAAGGCGAGACGAAGTTGCGGCAGTTGCGCAGTGAATGCTGCTTCGTCGGCCGATTGCAGCAGGGCGTGCAGGTCGTGGATCATGCGTGGTACGGCCAACATCGCATGACGCGCCGTCGCGAGCAGACCGCGTAGGAATCCGGCGGCGTCGGCCGGCTCGTGCAGGCGACCGGCGAAGGCGTCGGCGAGCGCGTCGTCTTCGACCGCCCCGCCGCCGTGCAGCAGGCCGAGGGCGGCACCGGTCATGGTCGGCGTGCCGTCGGCGGCAAGGCGTTGCAGCGCGTCGTGTCGAAGCTGTCGGCGTCGTCCGTCGTCGCCGAGCGTGACGGCCACGTGCTGCAGGCCGGCCAGCGCCGCAAGCGTCGCGGCCTCGGCGGCTTCGCTCGTGTTGGCCAACGGCGGAATCAGATAACAGGCCCGGTCGTACGCGGCCTCGGCAACATCGAGCACACCCACAAGCCCGTACGCTTCGAGCGGCTCGGCGGCGACGTGCAGCACGAGCAGTCGCTCCGCCGCGGCGACGACGGCGGCGAAGTCGGCCTCGCCCGCGACGAGCGTCGCCGTCCGGCGGAGCAGGTCGGGCGTGTGGTCGTGCAGGCCCATGCGGCACGCCTCGAGCACGAGCGACGCCGCCGTTGCAGCCGTGCCGCCGACGCTCAATCGCTCCGCCTCTGCATACCGCTCGACGAGCAGACCGACTGCCGCCTCCTCGACCGTCGCGCCGTACAGGCTCCGCTCGATCAGCGTCGCCTCGACGGTCGGCGTCCACGCGTACCGCCAGATTTCCTGCACGCGATCCAGCGCTTCGCCGGCGACGAAGTCCGGCCCGGCGACGAGCGTCGCGAACGGGACGTCGAGGAACGTCAGCCGTTGGAAGAAGCGACTGATCACCCGGTGGCGGACCTGGCGGTAGAGGTCGAGGTGCGTGTCGCCAGCTTTGGTCTTATCGGGATCAACCTTCAGCGAGGCGGCGACGGCATGAAAGTCCCGGACGATCGGCGGCTGCCCAGCGGCGGCGGGGACGCGGCCGACGCGGTCGCCGGCGAGCATCTGCCGGGCCATCGCCAGCACGACGGCACCTTCGGCCTCGACGTCGCCCTTGACGAGCGACGAGCGGACGCCATCGAGAAAGTCCTCCCGCGTCGGCGTCGCGTGACGCCGCAGCACCGCCAGCCGATCGCACTGCGTCGTCGCGGCGATGACGTCGGCGATGCTCACGCCGCCCTGCTTGTCGCGGACGCGGCGGCCGAGGTCGACGTAGAGCCGTGCCGTATCGCCGCCGTCCCACAGGTGCTGGTAGAAGCCGGGCGAGGGCATGCCGCTGGCGTAGCCGTTGAGGCGGTCGAGCTGCTCGAAGCCGTACCGCATGAGCGTGACGCTCGCGTCGCCGTTCCGAACCTTGACGGCCGGCGGCATCGCCGGCTTCGTCGTCGGCAACGCCACCGTGTGGAACCCGCCGGTGACGACGACGAGCCGCTTCCCAGCATGTGCCGCGACCGTCGCCGCCATCGCCCGTTCGCGGGGCAGCGTGGCATCTTCCTCGAGCTCTGCTTCGGTCACGCCGTGCCGCGCGGCGGCGCAGAACGTGAGGACGCCGCGGAAGAAGTCGACGCTCGCTTTGCCGCGGTAGTCGCTCTCGAAGAGGCCGTCCCACAGGTCGTCGCTATCGCGTGCCCCGGCCCGCTTGCACGCGGCGTCGAGGTAGCGCGAGTGCAGCAGGTGCCGGTCGTTCATCAGCGACTGCGCCTTCGCGTCCGTACGCCGCCGACCGGCGACGACCATCTCGGGGAACGTCAGGTCGCACAGCTCGCACGCCGCCCCGACCGCGTCCGCCGTCCGCACCGCGGCCAGCTCCGGCGAGTAGTCGCAGAGCGGGTAGTACGACGCGTTCCGCCGCACGTTGTCCTCGTGCCGCTCGGCAAACGTCGAACAGATCGCTACCGGCATCTTCGCCTCGGCATCGAGCAACAACGGCAGCAGCGGCGTCGCGTCCCGCGGCCCCTCGATCAGCACGACGTCCGGCTTCGCCTCGCGAATGACACGTTCGACGTGGAACGCGCACGCCGGGCTGTGATGCCGCACAGGCAAGTAGATCACGGCCGCAGACGGATCGAAGGCGGCAGGGGCGGCGAAGGTTTCTGGCGAGGCCGGCATCACCCGAGGTGCTTCCTGGCCTCGTAGAACGCGGCCCACACGCCGCCGAGCTTCTGCGAGCGGGCCTGCACGACGGTGTCGAAGTAGTGGCGAAGTTTCTTGAGGTCGTCCGGGTCGTCCTTCAACGCCGCCGAGGCGAGGTGCCGTGCGACGATGCCCGGCGTAAGCCTGCCGTCGCCGTAGTAGTGGGCGTCCAGCGCGGCCGACAGCGTCACGCTCACCGCCTCGGCCGTGCTCATGACGGCCGACGGTTTCTGCACCGTCGTGCCCTCGGCCGTCGTGCCCTCGCGCAGGTCGTGAAAGGCCGTTACCAATACCTCGACGGCGTCCTGGCTCGCCTCTACGTCCGCCTGCGCCGCGGCGAGTAGTCGTTGCGCCTGCTCGCGGACGAGCTTGACCTCCGTCCGCACGTCGCGGATCGGGCCGACGGTCTCGAAGTTGAAGCGCCGCTTGAGGGCGCTGCTCATCTCGTGCACGCCGCGGTCGCGGACGTTGGCCGTGGCAATGACGTTGAAGCCGGGCCGGGCCAGGAGCACGCGGTCGTCGCCGTCGAGCTCCGGCACGAGCAGCACCTTGTCGCTGAGCACGCTGACGAGCGTGTCCTGAATCTCCGGCGGACACCGGGTGATCTCCTCGAACCTGACGATCGTCCCGCCGCCCATGCCCACGTGCAGCGGGGCCGGCACCATCGCCTTGAGGCTCGGGCCCTCGGCGAGCAGCAGCGCGTAGTTCCAGCCGTACTTGATCTGGTCCTCCGTCGTGCCGGCCGTGCCCTGGATGGTGAGCGTCGAGTCGCCGCTGATCGCCGCGGCGAGGAGTTCGCTCAGCATCGACTTGGCCGTGCCCGGCTCGCCAACGAGCATCAGGCCGCGGTTGCCGGCGAGGGTGACGACGCTCCGTTCGACGAGCTGATCGTCGCCGACGAACTTGCGCGTGATGCCGAGCGAGTCGTTGCCGCAGATGAAGTCGCGCACGCCCCGCGGCGACAAGCGCCACCCCGGCGGCTTCGGCCCAGAATCTGCTATCTCAAGGGCCGCCAGCTCGTCGGCGTAGACGACCTCCGCCGGCGCCCGCAGGACGGCGGCGGGCGGGTCCGTCTTCTTCGTCGCTGAGGATTTCTGATTGGCCGGCACGCTTGCGGGGAGCATCGCGTACTCCACTGTTCGCCGCAAGGGCGAATCGGCAGGTCTGTTCGGTTGATGAGCGGGGCGAAGTTTGGCACGATGCGTCTCCGATGCCCGACCTCGCCAAGCTGCAGGAGCTGTGCCACCAAGTCGCCACGCGAACCTATTCGCCGGCCCCGCATGCGATGAACCTTTATCAGTACGTAGCGACTGGTAACAGAACGCTCCTCGACGGGCGATCGCCGACGGTCGACTACGAGTACTGGCAGGCCGAGGCACTCGCCCTGCTGCCGATGCCGTCCCGGTGGAACGATCAGGACCGACGCCTCGCCCGCGGCATCGCCCGCATCTCGGCGACGAACGAGCGGCACGACTTCTTCTTCCAGTGCATCGAGGACTCCGTTGCGGCGGAGCAACCGGGTGACGACACCTACGGAATCTGGCGAGCCGAGGCACGAGCGGCGGGACTTGCCGACGCAGAATGCGACCGGCGAACGTTGCAGAACGTGTCGTCGCTGCTCAATCAAGGCATTCCAACTTCGGCCGGTCAGCACATGCTCTCGCTGGCGGATGAGCAACTGGGCGAGGCGCTCGATTCAGTAGAGCCGGACTATCTCTACCACTACATCCCAACGCTGCCCCTGACGAAGCTGCTGGCGGAGGCGGCGCCGACGCGGCTGCCGACGCTGGCGGAGCGGCTGCTCGCCGGCGGGCGAAATGTGATCGAGGCGACCTCTAAACGGGAGCGTGGCGAGCGGCCGAATCCGCGGGTGGCGGAAGAAATGATCAAGGCGAACGCGTCACTCGCCCGCGCGGTCGACGCGGCGACTGAGCCGGCGAACGTGGCACATCGCTACCTGCTGCTGAAGGTTCTCGCCTCACACGACCCGGCCGCCTACGGCCAGCGGATGCTCGACGCAGCGAAAGACGCGCTGCATCGTCGCGTCGAAGAGGCCGACCATCCGGAGGTCGCACAAGCCTTGATCGCGACCCTCGGCGACGCCGCGGCAGAGCCCATCGCCGACTACTTCCGCGGCTCACCAGACGTGCACCTGGCGTCCCGCGTCATAGCCGTCACGACCGATCTCAGCCATCCAGCGGCGGCCAAGGTTGTGGCGAAGGCACTTGACGCGGCGGACCGCTGGTTCGAGCACGAGGCCAAGGTGTCGAAGGGGCAGCCGGTCTGCTACGGCTACTACTCTTCAACCCGCCTGCGGCTCAAAGCCCTGGAGGCCTTGGTCCGAGTGGCCGGCGTCGTCAACCCGGGGGTCGTCGAGACGCGGTTCCATGAGGCACTGGAACGCACGGTCGCGGACGAGCTGCCGAAGCTGATCGGGATCTTGGGTCGGTGGGACGCCGGACGTGCGACGCCGCTGCTGTGGCCGGTTCTCGGGCACAAGTCGAAGGTCGCTCGCCGTGCCACTGCGCGGGCATTGGCGTCAGCGGACGAGGCGGAGGTCATGCGTCGCGCGAAGCAGATGCTCTCGCAGAAGAAGGCGGACACGCGCGAGACGGCGGTCATGCTCCTGTCCGCCCACGCCTCGGCGGCGATGCTGGAACTGCTCGAAGCGCACCTGGACGTCGAGGCGAAGGAAGACGTGCGTGACGCGGCATTGCTCGGCCTGGCCGACGCGTGGCGGAAGCAGGGGCGGACGCTGACAAAGGCCGACGTCGGCAAGCGGATCAAGAAAGCCGACGCCGCTGGGAAGCTCGCCGAGCCGCCGGCGGCGTGGCTCGATCTGGCGAAGCTGCCGACGCTGTCGTGGACCGACGGCAAGCCGCTGACGGATCGTGAGAAGGCGTACCTGCTCCACCGCCAAAGTCGCGGCAAGACGATGGCCGCCGACGTGGAGGCAGAGCCGATGTACGCGCTCATCGACCGCTCGACCTCCGGCGACTTCGCCGTGGCCGTGCTCGCCGGCTACCTGGCGACGAAGCACGACCCGAAGGAGAAGTGGGCCCTGGCGTTGGCGGGCCTGCTCGGCGGCGACGCGGTCGTGCCGACGCTGTCCAAGCAGATCGACGCGTGGGTCAAGGCCAACCGCGGGGCACTGGCCGAGCACGCGGTGCGGGCACTTGCCCTCGTCGGCAGCGACGTGGCGTTGCAGGCGGTCGACGCGTTCGCCCTGAAGTACCGCAGCAAGATGAAGAACGTCGGCCGGGCCGCGGTCGAAGCGTTCGATGCCGCGGCGGAGGCGGCGGGCGTGACGCCGGAAGAGCTGGGCGATCGCGTCGTGCCGTACCTGGGCTTCCCAGCCGAGGGCTCGCCGCGCGTGCTCAATTGCGGCACGACCACGATCGAGGCGAGCATCGGCCCGGACCTGAAGCTGCGGTTCCGCAACGTCGAGAAGAACAAGCTCGTCAAGACCCTGCCGGCCGCGTGCGGGGCGGAGGCGAAGAAGGAGTTCAAGGAGGTCGCCGCCAACCTGCGGGACGTCGTCAAGAACCAGACGACCCGGCTGGAGAACCTGCTCGTCCGCCAACGCCGATGGCCGCCGGAGCGGTGGGAACAGCTGTTCCTCAAGCACCCGATCCTCCGGCCGTTCGCGTGGAAGCTCGTCTGGGGCACCTTCGACGGCAGCACGCTTGCGATGACTTTCCGCCCGCTCGAAGACGGCACGCTCACCGACAACGACGACGAGCCGGTCGAGCTGCCGACGGCCGGCGAGATCGGCATGGTGCACCCGCTCGAGATCGACGAAGAAACCCGCCGTGCCTGGCTGGAACACCTCGCCGACTACGAGATCTCGCCGCCGTTCCGCCAGCTCGATCGCGAGATCGTCGCGCCCGACGAATCCACCGCCGCGAAGAAGCAGTACGACGGAGTCGACGGAACAACTTTGGGTGCCTTGACCTTCCGCAACCGGGCCGAAAAGCGTGGCTGGCGTCGCGGCAGCGTCAACGACGGCGGCGGCGTGTGGCACTACGTCAAAACCTTCCCTGCCAGCGGCGTCGACGTCTTCCTCGGTCTCGACGACTTCTTCATCGGCGTCGGGCCGGACGATCAAGTCGGCCTGGGCAAGGCACTGTTCGTCAAAGCCGACAGCGTCAAGACGGGCAGCTACACCTACGACGAGCCGAAGAACGACGACGACCCGCGTCTGGTCCCGCTCGGCGACGTCCCGCCAATCGCCTACAGCGAAGCCGTCGCCGACCTGCACTTCATCGCCGGCAAGGCCGCAGACGAGGAGGAGGCATGACTCGCGAAGAAGAGAACCGCCTCGTCCGCCAGATGCGGGCTAGTTCGAGCGACGCGTTTTGGATTGCCAGTGAAGCGTTGTCCAAACACGGTCCTGCCGCAGTGTCGGCAATTGGCAAGTTCGCCGAACAACTTTCCTCCAGCTCGGACGACGAGCAAGATCGTCTTCGAATAGCTAGTACGGTTGCCGTTCAAGTCGGGCTTGAAGCCGCGGCCGATCTTCTGGAGGAAGTGCGGTGGGATCACGTTGGCATTGATCCTTGGATGATTCCGTGGATGGTGAGGGAGAAGTACAAGCTTGACCGGGTCCGGACAACGCTTCATGAAAAGTTGTCGACGAGGCATTCGTCGGCCGACTATCTGTGGAACGTCCTGCAGACAAAGGATCGGAATCTGCAGAACGAGGCGGAGAAGCTTGCCGTCACTGACACTTGGCGACCGGAACAGTTCGATGGACTAGTGGAAGCCGGTCTTTCAGAGACAACGAAAAGGCAGTTTCTGGTGGCAAAAGCCTCAGATCGCACCGTTGCATTGTTCATGAAGCACGCGTTGCGCTCAGATGACCCGACTGTTCGGCAAGTAGCGAACGATACTGCGACTACGCACACGGTTCGGCCGGAAGATTTTGAAGAATGTTCGCAACTTGGTTTGACGATAGAGGCGCAGGAGCGTGTTCTTCGGGAGGGCGTTACTAGCAGCTGCTTCAAGGCGAGGTACCTGCAGCTCATGCTTAATCATCCGTTGAATCGCCTTCGCGCTGAGGCACAGGAGCTTGCATCGCCGGACAATGTGGAGGCGTACTTTGTCCCTGACCTTCTACGAGCAGGGCTCGCGACTACAACCCTCCGCCGGGTTATCCGGGAAGTACTTGCGAGCGGGAACCCTTATAGCACTGTCGGCTTTCTGCCGTATGCAATCACCCACGGTGACAACGACCTACGGGAGGCCGCGTGGACGTGCCTGTCGAGCCCGAACAAAGCGGTGCGGCACGCGGCAGCGAAGGTTCTGGGAGAGTCGACGCTGCCGGTCGTCGAGCGGGCGACGAACTTGCTCGTCGATAAGGCGGCCGGCACGCGGGAGGCGGCGGCTCGGTTGCTCGCAACGCGGGGCGACGAGCCGGCGAGGCGGGTGCTGCTGGATCGGCTGCCGAACGAGCCGAAGGCGACGGTGCGGGCAGAAATCGTCGGCGGGCTGCTCGATGCGGGCGTCTCGCCGGACGCGGTCGCCGATGCGATGGGGCCGGCGACGCCGGAGGAATTGGAGGAGCGTGGCAGGGCGGTCCGCAAACTCGGCTGGACGTGGCTGGACGAAGTGCCGTTGCCCCCGCTGCAATGGACGGACGGTCGGCCCGTCGATCCGGCGGCGGTGCGGCTGATGCTGTACGCCCAAAGCCGGCAGAAGCGGCCCATGCCGGAGCCGGAGCTGATGCCCCTGTACCGGCAGATCGACCGACACAGCAGCGCCGACTTCGCTCTGACGCTGCTGGACCTGCAGCAGAAGGGCGATCGGCACAAGGCGACGGCGTGGGCGATGATCCCGGTCGGCTTGCTCGGCGACAACCGGGCGGTCGCGCAGCTCGTCGCAGCCGTTCGCAAACATGCCAAGAAGTACGACGAGAAGGTCTTCGGCTTTGCGATCCACGCGTTGGCCCTCAACGGCACCGACGCCGCCATCTCCGCCGTGGCCGGCAACGCCGATGCGTATCGCGATGCGGCGAAGCTCAAGCACCGTAAGGCCGCCGCCGTCGCGGATCGTGTGCTCGATCGACTCGCCATCACTCGCGGCATGACGCGGGCGGAGCTCGAGGACGCGACGCTGCCGACCTTCGGCTTCCCGACCGACGGCACGCCACGCCGCATCATCGCCGGCAAGCGGACGATCGACGCCCGGATCAGCACCGACTTTAAGCTCGTCATGACCGACGCCGAGACGGGCAAGCGCGTGGCGAGCGTGCCCAAGGCCGCCGGCGAGGCCATCGTCGGCGAGTTCAAAGGCCTGCGCAAGATGCTCGGCGAAGTTGCCAAGCAACAAACGGCACGGCTGGAGCGGCTGATGGTCGACGGCCAGCGATGGGACGGCCGCGTCTGGAGCGAGCGGCTCCTGGGCCACCCGATGTTGCTGCCGTTCGCACAGCGGTTGGTCTGGGCGACCTTCGACGAATCCGATCGGCCGACGCAATTGCTGCGTGCGTTGCCGGACCGGACGCTGACGGATGCGGACGACGAAGCAGTCGAGCCACCGACGGCCGGCGAGCGTGTCGGAATCGTGCATCCGCTGCTGCTGGAGGCCGATGTCGCGTCGGCATGGCGCGAGCACCTGGCCGACTACGAGGTCGAGCCGCCGTTCGAGCAATTGGATCGGCCGACTGCGAGGGTGCCGCCGGACCTGCGGGACGCCGAGATCGACGGGCGGCTGAAGGACGAGTCGGTCGGGCTTCTGTCGCTGCGGGCGAAGTTGCAGAAGCACGGCTGGACGCTCTCGTACGACCACGCTGTCCGTCGCTTCGAGAAGGACGGTGTCATCGCCCGGCTCACGGTCCGCGGCGCGGGCGAGTACTACTACGGCGGCGACAGCTCGCAGACGGTCCCGCTCGGAAATATCACGTTCCATAAGGCAGAAGACGTCCAAGCTGTTGCGGAAGATGGGAACGACACGAGACCGGTCCCGCGTCTGCCGCTCGGCGTCGTCCCGCCGATCGTCTACAGCGAGACAGTCGGCCGCCTTCGCCGGATCGCGGGCATAGACGATGTACCAGGAGCGGCCGCCTAGCGAGGACTGCCGCGGACTCCAATGGTCGGACGTCAGGCTGACCGTCGCCCGATCAAGAATGTTTCCGTGCCGCTTCGAGGATGCGGATCGACTTGCTCTGCTCCTCCGGCAACGCCGCCTCGCCAAGCAGTTGGAAGAACGCCGCGTAGTCGTGCTCGTCGTGGAAGACGGTGCTACGCCCGTTGCCACGGTTGAGCACGTGGTAGACGAGGCCGCCGTCGCCGACACGAGCAATGCGTGGCCTACGCGAGTGCTGCCGAGACGAAGCAACGGCGTCAAGAAACCTATGATGTCCCCTATTCAGCTCTGCTTCGCAACCCATCTTGAATTGAAGAATAGTGGGTACACGTGGCCGTCGACACTAACCTTGACCATCCTAAAGAAATCTCGATGCGCGGTAATATCGATCTTGATTCGGTCACGGCTAAGAAGCATCGGTGCCGGGAGATGGCGATAAACTATTGCATAAGCGTCCCCGCCTTCGTTCGAAGCGGGCATTGCCGCACACAGTAGAAGACTATCGTGATCGAGGCGAAGCAGGAAGGCTACGAAAAAGCGATTGCCGACAGCATCTAGAAGGACTGCATTGCCGTCCATAGAAGAAGCAAGTGGAACGCCAACCTGCCTGCTGGTAAAGAGGGTTCCTTGACGTAAAAGTTGGTTGTGAGTCCCTATTGCATGGAGTGAGACGCGCACCTCTCGTCCAATCGATGCCGGCGGGTCACGCGGAGCGCCAAAGGCTTGAAAGTCAGCATCCTTCTGCACCGCCAGAACATGCGTCACACATATCATTAGCCCTCCATCCCCTCTCACGCGGTGCAACGATGCGGTGACGTGGATGTGCCTACTGACATCGTTAAGCTGCTTGTATAATGTGGCTGCTCGAGCATTCAACTGGAGTACTTCGTTGCCGCGGCGAGTCGCAAGGACGAGCTCCGGGCAGCCGCCAAGAATCAAACTTAAAGCAAGAAAAATACTACTGATCATGTGTGCCCTTTGAAAATGACGTCACGCGCGGGGAAAAAAGGGGTCGCGAGAGCTCTGTCTCAACCCTCCGGTCAGCAGGTCGATGGCGGGTGAGCCGTCACGTTGCGGGACCGCCTTCTCACCGGAATCCGGCCTTCGTCAGCATCCTGATCCAGCCCCGGCAGGTAGCAGACACGAGGGTAGAGACAGAGCCGGTCGCGAGCCTATGTTGATGCTGGTTGTACGTGTAGGTCGCCGCTGTGCGGAGGTTGCCTCGTCGTCGGCGGTTCTCCGCGTGAGCCAGCGGTGTGGAGGGCCGGGCGACGGGGGCGATTTGCGTTCTGCGACGGCATCGCACGACGTGACGGCGGTGCCTGGCTCCTCGGGGGTGACCAAGCGCGGGCGTTTTTCCTTAGGAAGCGACCGGGGTGGGGGTGGAGGCGGGGGTTGTGCTCAGGTGGACGCCGGGGGTCATGAGGCGGAGCGTCTTTTGAGGGCCTTGGATCTTGGCGATTTGCTCCTGGCTCATTCCGGAGTCCTCGGCGTAGTGGCGGGCGGTGGCTTCGTCGACTTCTTCGACGACCAGCTCGCCCTTGGCGAAGGCTTCGCGGCCTTTGCCTTCCATCGGCACGAGGCGGCCGGTCTTGGGGCAGGTGAGCTTGACGAAGACCGTGTCGAAGCGGGCCTGCTCGACGGTCGCGTCCGGCGTGCGGGGGGCGAGTCGCACCCAGCAGCCGGCCTTTTTGCAGACTTCGGTGATCCGGCCTCGGAGGACAATCGTCTTGCCTGCGAATTTCGCCGGGTCTTGCAGGGCGGCGGCGACGTCGACGACGTCGCCCTTGAGGTCCGCCGGGATCGCCTTCGGCTCGCCGATCGGCATCCAGGCCGGTTGCGTCGTCGGCGTGGCCGTGTTCGGCATCACCGCCGGCTCGGCGTGTAGCGTCGCGACGCAGGCGGAGACGCCGATAAATCCGATTAGAAGGGCTCGCAGCATGCGGACACAGTAGCGAGCGGCCGACGTTTTGTGTAGGAGAGGGAGGCAGTCTGCGGGACGCGGCCGCGATTCTGCGGGTGCTTGCGTAGTTAGCTGGAGACTAGAAATATATCGTAGAGAGCATGACGCAAATTACGATGTCAACCAGACAGACGAACGCCCACGGGCTGAGCCCGTGGGCTTCTATCAATTGAGTAGGCACTCGGTTCGAGTTCGGAGCTGGTGAGAGCTCGCGTTGCAGGTGCTAGAGGGCGTCCGCGTCGCGTTCGCCGGTGCGGATGCGGACGACGTTGGCGACGGGGTAGACGAAGATCTTGCCGTCGCCCACGCTGCCGCTGCGGGCGGCGTCGGCGATGGCGCTGATGACGCTTTCGCTGTTGCCGGCCGGGACGACGGCGCGGATCATCACCTTCGGCAAGAAGCTGGCGGCGACTTTGGCGCCGCGGTAGCTCTCGGTCTCGCCCATCTGCCGGCCGTAGCCCTTGACGTCCATGGCGGTCACGCCGGTGACGCCTACCTTTTTGAGAGCTTCTTGGACGGCGTCGAGCTTTTCGGGCTTCACGATGGCCTCAATCATGTGCATCGGCAGATTCCTGTTCTGGTAGGTCGACTTTTCGTCGGTTCAATCGCAAGTGGCGGAGCGGGTGCGGCGAATCCTAACGGCATCTGGCCCGCCGGGACAAGTCGGCGGCAGGATCACGACCCGGTCGCCTGCGAGATCGCGACGTAGACTGTCCGTTAGACGTGCCCGAAGGAGTGACCAATGCCGAGGAGGGCGGCACGCTGTTCGACGTGCCGCACCTGCTCGAAGTGTCCCGCCCGACGCCCACGCCGTGGCTCGTCTTCGTGCCGCCGGTGGGCCTGGCGTGCCTCGTCGGTGCGTTTGCGGCGGCAGCGTTCGCGACGTCGTCGCCTTGGGGGCTCGTGCTGGGCCTAGTCCTGTTGCTCGGCAGCATCGGCTGCACGGTGCTGGTCGCGCGTCTGGCCTCGGCGGCGCGGCGGGAGCGGCAGGCGGTGCGGGAAGTCGAGGAACTGGTCAGCCTGCGTCGCTGGCCCGAGGCGGGCGCGGCGGCGAGCGGGGTGTTGTCGCAGCCGATGCGTCTGCCGCCGCACCGCCGCGGGGTGCTGGTCGCGCTCGTCCGCACGCTGGGCCGGTATGGCCGGTACGACGAGGCCGCGGACCTGGCCGGGTCGCTGCTGGAGGAGTCGGCGGTCGATCCGGCGACGCGGTTCAGCCTCGGCTGCGGCCGGGCGATGCTGCTGCTCCGGGCAGGACGACTGGGTGATGCCAACGACGCTATCGGCGAGCTACGCAGCCAGGTCCGCCAGGTGCAGAGCGCGGCTCGACGTGCCGAGCGCGTCGCTGCCGATCGGGCGGAGCAGGACGACGACGAGGCACCGTCCGAGAACGAACACGACGCGAAGCCGGTCACGTTCGACCCGGCCCCGCTCATCCTGGTCGAGATGTACCGCGACGTGCAGACGCGCCACGACGCGGAGGTCATCGAGATCTTCCGCGAGCACCGTGACACGCTCCGGCCACAGATCGGCAGCCGGCTCGGCGACGCATTGGCGTTGGCCGCCGTGGCCGCGCATCGGCTCGGGCAGACGGACGACGCCGGCCGATGGTGGGGCGACGCAACGGCGTTGCAGCCGGCGGTCGAGCTGCAACGGCGGATTCCGGAAGTTGCGGAGATCACCGGCATCTACGAAGCCGTCACGCCGCCGATCGCGGAGGGCGGATCGTGACGCTTGCCCCGGCCGACTACAGCGACGCGACGGACCTGCTGCGCGGCGTGCGGCGGCGTTTGCTGCTGGCCCGCGTTGCGGGCATTCTGCTGGCCGCGACGGTTGTCAGCTGCCTGCTGTTCGGCCGGTTTGCTGGTCCGTTGGCGGACGTGGTCGGCTTCGCCGGGCTGGCCGCGGCGGGCGGCTGGGTGCTGCTGGCGCTCAGCGCGGCTCGGCACGGGCGACGCGTTCGCGAGGCGGCGACGCTGGCGGGCATCGGGCGCATCGACCTGGCTGAGGGACGCGCGACGGACACGCTCGGCTCGTTCTGCCTGCTGCGGCCGGTCACGCTCGGGGCGGCGGCGGTTCTGGCCGGGACGCGCTACGAACAGAAGCGGCATCGTGATGCTGCGGCGTTGGCGTCGTTCGTCCTGCACCGCCGCGAGCGGCCGCTGGCGGGCGAGCGTCGGCACATTCGGCTGTTGCTCGGTGAGGCGCTACTCGCGGCCGGCGATGCAAATGGTGCGCGGGCGGCGGTGTTGCCGTTGTACACGGCCCAGGATCCGAGGCCCGGCAAGCGGCTGGGGCTGCCTGAGGCGCTGCGCTTGCTGGCGATCGGCGTGACGATCGAGGCCCGGCTCGGGCTGTGGGCGGTGCTGCACGAGCGGATTGCGACGACGCTGCCGATGGTCGAACTCATGCCCGCCAAGGCCGAGGCGCGGGTGACGGCCTTGCTGTTTCGGGCGGCGGTCGAGCGAGAGGACGCGGCGTGGTCGGCGTATCTGGGGCGGCGGGCGGCGTTGCTGGCGGGGGACGATCTCGAGGCGGACGAGCCTGCGTTGCATGGTTGGTGGTCGCAGCATCGGCCGGAGGTCGCGGCGTGAGGGCGAGCAGCGTCGGCCGCGTCCTGCTCGCCCAGGCGGCGGCGATCGGGGGCGTGGCGTTGGTGCTACTTGGGCTTTGGTTGTGGTCGCGCGGGAGCATCCTCGGCCATGAGCTCCGCCGCCCGACCTGGGGCACGGCCGCGGCTCGATCGGCGGCCATCGCGGCGGTGGCGGCGGGGCAGTGGGCGTTCTGGGCGGTTGTCGTACCGGCCTACTTCCGCGAGGGACGACTCGAACACATCGCCCGCTGGACGGCGGCGGGCGTGCTGGTCGTCGCGGTGGCGGTGGCGGGCGTGACGGGGACGTACGCGGCGGGGCTGATCGGCTAGGCCGGAGACAGAAGCGCGAAGACGCAAAGGGGCAAAGTCGGAGCGAAGGTCGGAGAGGGATTGGGTTTGGGTGCTGGTCGTGTGACGCGTCGCCTGTCTGTCGACGCCGATCGCGGCGGAACTGCGGCAGGCACGGGGTGCACTTGATTCAACTCTGCCCTTCGTTCCGACTTCGCCCCTTTGCGTCTTTGCGATTCTCCGCCCGCCGATCGGGTAGAGTACCGCCGCGTGTCGAAGCACCCGATTGCCGTTGATGTCCTTCGTGCCGCCGTGGCTGGCGCGTTGGTTTTGAGTGCCGTCGGTTGCGGCGGTGGCGAGCCGGAGCCGCCGCGTCGTACGCTCGACAGGCCGCCGGCGACGCGGGCTGTCTCGACGACCTTGCCGACGACGACGGCGCGGGTGCCGTTCCCGGCTGGCACACGCCCGACGACGCAGGCCGCCACGGCAACGACCCGACCGACGACGCTGTCGGCGACCCGACCGACGCCGGATGCGTTTGCCGAAGAGACGCTCGATCAGCAGCAGGCCGAGGCCGAGACCTTGCCGGACCGACCGGCGGCGGCGGCTCCCGTGGACGATCCCGAGGCCGATGGCGAACTTCTCGAATCGCTCGGCGGCGGCGTCGCGGCGACGCTCCTGGCGGAACGGCTGGCGTTGCTTTCGACGAGTGAACTGCAACGCCCGACCGCGACGCAGGCCCAGTCCGTCGCCGCCGCACGGCAGGCCGAGGCGCTTGCCACGATGGCTGCCCGGCTTGCTCCGGAGAACGCCCGTCTCGCCCGCGCGCTCGTCGCCGCCCGGCTCGCCGTCGGCTCGCCGGAGCAGGCGTTGCGGGCGCTCGACCACTATCGCAAGCTCGCCCCGGACGATCGGCTGGCGCAGCTGCGGTACGTCGATCTTTCCGCAGAAGCGCTCGAATCCGCCGACGAGCGGCTGAGCTACTTCGAGCGGTTGGCTGACAGCGAACGCGTGCCAGAGGAGGTGCGGGCGCACGCGGCGGTGCGGGCGGCGGAACTCTTCGCCGAGCGGCTCGAGCAGACGCGGGCCGACGAGATGGTCGCGCAGGCGGCGGAGCTGGATCCGTACAACCCGCGGGCGTTGGAGCTGGACCTGTCGCGTCGCCTCGCCGCCGGTGCCGAGCGGCCGGAACGGGTCGAGGCGTTCGCGAAGCTGCTGCGGGCGGACGTGACGCGGCCGGACGCGTTGGCCGCGTTGGCGGACGAGCTCGGTGGCGCAGGCCTGGTCGACGAGGCCGCGACCTTCTATGACGCCGCGGCACGGGCGCACGCACAACGCGGCGTCGCGCCGCCGACGCGGCTGGGCGTGCGGCATGCCTCGGCCCTGCTCGCCGCGGCCCGTCCGCAGCAGGCGAACCAGGTGATTGCCCGCACGAACCCGCCGCGGACGGACACGCCCGATGGCATTGAAGCCGGCAACGCGTTGCTCCTGCTGCGTGGCCTGATCGTCTCGTCGCCGACGACGCCCGCCGAGCAGTTGCAGACGACGCTCGACCCGCTCGTGCAACAGCTCAACGGCCAGCTCGCCGCGGCGAGTGCGGCCGAGCCGACGGACGTCACGCCGCAGGCGGAGCTGCCCGATCCGATCGCCGCCGCGGCGGCCGTGGAAGACGACCCGGCGAAGCGGCTGGCGGTGGCGGTGACGCTGGCCGACCGGGCTTGGGTCGACCTGTACCTGTTGCGGCAGGAGACGGACCCGGCGCTGCTCGATGCAGTCGCGCGGCTGGCGGGCGAGGGCTCGCCCGTGGTGCCGCGGCTGCGGGGTTGGCAGGCGTTGCGGGCGGGCGACGAGGTGACGGCGCGGGAGAAGCTCGAGCCGGCCGCGGCGACGGATCCGCTTTCGAAGCTCGGCCTGCTCGTGTTGCGTCGCGAGGCCGGCGAGGACGTGCTGGGCGAGGCCCGCGAGCTACTGACGTCGTTGCCGCCTGGCGTTGCCGGGGCGACGGTGGCGGACGCCTTTGAGGATCTCGGCTTGGCCGTGCGGGCGGACGCCGCCGACGCGCGGGACGTGCGGGCGGCATTGGCAACGTTCCCGAACTCTCTCCTGCGGCTGCTCGATCCGAACGAGACGCGACGGGTCTACACGCTCGCCGCCCGGCCGACGCGAGTGTCGCATCCGGTGGGCGAGCCGATGATCGCGACGCTGACGCTGCACAACGCGTCGGGCGACGTCCTGACGCTCGGGCCGGCGGGCGTGATTCAGCCGCCGGTGCGGGTCGACGCGACGGTCCGGGGCCTGATTCAGCAACAGATTCCCGCCGCCGCCTCGGCCGAGTGGGCCGGCCGGACGCGGCTCGAGCCGGGCGATCGCGTCGAGCAGGAAATCCGCGTTGATGGGCCGGCGTTGTCGAATCTGCTCCTGCAGAATCCGCAGCTGGCGTTGACCGTCTTCGCCGATGTGACGAGCAATCCGTCGACGGTGCTCGTGCCGGATCCGGACGCGTCCGACGATCCGGAGCAGCTGCGCGAGGCGTACATCGTCGGCGCGGCCGGGCAGTCGCAGGCGTTTCGCCGTGTCATGGACCGTCGCGGACTGGCGGTGGACCTGAGCGACCCGAAGGTCCAGCAGGATCTGCAGCAACGCCTCGCCATGCTCCGTGACGGCAGCCCGGGCGAACGTCTGCGGTCGGCCCGCGCGACCTCGGCGCAGCTGCGATGGCTTCTCGGCTACGCGCAGCAACTGCGGGACAGTGGGGCAGCGCCCGAGGAGGTCACGGCCTGGGAGCAGCTGGCCGGTCAGATCGCATCGGAACTTCGCCGGGCGGCCTTGGTCGCGCCGGTCGACGGCGTCGATGAAGAGGAAGCGGCGGCGAATGCCGTGCTGCGGTTCGAGGCGGCGACGGTTACAGAGCCGACGGCCCGCGGTGCGCTGCTCGATCCGCTGCTGACGAGCGGTCGGGTTTCGGCGCGGGTGGTCGGTGTGTTGGCGGCGTTGTCGTTGCAGCCGGATGCGGAGGCCATCGCGGCGGTGGCGGACGCGGATGCCGATCCGACGGTGCGGCGTCTGGCGCGGGCGACGCTGGCGGTGCTGGCGTCGGTCGAAACGGACGAGTAGCCGCGGCTGCGCGCCGGCGGGACGGTCGCGGTAGGCTGGTACGTCCGTGCCGCCGCCTTCGACTCGTCGCGCCCGCCGTTCGTTCGCGCAGGATTTTCGCCGATTCTTTGTTCGCGGGCTCGGCACGCTGTTGCCGACGATCCTCACGGTCAGCGTGATCTGGTGGGTCGCCGACTTCCTGTGGGAGTCGATCGGGTGGTACCTGATCGAAGTCGTCAAGCAGGCCTGGGCCGTCGGTGTGCGGCAGGGCTGGGCGGACCCGACGAGTACGGGCGAGATTCGGCGATTTTTTGACGAGGCTTGGTGGACGAAGCCGCTGGGCATCGGCTTGGCGTTGGTGCTGATCTACCTCGTGGGCCTGCTCGTGGGCAACTTTCTGGGCCGGGCGCTCTATGCCGCGGCCGAGCGGATCGTGTTGCGGGTGCCGGTGGTCCGCGCGGTGTATCCGGCCGTGAAGCAGGTGACGGACTTTCTGCTGGCTGACAAGCAGCAGTCGTTCGAGGGCAGCCGCGTCGTGGCATGTCGGGTGCACAACAACGACATCTGGTCGATCGCCTTCGTGACCGGGCCGGGCCTGAAGACGCTCGACGAGCAGGGCCGCGGCGGGACGGTGACGCTGTTCGTGCCGAGCAGTCCGACGGCGTTCAGCGGGTACATGATGGTCGCGCCGCGGGAGGAAGTCGTCGAGCTGCCCATGACGACGGAAGAGGCGATGCGGCTTCTCATCAGCGGCGGCGTGATCGGTCCGGCGGGCAAGGCCAAGGACGCGAATCTGCCCACGGCGACGGTGGACAAGCCCGCGGCCTGACCCACCGGTTGGACGCGCGCGCCCGCGGCCGTACGATCCGGGTCCGATGCACGTTCTCATCACCGCCCGGCACGGCGTCAGTCTGACCGACGACCAAAAGCAACTCGCCGAGGACAAGGCCAACAAGCTGGTCAAGTTCTACGACCTGATCCAGGAGATCGAAGTCGTCGTCGAGCCCGGCGAACCGGTCGGCTTCCACGTCGAGTACCTCGTCAACGCCGAGCACAAGAACACGTTCGTCGCCAACAGCCGCTGCGAGGCGGTCGAGGCGTGCATCGACGAGTGCTTCAAGAAGCTCGAGCGTCAGCTCAGCGAGCACAAGGACCGCCACCGCAACCGCAAGCACGCCGGTGCCGACGCATCGATCCGCCACCAGCCGGTCTGAATTTCTGCGGAACCTTACTCGACCGTGATGCGACTGATCGATCTGGTGACCCGCGAGGCCATCGTGCCGGAGCTGCAGGCAGAGGACCGCGACGCGGCCGTCGCCGAGCTGCTGGCGGCGTCAGTGAACGCGCGGCGGGTCGACGCCGAGGCCGAGTCGGAGATCCTGGAAGCCATCCGCGAACGCGAACGCCTTGGCAGCACCGGCTTCGGCAAGGGCGTCGCAGTGCCGCACGCGAAGCACGCCAAAGTCCGTGAAATGACCGCCGCCGTCGGTCTGAGCAAGGCGGGCATTGACTTCCAAAGCCTCGACGGCCGGCCGGTGAACGTCGTCGTCCTGCTCATCAGCCCGGCCGACCGCAGTCGGGAGCACCTGGACGCGATGCAGACGATCTTCAAGGTGTTGCAGCAGGATCTGGTCCGCCGCGACCTGCGCGACGCGACCGGCCGTGAGGCGGTGCTCGACGTGCTACGCCAGGCGGACGGGGCGATCACGTGAAGGCCGTCCGCCGGGTGACGGTCGCCAATGCGCACGGCCTGCACGCCCGTCCGGCGATGGCGGTCGTGGAATGCGCCGGCCGGTTCGAGTGCGACGTCGTGCTCGCCCGCGTCGAGCCGATCGAGGGCGAGACCGAGCCGACCCGCGCCGACGGCAAGAGCGTGATGCAGGTCGTCACGCTCGCCGCGACGCAAGGCACGGAGATCGACGTCGAGGCCGACGGCGTCGACGCCGAGGCGGCGTGCGATGCAATTGAGACGCTGTTCGTCGAGAAGTTCGACGAGGAGTGACTGAAGCCAACCAACTGTCGCGGTTCCGGCGGCCGCGCATTGCCCGTACACTCGCCTCGCCCGGCCAGGAACGCCGGGCACCGTCGTTATGGAGATTCTCAAAGGCATCGGCGTCTCTCCCGGAACGACGATCGGGACCGTTGTCGTTCTCGATGCCGACGACATGGTCGTCCGTGAGCGGCACGTCCCGGCCCGTCGGGTCGGCGACGAAGTCGAACGCCTGCAGCACGCGATCGGCGTCGCACGCGAAGAACTCGCCTCGCTGTCCGCCGCCTTTGCCGCCGAGCACGGCAAGCAGGCGGCGGGCATCTTCGACTTCCACCAGGGCCTGCTCGGCGATCCGACCGTCGTCCAGGACCTCGTCGCCCGCGTAGAGGCCGACCAGCTGACGGCCGAGTATGCCACGAGTCGCGGCATGCGGGCGATGGCGCAGAAGTTCGAGCGGATGCCCGACGACTACCTCGCCGCCCGCGCCAAGGACGTCTACGACGTGGAAAAGCGTGTGCTCCGCCAGCTCCTCGGCGAGCGGCACGAGTCGCTGAGCCGCTTGGAGCAGGACATCGTCGTCATCGCCCACGACCTGCTGCCGAGCCAGACGGCGGCGCTGGACAAGCGGCACGTGCTCGGCTTCGCCACCGACGCCGGCGGCCGCACGAGCCATACGGCCATCGTCGCCCGGGCCATGAACATCCCGGCCGTCGTCGGCCTGCAGGACGCGACCGCCAAGCTCAGCGGCGGCGACCGCGTTATCATCGACGGCACGCGCGGCCTGGTCGTCCTCGATCCGGACGAGCGACAGGTCGAGGATTATCGCCAGCAGGCCGAACGCGAGGCCGCGGTGACGGCCGATTTGTCGCTGCTCCGCGACCTGCCGGCCGAAACGGAGGACGGGCACCAAGTCGCGCTCATGGCGAACATCGAGTTCCCCGGCGAGATTGACGACGCCCTGGGCCGCGGCGCGGTCGGCATCGGCTTGTACCGCACGGAGTTTCTGTACCTGGCTGCCGATCACGAGCCGACGGAGGAGGAGCATTTCGCCGCCTACGCCGACGCAGTCCGCCGGCTCGACGGTCGGCCTCTTGTCATTCGCACGCTCGACCTCGGCGCCGACAAGTACTCCATGGACGGCTCGGCCACCGTTGCCGCCGGGTACGAACGCAAGACCCACGACGGCCGGCCGCAGGAACGCAACCCGTTCCTGGGCGACCGCAGCATTCGGCTTTGCCTGCACGACCTGCCGATGTTCAAGCGGCAACTGCGTGCCATCCTCCGCGCCAGCGGCACCGTGCCCAACGCCGACGTGCGGATCATGTTCCCGATGATCAGCACGATCATGGAGCTGCGTCAGGCGAAGATGGTACTGCGGGACGTCGAGGAAGAGCTCGAAGACGACGACCTGCCGTTCCGCCGGGGGATTCCGGTCGGCATGATGATCGAGGTGCCCTCGGCGGCGCTCATGGCGAGCCAGTTCGCCCGCGAGGTCAACTTCTTCTCGATCGGCACGAACGACCTCATTCAATACACGCTCGCCGTCGATCGGACGAATGAGCGTGTGGCAGGTTTGTTCAACCCGGCGCACCCGGCGGTGCTGAGCCTGATTCGTGACGTAATCCGCGTGGCCGGCCGAAACAACATCGGCGTGAGCGTTTGTGGCGAAATGGCCGGCGAGCCGCTCTATACTCTGCTGCTGCTCGGCCTGGGGCTGACGACGTTCAGCATGAGCGGCCCGGACGTGCCGGAGGTGAAGCGGATCATCCGCAGCACCAGCCAGAAGCACGCCCGCGAGGTCAGCCGCCGCGTCATGAGCTTCGACAGCGAACGCCAGGTTCAGCACTACCTTCAGGAAGAACTACGAAACATCCTCCCCGACGCCGCCATGTAGACCACCGTGTGTTTCATGGCTGGGAACCGGGCGAGGCTTTCCCTTTTCAGCAACCTTTACTCACAGGAGCGGCCGCACCGCACACGCCCGATCTGCCGTCGACGGCATCGTGAGCCCGCGACCTCGCCACGGAACTTCCCCGGAACACCGCCCGCCCGCGACCCCGCCCTTCGAGCGGTCCCGCGGCCGGCGCGACGCCACAGGCGATCCTTCCCGACCGACCTTCGCGCAACACCTTCGCCTCGGCAAGCAAGTGGATTGACGCACCCGCGCACGCGGCCCATACGCGCGCATGGCCAAAGAA
Source organism: uncultured Tepidisphaerales bacterium (assembly GCA_964416015.1). GTDB lineage: Bacteria > Planctomycetota > Phycisphaerae > Tepidisphaerales > Tepidisphaeraceae > JBCDKH01. Next base: position 62,161 of record CAYQCT010000001.1, read on the forward strand.
CTACTCGTCAACGTCGCCCGCGGCGAAGAAGTCCGCGTCGCCCTCGTCGAGGACGGCCGACTCGAAGAAGTCTACCTCGAACGAGACAACGCCTCGTCGAGCGTCGGCAACATCTACCTCGGCAAAGTCACCAACGTCGAGGCCTCCATCCAGGCCGCCTTCGTCGACTTCGGCTACGGCCGCAACGGCTTCCTGCACGTCCAAGACCTGCATCCCGACCACTTCCCCGACGGCGGCAAGTGGGACAACATGGAAGAACGCGTCGGCAAAAAGATCGGCCGACGCGACCGCCCGCCGATCCAAGACGCCCTCCGCCGCGGCGATCGGATCATGGTCCAGGTCATTAAGGAAGGCATCGGCGGCAAGGGACCGACCCTCACCAGCTACCCGTCGATCCCGGGCCGATTCCTCGTCGCCATGCCCGGCGTCGGGCAGATGGGCGTCAGCAAGAACATCGAGGACGACAAAGAACGCCGCCGGCTTCGCAAAGTGCTCGACGGCCTCGAACCGCCGCAAGACGTCGGCTTCATCATCCGCACGGCCGGCGAAGGCAAGACCAAGGCCGAGCTCGAACGCGACTTCAAGTACCTCGTCCGCCTCTGGACCGACATCGACAAGCAACGCAAGGGCGCCAAAGCGCCCGCCTTGCTCTACAGCGAAGGCGACCTCGTCACACGCACCGTTCGCGACGTCTGGACCGGCGACGTCGACCGCGTCGTCGTCGACGACCTCGAGACGGCCCTGCGTGTGCGGCAGTTCTTTAAGCTGCTGATGCCGCGGACCAAGGTCGACGTGCAGTTCTACGAAGGCGAGCTGCCGCTGTTTCACGCGTGCGGCATCGAGCGGGAGCTGGAGACAATGTTCGACCGCCACGTCCCGCTGCCCTCGGGCGGCAGCCTGGTGATCGACTCGACCGAGGCCATCGTCGCCATCGACGTCAACTCCGGCAAAAGTCGCGACGCCGGCGACGCCGAGGAGAACGCCTTCCGCACCGACATGGAAGCCGCCGAGGAGGTCTGCCGACAGCTCCGCCTGCGTGACCTGGGCGGCATCGTCATCGTCGACTTCATCGACCTCCGCTACAGCCGGCACCGCCAGCAGCTGCACGACAAGCTCTTCGAGGAGTTCAAACGCGACCGCGCCAAGAGCCGGCACCTCATGATGAGCGAGTTCGGCATCGTCGAGATCACCCGCCAGCGGATGCGGCCCGACCTGCGGAAGTCGGTCTACATGCCCTGCCCCTGGAGCCGCGGCACCGGCGTCGTCAAGACGCCCGAGAGCATGGCCTTGGACGTCATGCGCCGCCTCCGCGTCGCCGCCCACGACGACCGCGTCGTCCGCGTCGACGCCCGGCTTTACCCGACTGTGGCGCTGCACGTGCTCAACACCAAACGCCGGGCACTGGCGAAGCTCGAACAGGAGTTCCAGCTGCCCGTTCGTGTTCGGCAGGACGACACGCTGCCGGCGGACGGCATCGGCATCGACTGCTACGACGACCGTGACCACCCGGTCAAGATCGAGGGCCTCTTGCCGCCGGAGCAGGGCGAAACGGACACCGGCGGCCAACGTCGGCGACGCCGCGGCGGCCGCCGTCGGCGGGGCGGGGCGGACGAATCCCGCGAGGCCGGCCCGAGCGTGCCGGAGATCGATGTCGACGAAGACGGCTTGACGTTGCTCGAGGAACTGACGCCGCTCGGCGAGCTGGCGTTGGACGAGGTCGAGAAGATGGTCGCCGACGCGACTGCCCGCGAGGCCGAGGACGACCCGATGCGGCGGGCGCTGGAAGCCCTGCGAAACGCGGAAAAAGATCCGGAACTTCTGGACGAGCCCGAGACCGACGAGGAAGAGGAAGACGAGAAGCCCGCCGGCCGACGCCGACGTGGCGGACGCGGCCGCGGTCGTGACGACGAGGCCGAGGCGACGGACGACGAAGCACCCCGCGGCCGACGACGCCGGCGGCGGGGCGGACAAGAAGACGAAGCGCCGCCTGAAGCGGAGGGTGAACCGGTTGATTCGCCGGCAGCCGAAGACGATGAAGACGAAGCCCCACGTCGCGGACGTCGCCGCCGGCGACACGGAGCACGCGACGAGACGGCGGAAGACGTTGCCCGTGACGAGCCGGTTGCAGCCGAAGACGAGGAGGACGAAGCCCCGCGTCGCGGACGTCGCCGCCGCCGGCGTGGCAGTCGCGAAGAGGCGGCCGAAGAGGCACCAGCGACCGAGTCCTCGCCCGTCGATAATTCTGAGCAGGCCCGTACAGATGATTCTGAGCAGGCCCGTACAGATGATTCTGAGCAGGCCCGTACAGACGAGGAAGACGCTCCGCGTGGCCGTCGCCGCCGCCGGCGTCGCGGTCGCGGCGGGCCGGACGAGTCGACGCCGGAGGTCGTTGCTGACGATGCGGACATCGCGGACGCCGAAGAGGTCGGGTCGGCAGAGGTTAAAGACGCCGCCCCGAGCGGACGTCGCCGTCGGCGTGGCCGTGGCTCTTCAGAGGAAGCCGCCGAGGCGTCGCCGGACGTGGTTGCGGAGAATGCCGATGCGGTCGACACTGCTTCGCCTGGGGACGAGGCGGCCCCGAAGAAACGGCGTCGTCGCCGGCGGGGCCGCGGCACGGAGGATGAGTCGAATGTCGAGACGGCACCCGCTGAGGAGGCTGCGGCTTCCGACGAGCCGGTAGCGGAGCGGGCCAGCGAGGAAGAACCGGCTCCCCGTCGCAGACGCCGACGGCGGAGCCGGTCGAGCGAAGCCGAGTCGACGGCCGCGTCGCTGCCGGACATCGTTGCCGACAATGCCGACGCGGCCGAAGTCGCCGAGGAAGCCGAGCCGGAATCGGCCCCGGCCAAGCCGCGGCGGACCCGACGCAAGAAGGCTGCGCCTGCTGCGGAGGCCGTCGATGCCGAGCAGCCGACGGAGCAACCCCCGCGGCAGTCGCGCCGGCGCCGCCCGACCGGCGGCGACGAGACGGTCGACGTCGAAGCCGACTCGCAAACGCCCGCCGACGCCGACGAACCGGTCGTCGTCGACGAGCCGGTGGTCGTCGCCGAGCCCGCCGAGCCCGGCCCGAAGAAGGTCCGCCGCAAGCGTGCCAAAAAGGTCGCCGCCAAGGCCGCCGAGCCGGACGCGTCTGCCGAGGAACCCGCCGCCGAGCCTGCCCCAGACGAAGTCGAGAAACCCAAGCGTCGACGTCGCTCCCGCGGCAAGGTCGTCGTCGCCCGCCCACCCGCCGTCAAGTCGGCCGCACCCAAGTTGGACGGCGAGGCGTCGTAGGACGCTGCTCCGTCACGGCCGCAAGTGACCGTCGCCGGTGACGATCCACTTGTAGCTGCACAGGTCCGCGGCCCCCATCGGGCCACGGGCGTGCAGCTTGTCCGTGCTGATGCCGATCTCGGCACCGAGCCCGTACTCGCCGCCGTCGGCGAAGCGGGTGCTGGCGTTGACGGTGACGCTGGCCGAGTCGACGGCGGCGACGAATGCGTCGGCGGCGCGCGTGTTGCGGGTCAGGATGCCGTCCGTGTGCCGGCTGCCGTGGCGGTTGATGTGGGCGACCGCAGTGTCGAGCGAGTCGACGACCTTGATCGAGATGACCAGCGCCAGGTACTCCTCGTCCCAGTCCTCTGCCGTCGTCGGCTTTGCCTGCGGCCAGGCCTGCCGCACGGCATCGTCGCCGCGAACCTCGACGCCGGCCGCGGCCAGAGCATCGCAGGCGGCGGGCAACAGCGGCAGGGCGTCGCGGTGAAACAGGACGTGCTCGACCGCGTTGCAGACGCCGCCGCCGGGATAGCTGGTCTTGGCGTTGACGAGCATGTCCGCGACCGCCCGCGCGCGGTCGGGCCAGGTCGCGGCGTCGGCGTGGACGTAGAGGTGGCAGTTGCCGTCGAGGTGCTTCAGGACCGGCATCGTCGCGGCCTCGATCACGGCCTGGATCAGGCCCTTGCCGCCGCGGGGGATCGCGACGTCGATGGCGTCGCCGTGGCCGAGGAGCATCGGGACGAGCTCGCGATCGGGCCGATCGACGAGCTGCACCGCCGCCGCCGGCAGATTGACCTCGTCGATGGCATCCCGCACGCAGCCGAACAGAGCGGCAGCAGAGTGAGCCGCTTCCTTGCCGCCGCGAAGGATGACGGAGTTGCCGCTTTTCAGGCAGAGTGCGGCGGCGTCTGCGGTGACGTTGGGGCGTGACTCGTAGATGAAGAGGACGACGCCGAGCGGAACCGTCCGCTTCTCGAGCCGGAGACCGTTCGGGCGGACCTCGCCGTGCAGCGTCCGCCCGAGCGGGTCGGGCTGGTCGGCGATCTCGCGGAGGGCGGTGGCGATCTTGGCCACCTTCGCCTCGTCGAGCTTCAAGCGTCCGACGGTCGCCGCCGGCAGATCAGCGGCGGCGGCGAGGTCCTTCGCATTGGCCTCCAAGATCGCCGGCGTCCGCCCGTCGATGTTGTCGGCCGCCCCACAAATCGCGGCGGAGCGTCGCTGGCCGCTCTCCCGCATCAGTCGTAACGCACTCTCGCGAGCCGCGGCGGCCAACTCCCAAGCATAGGCAGGCAGGTCATGCATTCGCAGACGCTATGCGAGGCCGTTCAGAAACGCGAAGACGCGAAGGTGCAAAGCCGGAGCAAAGATGAAGACTGGCACGGAAAAAGGGGCGGCCGCATTCGAAGCCACCATTCTTTCTTTGCTCTGTCTTTGCGCCTTTGCGTCTTCGCGTTTCGGCCAGCGAAACTAGAACGCGAAGTGAGCAAACGCCTTGTTCGCCTCTGCCATGCGGTGCGTTGTTTCGCGCTTGTTCATCGCCTTGCCTTCTTTGTTGAAGGCGGCGGAGATTTCGTCGGCGAGGATCTTGCTCATCGGCCGGCCGGACTCGGCGCGGCAGGCTTCGAGGACCCAACGGATCGCCAGCGACTGCTGACGCCGCTTGTTGACCTGCATCGGGACCTGGTAGTTCGCACCGCCGACGCGCTTGCTGCGAACCTCGACGTAGGGCTTGATGTTGTTGATCGCGCCTTCGAAGACTTCCAGCGGCGGCGTGTCGGCCAGCTTTTGCTGGACCTGTTCCATCGCATCGTAGAAGACCTTTTGTGCGACGAGCTTCTTGCCGTCGTACATGAGGCAATTGATGAACTTGCTGACAAGCTCGCTGTTGTAGCGCGGGTCCGGCTTGAGCTGCTGGGCGCTGGCGGTGAACTTCTTGTAGGCCATGGATGTGGAAGATCAGATGCGTGCGGGAACCAGTGCTACGTGTCGTATCAGAACTACTTGCCCTTCTTGCTGCCGTACTTGCTGCGGCCTTGCTTGCGGTCGCTGACGCCGAGGGTGTCGAGGCTGCCGCGGACGACGTGGTAGCGGACGCCCGGCAGGTCGCGGACGCGGCCGCCGCGGACGAGCACGATGCTGTGCTCCTGCAGGTTGTGCCCTTCGCCGGGGATGTAGGCGGTGACTTCCTTCCCGTTGGACAGCCGGACGCGAGCGATCTTGCGAAGCGCCGAGTTGGGCTTCTTGGGCGTCATGGTCTTAACCTGGACGCAGACGCCACGCTTTTGCGGGCACTGTTCGAGGTCTTTGACCTTGTTGATGGCGGACAGCGTCTTGCGCGGCCGCTTGACGAGCTGGTTGATCGTCGGCATGCGAGTCTTCGGGCGGATCGGGTGCGAGGGAAATCAGGACCGGCACCCGGAGGCGCGGGGGAGCACGGTAGGCCGGCGGATTCACGGGGACAACAGGCGGGGCTTGTGTGATCCTCCGCCAGAAAGTTTGGCGGCTCATTTGGCCGACGCCGCCGGCTTGTCGTCGGGAACCTTGGACCGTTAGGATGCTTTCATGCGTGCACACGAGGCGACACGGGCGGCCGGGCTCCGGCTGCGTTGGGCGGCAGGGCTGCTGGCTTTGGCGGCGCTCGTCGGGGCGGTGACGCTGCCGACGACGCGGGCCTTCGCGGAGGATGCCGAACAGCCGATGGTCGAGATTGTCCTGGAGGATGGCGAGGAGCTGACCGGGCGGGTCGAGCCCTTCGGCTCCAGTGGCCGGCTCGTCACGATCACCGACGCCGACGGCAAGCAACGCCTCGTTCCGATCGGTAAGTTGAAGAGCGTCGACGGCAAGCCCTACGGCATCACCGGCGGCGGCACGGCGGCCGACGAGTCGCTCGACGGCCTCGGCCGCGACTTCGACGTCCTGCGCGAGCGCAGCGGCCGCGTCCGTGAGCCGGTCCAGGCGGTCGACATGTGGGAACGCTACCTCGCCCGCGAAGACCTCTCGCAACTGCAGCGTGAGTCGGCGGAGAAAGAGTTGTCGACCTGGAAGCAGCGCTACCAGGACGGTGCCGAGCGGATTCGCGGCTCCTGGGTCGGCGGCGACGAGCTCAAGCAGATGAAGGAGGAGGCCAACGAGCTGGTCGAAGAAGCTCTGAAGATCGAGCGGGTCAACCCCACCGACGCCATCCGCAAGTACCGCCAGGCACTGGGCAAGTACCCGAACGCCTTCCGTCCGCACTACCGGCTCGCCTATGTCAAGTGGCACCAGGGCAACGGCGTCGAGGGCGGCAACCGGAAGCTGGCCGAGGCCGAGATGCACGCGAGGCGGGCGTTGAAGCTCCAGCCGCGACTGCCGGCCGTGCTGAGCAGCATGGGTGCCCTCCTGTTCGTCCGCGAGAAGTACGAAGAGGGCCTCGAGTACATGCTCGAAGCCGTCGAAGTCGCTTCGACCGAGTTCACGGCCGGCAACCTGCTGGGCGCGATCGACTCGATCCCGGACAACTTCAAGCGGAACAACCCGCGAATTCGCGAGATCGCCCTGAACGCCGAGCTGCTGCGGGAAACCTACAGCGCCAAGACGCTCGAGTGGATCGAGGACTACTCGCACGGCACGGATCAGACCAACCCCGACGATCCCGACAGCGGCCCGCCCGGCATGCGGGGCAACGGCTCGGGCTGGTTCGTCAGCGCCGACGGCTACATCATCACCAACCGCCACGTCGCCGAGTCCGACGACGGCATGTACTACCGCGTTCGCCTCAGCACGAAGGACGACGAGGGCAACTTCGTCGAGTACCCGGCCCGGTTCGTCGAAGCCGACGACAAGTACGACATCGCGCTGCTGAAAGTCGAGCACCCGGACGGCGAGCCGTTCGAGTACTTTAAGGTGCTCGAAGAAGACGTCCCGCCGGTCCAGGCCGACGTCATGACGGCCGGCTATCCAAACGCAGGCACGGGCAACTTCGTCTTCCAGACGGCCCGCGGCACGGTCAGCTCGAACGACACGCAGGACGATGACTTCGACCTGTTCCTCGACATGAAGACCACCCAGGGCAATTCGGGTGGCCCCATCTTCGATCGCAACGGCCAGGTCATCGGCATCACGACGGCGTACCGCAAGGTCTTCGACTCGATCGTCAGCCTCGCCGTGGGCCCGCGCCAGATCCGCGACTTCCTCGCCGATGTCGACGAAGCGCCGACGCTCGAGTACGACAGCAGCATGGATCGGCCCTTCGATGCCGTCCTGCTCGCCGAAGAAGTTCGACCCAAGACGGTGCTCGTCCTGATCTTCGCCGGCGAGGCCGATGAGCTGGAGGCGACGACGGAGGACGAAGATTCGCCGGACGAAGACGAAGATTCGCCGGACGAAGACGAAGAGGGCGAGTCGGAGGACGAGTAGCCTCGTCCTCGTCCGCGGGCGAACGCTGGTTGTTTCGGCGACATCTTCGCGTTCCGTCCGTCGGCCCGAATCGGTAGGCTCGGCGGTTCGCCGCGTCGGCGAGGGTTGTAGATTCACTACCGCAGGGCATCGTGGAACACTCGGTCCGCCGATACATCGTCCGAGTGGTCGCGGCGCACCTCGCGTCGCTGCTTGTTCTTGCCGCGGTCGTCGTCGTGGCGGGGCGGGTTCTGTACACCGCCGGCCGGGATTTGGCGGCGGAGCAGGCGCTCGAGACGGCGCTGCGACCCGCTCGGCAAGCCGCGGACAACATTCGCCGGCACCTCGATGGCGTCCTCGACACGCTCGCCCCCGTCGATGGTCAGGCCGAGGGACGGGCGAACCGACGGCTGCTCCGGCCGACGGCACGCCTCGCCGCCGGCAACGACGCGGCCCTTTGGGAGCAGGTCCGCAACCGCTCGAGTGACCTCTTCGTCCTCCGCGTCCGGCCGACCGGCGAAGTGGCGACCCTCCGTCACTTCGGCAACGCCAATGCTCCCGATCAGGACCAGCCGCTGGCGGCACAAGTCGAAGGTCTGACCTCCGCCGCGCCGACGGCAGCTTTTCCCGAGACTGGCGAAGCCGCGGAAGCAGTGGCCGAAGCGGCCGAGCGGCAGAAGGTCGCGCTGCTCGGCCCGCTGCGGATCGGCGACGGCGGGGCGATGTCGCCGGTGATGCTCGCCCTCGCCCCGGCCGGGGAGCGGACGGTGGTCGTCGCGGCCGTGCCGATCGCGTTCCTCGACCGCGCCTTCCTCGCCGGCCAGCGGCAGAGCGGGACGCTGGCGATGACGCTGGTCGGCGACGACGCCCGGCCGCTGTCGACCGGTAACTCCGCGAGCGAGGCCGATCCGCAGGCGATCCCGGTCGAGTTGCAGCAGTACGTCGCCGCCCGCGTTGCCGGCCGCAGCACGCCGCCGCAGCTCATCGAGGCCCGGGCGCAGATCGGCGGCGAGACGTTTGACGGCCTCCTGCCCGCCGTCGCTGCGGTCCGTCCGCCGAACGTGCGAAACCCCGATGCGGCCGATGCCGAACGTCCCGCGGCCCGGCTCTGGGTGGCCGCGGCACTCAACGCCGAGTCCGTCATCGGGCCGCTCCGCCAAACGACGCGACAGGCCGTGCTCTGGGCGTCCGGCATCATCATCGTGCTCGTTGGTATCCTCGGCAGCACGTCGGCAACACTGATTCGCGGCCGAAACCGACTGGAAAAGCTGCGTGCCGAGGTTATCGATAAGGAGCTCCGCGAGGCCCGCAGCATTCAGGAGCGTTGGCTGCCGAAGGACGCGGCGGTGCAGGTCGAGGGGCTATCGCTCGACGTCTCGGCCGCCAACGAGCCGGCGAGCCAGATCAGCGGCGACTTCTACAACCACTTTCGCATTCCCGGCCCGCCCGATCGGCCGCGTTACGCCCTCGTCATCGGCGACGTCACCGGCCATGGCATGGCGGCGGCGTTCCTGATGAGCACGACGCAGCTGCTGGTTCGAAGTGAGGTGCAACGCCTCGGCGACCCCGGCCAGGCCTTGCAGAGCGTCAACGACCAGCTCGCCCGCCAGGCTCACGGCGGCCAGTTCGTGACGCTACTCGTTGCCGTGCTCGACCCGGCCGAAGACGCCGTGCATCTCGCCAGTGCCGGCCATCCGTCGCCGCTGGCCCGCCGGTCGGGCGACGCGTGGCACGAGCTCGATGTCGAGCCGGAGCTCGTCGCCGGCGTCATGGAAGGCGTCGAGTATCCGACGCAGACCCACCCGCTGGCCGGGCTCGAGGCGTTGGTGTTCTACACGGATGGCGTCACCGAAGCCCGCGACCCGCAAGGCCGCCACCTTGACCTCGCCCAGCTCCGCGGAGGTCTAGACCGCGACCTGAACGGCGACATCGGCGACGGCAAGGCGGCGGTCGAGGCGGTGATGCGTGTCGTCCGCACGCACGCCGGCCTGGTCGGATTCGACGATGATGTCACGATCCTCGCCGCCAGCCTCGCGTCGAAGTCGAACGACGTCGATCCGCCCGCCGCCCCGGCCAGCCGCCCGACGCCGGTCGCCGCGTTGGCCTGAGCGGATCGGCAACGACTGGATGATCGGCAACGACTGGATGTTGACGCCCGCGATAGCCGACGTAGAGTGGCCGCCCGCCGCGATCGCGTGGCGGAAAGCCTCCCGGGGCTATAGTGAAATGGGATCACGCCACCATGGCATGGTGGTATTCCGGGTTCGAATCCCGGTAGCTCCATCCGGCACGCGACCGCTTCTCTGCTCCAGCCGGTTCTTTATGAACTGTGCGGTTGGCCTTACCGCCGGACGCGGCCGCTGGCGTCGCCGCCGGCGAGGCGGTCGACTTCATCGACGTCGACGAGGTTGAAGTCGCCGACGATCGTGTGCTTCAATGCGCTGGCCGCCGTCGCCCATTCGACCGCACGGGCGTCGTCGTCGCCCCGCATCAGTGCGGTGATCAGGCCGGCCGCGAAGCTGTCGCCGCCGCCGACACGGTCGACGATGTCCAGGTCGTACCGCTTGGCGAAGTGCGGCGTGCCGTCGGCGTAGAGCATCGCCGACCAGCCGTTGCGGCTGGCGCTGATCGACTCACGCAGCGTGATCGCGACTTTGCCGAAGCCGAACTTCTCCGTCATCTGCTTGGCCACGTCGGCATAGCGGTCGCGGTCGAGCTCGCCGCTGGTCACGTCGCCGCCGGTGATGCCGAAGACGTCGTGAGCGTCCTCTTCGTTCGCGATGCAGACGTCGAGGTAGCCAGCCAGCTCGCTCATGACCTGCTGGGCCTTGTCACGCGACCAGAGGTTTTTTCTATAGTTCAAGTCCGCGCTGATCTTCGCCCCGGCCGCCTTGGCCGCCTCGCACGCCGCCTTGACCGCTGCCGCCGGGCCGTCGCCGAGGGCGGGTGTGATGCCGGTCCAGTGGAACCAGTCGACGCCCTGCATCGCCGCCGACCAGTCGACCTCGTCCGGCTGCATCCGGCTGATCGCCGAGTCGCCGCGGTCGTAAATTACCCGACTCGGCCGCGGCCCGGCGCCGCTCTCGAGAAAGTACAGCCCCATCCGCCCGTCCCGCCGCACGATCCGATCCGTCGCCACGCCTTGGGCCCGGACCGCATTCACCGCCCGGTCGCCCCAGTCGCTCGCCGGCAGGGCCGTGACGAAGCTGGCTTCGTGCCCGAACCGCGAACAAGACACGGCCACGTTTGCCTCGGCCCCGGCGAACGTGATGTCCAACGACTCCGTCTGCCGAAACCGCAGCCGGCCCGGCGTCGCGAGTCGCATCATGATTTCACCGAAGGTCACGATCTTGGCCATGAGTCGGCAAGGGTAGTCAGCTCCGCAGTCGTCGCCGTGACTCCGCCAACGCTTCGAGAGCATCACGGGCCATCTCGAAGGCCTCCGGTATCGACTCGGCCTCCGTGATGCGTTCGGGGTACATCCGCGAGGTGACGACGTAGCCGCCTTCCTCGGCGACTTCGAGGGTGAGGATCAATTGGCCATCCGTGAATTCATACTGCTTTGCCACCATGGCCGGAACGTGGCACGGGAGGCAAGATTGCCCCACAGGAAGCAGGTGCCAGTGCAAGAAGAAATCCCACGGCCTGAGGCCGTGGGCTTTGGGTCACGCGACCATGACGTCAAGACGCAGGTCGCAGCTGGCTCAGCGAGTTGCCAGTTGATCGTTCGCGATCCCCCACCTCCCACCTCAGGCCGCCCGGCGGCGGCGGAGCATGGCCAAGGCGACCGTGCCCAGCAAGCCGGCCGTGGCGGGCTCGGGGATCGGGATCACGACGGCCGTGTCCGGCGTCGCCTCGAAGCCGTACGACAGCAGCGTGCCGTCGCCGCTCGCCGGCAGGTCGATCTCGGCGTAACCGTAGTGCGTCGTGCCGCCTGCTTCGTTCAGGAAGGAGAAGCCGATGAAGCCGTTGAACGGGCCAGGGCCTCCGAGGTTGGTGACGCTGGACGTGAACGTCTCGATCGGACTTACGACGTCGCCCATTGCGAAAAGTAGAACTTCGCCCGTGCTGTCCACGGCCGTGCCGCCGGAGCCCGGCGTGAAGCTGCTCCAATTTGTATTGCTGTTGGAGGCGTACGGGTTGATGTCGTAACCGCTGAAGAAGCCGCCGGTTTGACCGGTGACGACGTCGAGGTACAGGCCGCCGATGTTCCGCGGGATGTTCACGTTGACCGGGCCGCTGTCGACGACTTGCGCGAACGCGGGCGTGGCAACGAGGGCGGCAAGGGCCGCGGTAGCGAGGGTCTTACACATTGGGTCTATCTCCCTGAAGAAGGTGCGACGGCATCGGTCGCGACGCCTTCGCGTCGGCCCTCCGCATACGGCGGCAGGTTGTGGTGTCTCCCGATCTCTCCGTCAACGCTGGTCAGGCGCGGGTGGTCGGTCAGACTGTATCGCATTGCTGCCGCTTTGCAAAGCGATCTGCAGGGGTTCGTGCTTTCAAACCTCCCACTCGCCCGCTTGTGCCGGTCCGACCGGTCGCTCAGCCGACGAGCGCCCGCTGCAGGTTCCGCATCGCCTGCCGCAGGCGTTGCTCGTTCTCGACCAGGGCGATCCGCACATACCCCGCCCCGGCCTCTCCGAAACCGACGCCGGGGGCCAGGGCGACCTCGGCCTCGTCGAGCATGCGAATGCTGAAGTCGATGTCGTCTTCGCCGGGCTTGAAGTGCTGCGGATTGATCTTGGCCCAGACGAACATGCTCGCCCGCGGCGTCTCGTAGGTCCACCCGAGCTTGTCGAGCCCACGACAGACCTCGTCGCGTCGGGCCTCGTACTTCGTCGCCTGATCGCCGGGAGTCGAGACGCACTCCCGCATCGCAATCACGCCGGCGATTTGGATCGGGTTGAAACTTCCATAGTCGTAGTAGCCCTTGATCGTCTTCAACGCCGCGACCATGTCCGCGTTGCCACAACAGAAGCCGACTCGCCAGCCGGCCATGTTGTAGCTTTTGCTCATCGTCGTGAACTCGACTCCGATCCGCTTGCCGCCGTCGGCCGCGAGGAAACTGGGGGCTTTGTACCCGTCGAAGCCGATGTCGCCGTAGGCGAAGTCGCTCATGCAGAGCACGCCGTAGCGGTTGCACAGATCTGCCGCGGCCTGCATGAAGTCCGGGTCGACCGTCGCCGCCGTCGGGTTGTGCGGGTAGTTGAGAATCAAAAGCTTCGGCCGCGGGTACAAGTCCCGGAGCGTCTTTTCCACATTCGCCAGAAACGCAGCATCCGTTCCGAGCGGGACGCGAATCACATTCGCCCCGGCCATCGTCGGGCCGTAAAGGTGAATGGGAAACGCCGGG
>CAYQCT010000002.1:0-1521 GCA_964416015.1 uncultured Tepidisphaerales bacterium
ATCGAACAACTGCTCACCGTCAGGTCGCCCGCTTCACGCGGGCGTGGATTGAAACGTTCGGCCGCGTCCTCGCGAACCATCCGCTCCACCGTCGCCCGCTTCACGCGGGCGTGGATTGAAACTTCCAGCCTCGCGCGGTACCGCTCGATCTGCTCCGGTCGCCCGCTTCACGCGGGCGTGGATTGAAACCGATGATCTCGACCGCCGGCTGTGGGCCGCCGACGTCGCCCGCTTCACGCGGGCGTGGATTGAAACGTAGAGTTTGCCCCCGTCGCATCGTTCGCCGGCTGTCGCCCGCTTCACGCGGGCGTGGATTGAAACGATGTGGAGGCGGTCGACCCAAACCTCGCAGCCCGCGTCGCCCGCTTCACGCGGGCGTGGATTGAAACCGGCTTCGGCTGATTCAGCCGCTGTTCGATCGCGGTCGCCCGCTTCACGCGGGCGTGGATTGAAACAACGACTCCGGGGCCAAGCGAACGTAGTTGTTGCCGTCGCCCGCTTCACGCGGGCGTGGATTGAAACACGAAGTCCAAGGCGCCACGCTTGAGTCGGATGATGTCGCCCGCTTCACGCGGGCGTGGATTGAAACGTTTAAAGTCTTTTTCACTAGCTTCTTCGTACTTGTCGCCCGCTTCACGCGGGCGTGGATTGAAACCTTTGACTTGGCCGCAGCGCCCCACGCGTAGACTAGTCGCCCGCTTCACGCGGGCGTGGATTGAAACTTTGTCCCGGTGATCGAACAACTGCTCACCGTCAGGTCGCCCGCTTCACGCGGGCGTGGATTGAAACTATCCCACCGGCGACGCATCGTCTGACGCTGCTATTCGCCCGCTTCACGCGGGCGTGGATTGAAACGAGGTCGCTCGCCTCGTCGTCGGGCACGACTTCCGGCGTCGCCCGCTTCACGCGGGCGTGGATTGAAACCGTTGGTCATCGGTGTGTCTTCTGCCGGCCTTGCGTCGCCCGCTTCACGCGGGCGTGGATTGAAACCACGACCGGCCAGTCGGCGTGTTCGGCGACGGCGTCGTCGCCCGCTTCACGCGGGCGTGGATTGAAACGCCGGGTAGTAGTAGTTTTCGATCGGCCTCTTGCGTCGCCCGCTTCACGCGGGCGTGGATTGAAACCGGTCAGCACGCCGTCCGGCTGGCCGGTACCGGTGCCGTCGCCCGCTTCACGCGGGCGTGGATTGAAACCGCCGCCCAGCTATGAAAAAGTGGACCGTTGATGGTCGCCCGCTTCACGCGGGCGTGGATTGAAACTCCAGGTAGCTGTCGGGGTAGTCCGGGTCCGGGAGTCGCCCGCTTCACGCGGGCGTGGATTGAAACTCAATTTCGCGGGCGAAAAAGCGTGACGTACCATGTCGCCCGCTTCACGCGGGCGTGGATTGAAACCCCGTTATCCCCCCTGTACCTTTGCCCGGGGATGGTCGCCCGCTTCACGCGGGCGTGGATTGAAACGCGGCGGCCTGCCGGGCCTCGTCGCCGGCGTCGGCGTCGCCCGCTTCACGCGGGCGTGGATTGA
>CAYQCT010000002.1:1647-7791 GCA_964416015.1 uncultured Tepidisphaerales bacterium
GGGTAGTCTCCTGTGAACGGCGAGTCGAAGTCGCCCGCTTCACGCGGGCGTGGATTGAAACGCTTGCCCCCGATCAGCGTCTTACCCGCACCGTAGTCGCCCGCTTCACGCGGGCGTGGATTGAAACTTTCCGCCTCCATCGAGCGGAACGTAGGTGCCGCGTCGCCCGCTTCACGCGGGCGTGGATTGAAACTATTGTGTCGTGTCAGTTTTACATACGCGCTAAAGTCGCCCGCTTCACGCGGGCGTGGATTGAAACTTTCTAAGCAACTCGTGCCGTTGATTGACTGTCACGTCGCCCGCTTCACGCGGGCGTGGATTGAAACCTTGCGGGTTCGGGAAGATTGCGATACGGGAACGGTCGCCCGCTTCACGCGGGCGTGGATTGAAACTTCATCAAAAGAGTCTATGTCGTTCGTTGGTGGTGTCGCCCGCTTCACGCGGGCGTGGATTGAAACTAGCTTTACGTCTACAGGACCCGCTGTAGCTTGTGTCGCCCGCTTCACGCGGGCGTGGATTGAAACTTCCGAGACGCGACGTACGGGATGTTCGTCCCGCAGTGTCGCCCGCTTCACGCGGGCGTGGATTGAAACTAACCCCGCGTCATCAACTCACGAGCGAAGGGCTGTCGCCCGCTTCACGCGGGCGTGGATTGAAACGCGGCGACACGAAGCGGGAACTCACCGCGATCTGGTCGCCCGCTTCACGCGGGCGTGGATTGAAACAATCATGTGCTTGACTACGCGACAATCTTGACCTCGTCGCCCGCTTCACGCGGGCGTGGATTGAAACTCGTCGCGTGGGGAACGTGCGAAAAGAGTGCAGGTCGTCGCCCGCTTCACGCGGGCGTGGATTGAAACGTTTGCAGTAGCCATAGCCTAACCTTGCGAACTGAGTCGCCCGCTTCACGCGGGCGTGGATTGAAACCGGTCGAGTTGCACTGGCGCGCGGCGGAAGTCGCGGTCGCCCGCTTCACGCGGGCGTGGATTGAAACGCCGGCAACGTCCAGCGCCCGCCGCGCGGCGTCGAGGTCGCCCGCTTCACGCGGGCGTGGATTGAAACAAGACCTGCCGAGAGATAGCTTGCTTTGCAGCAGAGTCGCCCGCTTCACGCGGGCGTGGATTGAAACCACACCTTAATGTCGCAGCAGCCGGGCACGTTGCTGGTCGCCCGCTTCACGCGGGCGTGGATTGAAACTCTTCCGGGTCGTTCCAGCACTCGAAGTGGAAGTGTCGCCCGCTTCACGCGGGCGTGGATTGAAACTTGCGTCGCCAGCGGTGGCGTCTGCGGGTCCGGGGTCGCCCGCTTCACGCGGGCGTGGATTGAAACCGACTGCAGCCGCCGGTACTCGCGGGCCGCGTCCAGTCGCCCGCTTCACGCGGGCGTGGATTGAAACTCGTGGGTGGACTCAGTTGCCGTCGCCGTAGCCGTCGCCCGCTTCACGCGGGCGTGGATTGAAACGTCAAGCGACTTGGCGGCCTCGATCGTCAGCTCGCGTCGCCCGCTTCACGCGGGCGTAAATTGAAACTCGCCTTGGATCACGCCCTTTGCCCGCCTCTTCGAGTCGCCCGCTTCACGCGGGCGTGGATTGAAACACGGTGACACCGGGGTTGGCGATGGCCGGAAACGGTCGCCCGCTTCACGCGGGCGTGGATTGAAACATGATTCGCGGCGGTCGGTACGACGAGGTCGCGACGGTCGCCCGCTTCACGCGGGCGTGGATTGAAACATAGACCTCGACTTCCGCCGTGATCTGCACCTCTGTCGCCCGCTTCACGCGGGCGTGGATTGAAACAGCTGCATCCACTCGGCGTGGGCGGCCACCGGCTGTCGCCCGCTTCACGCGGGCGTGGATTGAAACTCGGTCCGAAGGCTCTTGGAACTTGGCGTCATCTGGTCGCCCGCTTCACGCGGGCGTGGATTGAAACCTCTGCGAGAACGTCAGCGGCTACCTGCGGGAGCGTCGCCCGCTTCACGCGGGCGTGGATTGAAACTACGTTCCGGCCGGCGGCGAGAAGTGGGACCGCGGTCGCCCGCTTCACGCGGGCGTGGATTGAAACTACGGACGCCGGCGGGGCTGCGAGCCGTTAATGACGTCGCCCGCTTCACGCGGGCGTGGATTGAAACGCTAGACGGCGTCTATCGAGCCGGCGTGAACGTCGTCGCCCGCTTCACGCGGGCGTGGATTGAAACAGCAGATAGACGAGCGGCAGGCCGAGCTGAAGCTGTCGCCCGCTTCACGCGGGCGTAAATTGAAACTCCCTCGTCGGAACGCATGCCCAAGGAGTCGACGGTCGCCCGCTTCACGCGGGCGTGGATTGAAACATGAGCTGAAGGCGTTGTGCCGGTCCGGAAAGCTTGTCGCCCGCTTCACGCGGGCGTGGATTGAAACATGCCGTGGCGAGGCAGCCGGTTTCGGCCGAGGAAGTCGCCCGCTTCACGCGGGCGTGGATTGAAACGTCGGCTCCGCCGTCGCCGGCCTTGTCGCGCTGCTGTCGCCCGCTTCACGCGGGCGTGGATTGAGACCGTGACCCAGTCGCTCGGCGTCCCGCCGGTGACGGTCGCCCGCTTCACGCGGGCGTGGATTGAAGCCGGAAGGTGGCGTCGGCCTGGCATTGGGTGATCGGTCGCCCGCTTCACGCGGGCGTGGATTGAAACGCGGCCGGAGAGCAAGGTCGGCGTCAATGCTTACTGTCGCCCGCTTCACGCGGGCGTGGATTGAAACAAGACTAGCCGGACCTGCCGGCCGGCCAACTCCGCGGTCGCCCGCTTCACGCGGGCGTGGATTGAAACGGGTCGCCGCTGCCCATCGCCACGAAGGGGTCGCTGTCGCCCGCTTCACGCGGGCGTGGATTGAAACGCTGTCTTCTTGACGGGCACCGGCCAGGGGTCATGTCGCGCGGGGTGGGTGGCACTGGCGCCGACTTGCGTCCGAGTCGCGAGAACGGCAGGGCTGGGCCGGGAGGTTTTATCGGGGCCCGACACCACGCAGAGGCGGCGTC
This sequence comes from uncultured Tepidisphaerales bacterium, assembly GCA_964416015.1. GTDB lineage: Bacteria > Planctomycetota > Phycisphaerae > Tepidisphaerales > Tepidisphaeraceae > JBCDKH01. The sequence continues at coordinate 4,650 of CAYQCT010000002.1, forward strand.
GGGTTTGCCAACGTCGGCAGAGGCGATCTTGTCGGACCATCGGAGTTGGAGGGGGACGTAGTACGCGCACGACCAATGCCCGGGCGAGCCCTGAGCGTGAGCGAGGGGTTCCGGAAAAGGCGATTGGCGGCGGTCGCTCCGGAACCCCTCGCTCACGCTCGGGGCTCGCCACACGCTCGAGGCTCGTTGACACCATCCTGTCGCCATCCGCGGTGACGGCCGGCTCCGAGCACCAAGCGTCGCGATTAGGTTGCTGCCGCTGATCGTTGCACAAGATTCACTCGTCACAAACGGATCCTTCACCGTTACGGCGGTGCGGCGGCTTATACCTCCGGGCGTACCGGAACGGTGGTTCGCGGGCCGTTGATTCGCGGCCGTTCCGGGTTGGAGAACCCACGGGGAAACCGACCATGATTGCCATTCGCCAGCTTCGCCTTGCGGCCGTCGCCGCGACCGCCGCCCTCATGTCCGCCTCGGCCGCCGGGGCCCAGGAAGCCAAGAACGTCTTTCTGCTCATCAGCGATGGTGCCGGCTTCAACCACTTCAACGCCACCGCCATGTACCAGTACGGCGGCATCGGCAGCCTGCCCTACGAGCAGGCCGGCTGGACCAAGTACGCCGCCACGACGTACCCGCTGACGTTCGAGCGCGACCCCAACATCGCCCCCGGGCAGGATCCGAACCTCGTCTACGACGCGACCAAGGCCTGGGACACGAGCCCGGCCGCGGGAGTGCCCGACTTCACGGGCATTCCCGGCCTGACGAACACCGGCGAGTTCGAGGGGTACGACTTCGTCAAGACGACCTACACTGATTCGGCCGCCGCCGGCACCGCCATCGCCACCGGGCAGCGGACGTACAACGGCTCGATCAACATCAGCAACGACGGCACGCCGCTGGTGAGCATCGGCGAAATTGCCAAGCAGAACGGCCTGGCGACCGGCGTCGTCTCGAGCGTCTACTTCAGCCACGCCACGCCCGCGACCATCGGCGGCGCGCAGAACCTGTCGCGCAACAACTACAACGCCATCGCCAACGAAATGCTCAGCGAGGGTGCCCTCGACCTGATCATGTCGCCCAACAACATCGGCGGCGGCTCCTACGATCGCATCGGCGGGCTCGAGACCTACACGCAGCTTCAGAACGGCACCCACCCCGGCGGGTGGCAGCTCATCGAGGATCGCGCCGGCGTCGAAGCCCTGGCCGACGGCTCGGTCGCCCCGAGCCAGGGCCCGCTCATCGCCCTGACCGGCGACGTCTCGCTCCAGTACACCCGGCCCTTCACGCAGGACTGGAACGGCAACGGCATGATCGATCAGAACACCGCCAGCCCGTTCTTCCCGCAGACGCTCGACCAGCTCACCGAGCGTCAGATGGCCCCGATCAACCCCGGCGACGACAGCCAGGGCGATCCCTTCCTCGACAACCCGTCGCTCGCCACCATGACCGCGGCGGCGATCAACCACCTCGACGCCCAGCAGGACGGCGACGGCATCTTCCTCATGGTCGAGGGCTCGCACGTCGACTGGGCCGGCCACGGCGCCAACACGACGCGTCTGATTGAGGAGCAGGTCGACTTCAACAACTCCGTCGAGGCCGTCATGGATTGGGTCATGGCCAACGACCCGAACTTCGAGGAGACGCTCGTGATCGTCACGGCCGACCACGAGGCCGGCATGGTCTGGGGCCCGGACAGCGATACGGTCGCGTTTGATCAGGTTGTCGACAACGGCATCGGCAACAAGCCGGGCATGCGGATGAACTCCACGCAGCACACGAACCAGCTCGTCCCGATGTACGCCCGCGGCGTCGGTGCGGACCTGTTCAGCGGCCTGATCGAGGGCACCGATAGCCAGTACCTCGACTTCTACGGCATGCAGGGCCTTGACGGCTGGGGCAACGAATACATCGGCCTGACCGAGATGTTCACGGTCATGAACACGGTGGTCCCCGAGCCGAGCACCGCCGGCCTGCTCGGCCTCGCGGCCCTGGCGGGTCTGCGTCGCCGTCGTTGAACAAGAGCTTGGTTTCCCGAAATTGTCGCGGCCCCGCACGTCGATCGTGCGGGGCCGCTCTGCTGATTGTGACTCTTCGCAGGAACAGCCTTTGCCTATCGCATGATTTCGCGTCTCCACGGTCCTTCCGGCAAGCCTTCGTATCGCTGCAACGGCACGGGACGCCCAAGATCATGTCCCGCGGGTGTCGCCGTAGAGATAGACGTGCAGGCGGGGGCAGAATCGGTAGCCGGTCTCTTTGCAGAGGTCGGCGAGCCAGAGCGACCGCTGATCCAGCGTCGTGGCATCCGTACCTTCGGGCATGAGCAGAACGTCATCGCAGGCGATGCCGTCGAGTCGTTCGACGACCTTCGTCAGCTCGTCGAGGTCGCCGGACGAGGCGACGACAAACTTGACCTGCACGTCGCCGCCGCGTCGACGCGTGTGCTTGATCAGCTCGTTCATCGCGTCGAAGTTCAGGCGATTCTTTTCGTGTAATGCCGCAAAATTCCCGCCTTCGCGGTCGTGCGGCGTGCTGTTGGCGAGCTTCGGAGAAAGGCTCAGCAAGTCGATCGCCAGCGGCTTGAAGATCGTGCCGGCCGTCTCGAGCGTGACGTGTCGGCCGTCGGCGTGCAGGCGGTGGCAGAGGTCCGCGGCGTCGGGCTGGATGACGGGCTCGCCGCCGGTGAAGACGACGTGGCGTCGGCCGGTCGAGGCGATCCAGGTTGCGACCTCCTCGACCGACTGCTGGCCGCCTTCGGGGTGCCAGCTCGCGTAGGGCGTGTCGCACCAGGTGCACCGCAGGTTGCAGCCGCTGGCCCGCACAAACGCCGACGGCACGCCGGTCAGCTTGCCCTCACCCTGGAGGCTGTCGAAGAGCTCGCTGATCCGCACGTTCGCGAACGCTACGGGCCGATATAGTTGGGCGTGCGGCGAACCCGGAGCACCCACGGCTCCCGCGTCGCCACCGCCGCCGTCGCGTCGCTGGCGTTGCACCTCACGCTCGCCACGTTCATTGCGACGGCCGCGCTGCGTGAGCCGGACGCGCAGCAGGCAAGTCGGCTGACGACGCAACTGCGACCCGGCACGCCGGGGACGGGCGAGGCGTTCCTGGCCTCGGGCCCCTTCCCGACCGCGATCTTCCATGC
>CAYQCT010000002.1:7801-8700 GCA_964416015.1 uncultured Tepidisphaerales bacterium
GGGCGAGGCGTTCCTGGCGACGCCGGATCCGCAGACGTTGGCGGCGCCGCGGGAGGGTCGCCGGCAGCCGAGCCTCGATCATCGTCCCGCCGCCTCGGCCGTTCGTGATCAGCCGCCGTCGCTTGCCGACGCTCTAACCGTCCCGCAGGCGAACCTGCCGCCTGCCTTTGCCGCGGGCGAACTTGGCGCGGCAATATCACGACTCGACGCCTTGTCCGCGGCGGAACAGGAGCCGCTCGGTGCGCCGCCTGCCTCCGCATCGGCGGACGGCGCGGGCGACGATCGCGACTCGCCCGCCGTCGCACCCGAGGCCGACCCGCGTGTCATCGATCTTCGCAGCGGCACCCTCGTCAGCGGCGGCGAATTCAACTTCAAACCACGCTTCCTTCGCGGCGACCTGCCCGCGCACGTCGACGGCTACTTCGTCAGCGGACGTGTCGTCGACGTCTCCATCGTCACCGACTCCGGCGGCACGCCGCTCCGCGTCACGATCACCCGAAGCACCGGCAGCGACGCCATCGACGGCCTCGTCCGGCAGTCGCTGTTCGTCTGGTGGTTTGATCCCGACGACGTCGCGCCGGGCGTCGCCTTCCCGTTCAGCGTCAAGCTGTAGCGGCGTCGCTCTTCAGGCCGCGACCGGTGCGGCGGAGGAACACGTCCTCGAGCGTCGGCCGCGCGATCGTCGCCTCGGCAATCGCGACCGGCGGCGAAGCGAGCAGGGCGGCGACGCGTTCGCCGCCGTTGTCGACTTCGAGCCGCACCGCATTCGCCGCAACGGAACCGCCGACGGCTTCGGCGAGCTTGGCCAGATCGTCAGGCCGTTGCGGCACGAGTCGTACGACGTCGCCGCCGATCTCGCCGCGTAGCGCGTCCGGCGTCTCGTCGGCGACGACCTTGCC
>CAYQCT010000002.1:8710-9098 GCA_964416015.1 uncultured Tepidisphaerales bacterium
GGTCGAGCAGGACGAGCCGGTCGCAGCCGGCGTGGTCGAGGTCGTCGAGGAGGTGCGTGCTGACGACGAGCGTCATCGGGGTCGCGGCGGCGGCGCGGATGTCGCGAATCAGCCGCCAGGTTTCCTGCCGCGCCGCCGGGTCGAGGCCGACGGTCGGCTCGTCGAGCAGCAGGATCGGCGGCGAGGTCAGGACAGCGCGGGCAATCTCCGCCCGCCGCCGCTGGCCGCCGCTGAGTTTCTTGGTCGGCCGGTCGGCCTCGTCGAGCCCGACGGCGGCGAGGAGGTGCGTGACGCGTTCGTTCCGCCGCCGCCGGTCGAGGCCGAGCAGGTCGGCGTGGTAGCGCAGGTTCTCGCGGGCGGTCAGTTCCTTGTCGAGCGCCGGTGTTTG
>CAYQCT010000002.1:9108-61762 GCA_964416015.1 uncultured Tepidisphaerales bacterium
TTCACGGACACTTCCGCCGAAGAGGACGACTTCCTGCGTGACGACGCCGATCTGTCGGCGGACGGCGTCGCGGTGCGTGGTGACGTCGAGCCCGCCGACGCGTGCGGTGCCGGACGTCGGTGAGAGGAGCGTCGAAAGGACGCGAAAGAGCGTGCTTTTACCGCTGCCGTTGGGCCCGAGCAGGGCGACGGTGCTGCCGGGTTCGACCTGGAACGAGACGCCGTCGACCGCCGCCCGGTCGACGCCGGCGTAGCGGCAGACAAGATCGGCGACGTCGACGGCAGGCTCGGGCAAGGGCACGACCGTAGGTGCTACGGCCAAAGCAGGAAGCTCAGCGGATCTCCCGCCGCGGCGCGAGCGTCAGCCAGTTGCCGGCCGGGTCGCGGAGCAGCAGGCCGTCGCTGCCGGCGACGAGTCCTTTAACTTCTTCGACTTCGACCTCCGCGTCACGCAGACGTTCGACGGAGTCGAGGTAGTCGTCGCTGACGATGCCGACCGGCCGGACGTCGTGGCGATCGGGCCGCGTGTCGTGGCGGACGAAGCGGATCGCGACGTTCTCCGCCTCGTACGCCGGCGGAAAGTCCGCGGCTTTGCGTTCGAATCTCAACAGGCCAAGGTAGAAGCCGTCGAGCAGTTCCTCGCTGCCGGTGATGTACGGCAGGTGCACGTCACGAACCGCCTCGACCCGCACCGGCGGCGGCTCGGGCAGGCGAGGCCGTTTGTCTCGTGGGGGCAGAACCTCGGACACGACGCGACATCATACTTGTCGACCGCCGGCCTCGTCCGGCCCGTTGCACCGGCCGCGGCCCTACCTTGTGGCCATGGCCGGCCACAGCAAATGGGCGAATATCAAGCACAAGAAGGCCGCGATCGACAAGAAGCGGGCCAAGGTCTGGGGCAAGATCGCCAAGAAACTTATGGTCGCCGCCAAGGCCGGCAGTGATCCGCGGGACAACCTGAGCCTCCGCTACGTCATCGACGAGGCCAAAGCGGCCAACATGCCCAAGGGCACCATCGACAACGCCGTCGCCAAAGGGGCCGGCGAGCAGGGGACGGAGAACTTCGAGGACGTCGTCTACGAAGGCTACGGCCCGGCGGGCGTGGCGGTGCTCGTCGAGACGCTTACCGACAACCGGGCACGAACCGCGCCGGAGCTTCGCAACATCTTCAACAAGTCCGGCGGCAGTCTCGGCACGAGCGGCAGCGTCGCGTTCCAGTTCGAGAAGCAGGGCGTCTTCGCCCTCGTCGGCAACGATCACGACGAGGAGAAACTGATGGAAGTCGCCGCCGACGCCGGGGCGGAGGACGTGCGCGAGGAAGAGGGCGTTTCGCTCGTCTTCTCGCCGGCCAACGAGTACGCGTCGGTCAAGGACGCGCTCGAGGCGGCCGGGTTCGAGCTGGAGAGCAGCGAGCTGATGAACATGCCGCAGAACACGGTCGCCGTCGATGCCGAGGCGGCCGAGAAGGTGCTGCGGCTGATCGACGCGTTGGAAGACAACGACGACGTCCAGACGGTCAGCCACAACGCGGAGCTTCCCGACGACGTCGTGGCATAATCTGCCGGCATGAGCAGGACGAGACGCGAGCAGACGACGGCCGACCTTCGCGCGGCGGGCGTGGTGGCGGTCGTGCGGACGCCGACGAAGGAGCAGGCGATCGAGGCGACGCGGGCCATCTCCGCCGGTGGCGTCGTCGCGGCGGAAGTTACCTTCACCGTGCCCGGCGCGGCCGACGCGATCGCGGAGCTCAAGAAGTTGAGCGACGCCGGCGACTTCGGGCAGGCGTTGCTGCTTGGCGCCGGCACGGTCGTCACGGCCGATCAGGCCAAGGCGGCGGTCGATGCGGGGGCGACGTACTTCGTCAGCCCGCACCTGAGCGAAGAGGTCATGGCCGTCGCGGACGAGCTGGACGTGGCGGCCTTACCCGGCGCGTTCACCCCCGGCGAGGTCTACGCGGCCCGGCAGCGTGGCGCGGACATCGTCAAGATCTTCCCGGCCAAACGGCTTGGCCCGGCGTACCTGAAGGACCTCGGCGGGCCGTTCCCGGACATCCCGCTCATGCCGACCGGCGGCGTCAGCGCGGCGAACGCGGCCGACTGGATCGCCGCCGGCGCGGTAGCGCTGGGCGTCGGCAGCGAGCTGGTCGACAAGGCCGCCGTCGCGGCGGGCGACTGGGCGACCTTGACGGAGCGCGCGGTCGAACTAATACAAGCCGTCCGGCAAGCGCGGGGCGGTTGACGCTCAGGCGAAGACGCGTTCGGGCTCCGGCATGGCCGGCTCGGGTGCCGGGCGACGCGGTGCTTCGGGCGGGCTGACCATGGTGAAGACCGGCCGGACGCCGACGGCGGCGTTGAGCGCCGTGTCCCGCCCGGCCGCGGCGGCGGCCATGGTGCGGCCGACGATGATGCCGAAGCCGAACAGAAAGGGCGAGCCCAGCAGCGATCCCTGCTTGAACGACAGGATGAACTCGTAGAGGAAGAGCGATCCCGCCGCCGCCGCCGCGCCGCGGGCGGCGGGACTTTCGCCGAACACGCGTGCCAGCTTCGCCGAGTTGAGCAACACGGCCAGGACGAACCCGCTGAACAGGGCGAATCCGATGAAGCCGAGCTCGCCGAGGACTTCCGCCGCGACGACGTGCGGGTACGAGCCGAAGAGGATGTCGTTGTCGAAGCTCGCACTCGTGCCGAGCCCGATCACCCAGGCCAGCGGCCCTTCGTCGATCCAGGCCGAGATCAGAATCCACGCCATCTCGAGCCGGCTGGCGCGGAACGTGTTCATCATCTCCTGCGGGTCCCACCGCGTATTGCCCTCACCCACGAGTAGGTCGAAAAGCAGGTACGCCAGGCCCAGTATCGTGAGGACGCCGACGCCGGCCACAAAGACGCCACGCACGCTCTTGAGGCCCCGGCTCAGCGGCAGGAACGCGATGGCCGCGACGAGCAACGCAAAGAGCTGCCCGCGGCTGGAGGCCTGGATCGTCATCGCGATGCCGAGGCCGACGAGCGGGTAGCGGGCGTACTGGATCAGCTTGCCGACGCCTTGGAAGTTGCAGAGCAGCGCGATGAGCGCGACCCAGCCGCCGAGCGAAGCAATGGCCAGCGGGTTGCCCGAAGCACCGCGGATCGAGCCGTACCCGGCCGAGCCGAACTGGATGCTGCGGCCGGTCCAGGTCGCGGTCAGCAGCAGCATGACGACGATGCCGCCACCCAGGAGCATGGTCGTCACGAGGGCGGTCCGCAGCTCGCCGGAGTCGCGGATGAGCAGCGGCATGATGACGGCTGCCGTAAAGAGGTACGGCGCGTTGCCGACGATGACGCCGAACCCGCCGGACGGGCCGATGACGGTCCACATGCACGAGAGCACTGCCCAGCACATCAGCGCAATGAAGATCCAGAACGAACGCGGCATTCCGCCGGCGAACAGGTTCACGCCACGCACCTGCCGGACCGCCAGCGCGAAGAGCATGACGCCGATCGTCACGAAGTTCGTCAGGCGGTTGTTGGTGTAGAAAAAGTTCGACTGCGACTGCGCCCACTGCTCGAGGCCGTAGGTGCAGATGTAGGCACCAACCGCGGCGGCCGGCGCCTTGAGGGCGAGCAGTGCGATCGTGCCGAGCACGCCGAAGTAGATCAGAATCGTCGTGTCCATCAGGAGAAGGTCGGCGTAGCTCGGGCAGGACGTTGCATCGTCACGCGGGATCCGCTGCTTCAGGCGTCCGCATCTTAGCGGACGCAGCCGCCGCCCGAGCGTGCGCGGCGGCGAGACGGACGTACTTCTGCGACAGCACGCGGGCGGAGTAGCAACGCAACGTTCGCGCCCGCGCCGCCCGCGCCATCCGCGGCCACTTGGCACGTTCCGCAGCCGCGCGGGCGAAGGCTTCCGTCAAAGCGTCGGCGAGTCGCGGCGGGTCCGACTGCGGCGCCAGCCAGCCGGTCACGCCGTCCGCGACCGTCTCGGCCGGCCCGCCGAAGCCGTGGGCGACGACGGGACACCCCATCATCATCGCCTCGATCACGCTCAGCCCGAACGGCTCGGCACTGACGCGGCTGTTGAGCCCGATGTCGCACGCCGCCCAGATGCGTCGCGGCTCGTCCGTCGCCGGCAAGACGTGCACGCGTCCGTCGGCCTCCGTCGCACGCCGGCGAACCTCGTCCAGGAACGCCGACTCGCCCTCGCCGACGACGAGCAAGTGGAACGGCTGCGCGAGGTCCCGGTTGACCCGCGTCACGGCGTCGATCGCGAGATGCGCGCCCTTGTCGGCCGTCAGCCGCGTGACGAGGCCAATGACCGGTGCGTCGTCGGCGATGTCGAGCTCGCGGCGAAGCTCAGCGCGGGCACCGGGAACGAGCCGCGGGTCGAACCGTTGCTCGTCGGTCATCGGCTGTACGATGTCGACCGCCTCGCCGGGCCGGAACGAGTCGGCCGTGTGCCGACTGTTGGCGAGCGGCAGGACGTCGTGCCGGCGGCAGAGGCGGTCGTAGAAGCGGCGATTCAGGCCGAGTCGGCCGACGTCGCCCACCGTGTTGGGCATGTCCCAGACGATCGGCAGCCCGAGCCGCTCGCCGACGCGGCCGACCAGCGGCAACAGGTTCGGCGAGACCGTCTGCAACAACACCGGCCCCTCCGTCGGCAGGGCGGCGACATCGGCGAGAGAGTCGGCAACTACGCCCGAATGCCGCCGGGCGTAGGTCAGCGTGCGGGTCAGGTTCGCAAGCTTCGCGAGGACGCCGCCGGCAAGCGTCGGCGGCTCCGGCAGGTCGACGGCGTCGAGCGGACCGCCGCCCATCGCCTTTGCCAGCCGGCCGTCGCGGCTGGTGAGGCTGAGTACGTGCACGTCCCAGTTGCGCCGCGGCAGCACGTCGCGGAGCGTCGAGAGCACCCGCGCGATGCCGCCGCCTTCGCTCCCAGCCGCGACGCATATCAGTCGACCGGCCGACGGCGGTCTGGAGGTTTCGCCCGCTCGCCTCACGGCCGCAGCATCCGCTGTCGATCCGCCGCGGGCAACCGCTTCGCAGAACAAACAAGAGCCCGGCCGCAGGACGGCCGGGTTCGAGGATGCACACGTTGCACGAGATTGGGTCCGCTAGAACCGCTCGCTGCGGAGCTTGCGGATCGCTTCGGAGAAGCTTTCCAGGTCGGCGGTCGCGAAGGCACGCTCGCGTACCTTGCCGAATTCGGCGAGGACCGACGTCGGGCGAGTCTCGGCGGCGGAGCGGGCAGCCGTCCCTGCTTCCTGCTTCTCGAGCTCGAGCGTCTCGGCTTTGTCCTTGCGAGCGTCGGTCGTGTAGGCGTCGGCCACCGGGCGGGTCGGCGTCGAGCCGAGCACCGGCGTCCGCATCATCACACGCGACGTCGCCGGCTCGACCGGCTCCGGCGAAGGCAGCGGGGCGACTTCGACCACCACGCCGACCTCGCTGGCTTCGTCGACCTCTTCGCCGACGAAGATCGTCTGCATCGTGCCCGGCCCTTGCTCGTTCCCGTTGTTGAAGACGCCGGAGTTGTGCTCGGTCCCGTCGAACGGCGTGCTCGGATCCGCCGCGGCGTGGAGCGCGGCGAACTCGGAGGTCTGCGTCCACCAATCTTCGTTGCCTTCAAAGCCGCCGTAGCCACGCCAGATCACGACCGAGTCGGCATTGTCGGCGACTGTGTCGAGCTGCAGACGCCAGAAGTCGCCGTCGATGAACTCGTTGGCCTGGAAGCCACTCATGTTGTGGTAGTTGGGCATCAGGAACGGCATCACCGGTTTGCCGTACTGCTGGGCTTCGACGATGTTGCCGATGGCGTAGTCGACCCACTGATCGGTGTTGCCGTAGAAGGTGTAGAGCGAGGGCGCGATGAAGTCGACGGCGTCGCCGAGCTCCTGCAACGCCGCGTTCGCCTGCCGCCACGCGTCCATGTTGGCCTGCGTCTCTGCCAACTGGCTCCGTTTGAGGTCCCGGTGCCACTGCGAGCTGTCGCTGTCGGCCAGCGTGTCCTGCAGCTGATCGACACGCTTGGCGTGGTGTACCGGCGTCCAGTAGTCCCGCACGGGCAGAACGCCGTAGATGCCGATCTGCACGTCAGGCCGCTCGTCGTGGGCCCACTCGACCATCTGGACGAACTTGGCCACGGTCTCCTGCACCGCCTGCGGGTCCTCACCGCGGATGTCGGAGGCCCAGTGCTCGATGTTGACGACCCACCGCTCGCCTCGACTGGCGGCGATGCGGGCGTGTTCGCGGACGCGGCCCTCGTCGAGCTGGTCGCGGACCTGATTGCCGTTCTGGTCGACGACGAACAGGTCGCCGTAGGTCATGTAGACGCCGCCGACGCTGTGGGCGGAAAGATTCAGCCCGGCCGGCGTGGCACGCATGCCGCTGAGCACCTGGAACGTGCTCCAGTCCGCCGGGTCGCCGACGAAGCCCTCGACGCCGCTCCGGTCGAAGCCGACGTCGAGGCCGGGCGTGGTCGGATCGTCGGGCGTCGGATCGCCAGTGCCGGACGTGGTCGAGAGCATGCGGCGTTGCTCGAGCATGTCGAGCGTGATGCCGTGCCCGAAGCGACGGGCATGGCGGCGGGCCGGAACGGCGTTGCGGGTCAAGGTGTGCGTCATCTCCGTCACTTTCGGATTCAATTCCCTAGGTTACCAATGAAAAGCGATTGGCTGTGGTGTCTGGCCGGTATAGCGGGGTTAGGAGCAGCGGGGAAGAGCGCCTGAGCAAAAGAATCCGATTTAGCACGACGTTAGCGAACCGACGGGTTCTGCCTGCTGCACCGCCTCGGCCGCCGCAACGCCGGAGCGGATGGCGCCGTTGATGCTCGCCGTGTCGCGGTGGTCGCCGCAGAGGAAGAGGCCGTCGGCGAGTCGCGGCGACTTGTGCACCGGCGTCAGCCCTGGCGGCCGCTGGTCCGGCAGGGCGAAGTCAATCACGTCCGACCGTAAATGCTGCAGACCGGCGGCGTACGCGTCGCCGAACAGGACGGCCATTCCACGTCGCACCGGCTCGGGGTCGGCGTCCTGCACGCCCACGACGTTGACCGACAGCAGGTCCCGGCCGTCCGGCGCGTAGGTCGGGGCAGCTTTGCTGAGACAGGCGACCGTGTTGATGCCGGCCGCGTCATCGTGGAGCTGGCCGGAGAGGAGCAACGCGTTCTCATCCGTCGGCGGCCGGGCGTGGGTGAAGTAGTGCGTCGTGGTCGCCTTCACCTGGCGAAGTTGCGTCGCGAGGTCGGTTGGCGCGTCGTCGCCGAGGAGACGGGCGGCCTGCGGTGCGTCGACCGCCACGACCACGGCGGCGGCTACGATCGCGGTGCCATTTAGCAGACGAACCCGCCGTGGCGAGACCTCGGCGACGGGCGTGTTCCGCCGGATCTCGCTGCGAACGAGTCGGCTCGCGAGCTGGCGCGGAATCTCGCCCATTCCGCCGGCCGGCACGCACGCCCGGCCGGTCGCGAACAGGCGGAAGAGCCACAGGAACAGGCCGCCGCTGGTTGCCAGATCGCGGTCGAGGAAGACGCCGCCGAAGAACGGGCGAAAGAAGCTTTCGATCGCGAACTCGCTCAACCCCTCGCGGGCGAGCACGTCCGCGGCCGATCCCGGCGTTTCGGCGAGAAGTTGCTCCTGCGACTTTGCCAACACCCTCGCCTGCAGCCGCGCCACCCGCAGCTTGTCCGCCACCGGCAACGCCGGCGACATCGTGGTCCGCCAAAGCTGGGCAGGCGAGCGAACTGGGTCGAACACGCCGACCGGATCTGTCCGATTGCGGAGGAACGTCAGTGCCCCCGGCAGGAAGGGCCGGAGGTCCAGTGCCTCGTGATCCAGCAGCCGTCGCGCATCGGGGTAGCTATCGAGGTAAACCTGGAATCCGCGATCGAGCAGGAACCCGTCGGCATGCCGATCGGTCCGCACCCGGCCGCCGACGTCGTCGTCCGCTTCGAGCAGCAAGCAACGGACGCCGACCCGATCTAATGTCATGGCACACGCCAGCCCGGCCAATCCGGCTCCAACGATGACGACCGGCGCATCCTGCGGCACATGGCACGCTACGCCCGGGTCAGATCACGCCGCGGCCGACGCGGGTGCTGGTGCCGGCGCTGTCGTCGGGGACGGTCGCGTCGCCGGCGTCGTACTGGACGCTGCGGCCCTTGCCGCCGCCGGTCATACGCGTGCCGCCGGGCGAATCGAAGTCGATCTTCGCCGGGGCTGCCTTCACCGGGATCTCGCCGCGACCGGCCGGCCCGCCGACGGTCTCGCGGTGGCGAAAGTAACCGGTGACCAGTTCGTACGTCGCGTAACCGACGACCGCCAGCACGAGGATCTTCAGGGAGTTGCGCATGGGGCGACAGTACCGCAGCCGTCCGACGGCGTGAACGGCTGAACTTGCTTCGACGCGTCCTGCGGCTGATGATTGACGGAACCAGCGTTCGCTCTTCGTCGTAGAAGCTCGAACCGCCCGCTCGTTTCCGCAGGTTCCCCCCGAAACATCATGAAGCTTTCCGTCGCCCGCCGGACCCCGTCGCTCGAAAATCTCGAGCACCGCCGCCTCCTCGCAGCCGACACTGGCCCGGCCGTCATCGAGTACGACCCGCAGACCGGCGTCGTCGAGACGCTGCCCGTCGGCGAACGCATCAATGCCGCCGACGCTGACCTGCTCGACGCGCACCTTGCCTCGCAGGGCATCGCCGGCGGCCTCGACTCGCTCCTGGCCAGCCTCGGCTCGCCGACCGAATTCCTCGCCAGCATCGACCGCGTCCTCGGCAACGAGAGCAACGCCGGCTTCGACGCGAAGGGCGACGGCATCAGCGACAGCCTCGACCTCTCCGGCGACTGGTCGGCCGACCTGGGCACCGAAAGCGTCGTCGGCAGCGACGACCGGACCCGTGTCGTCGACGCGACCGACTTTCCCAGCAGCGCCGTCGGCCGGCTGGCCCTCGGGTGCAGCGGCGCGATGATCGGCCCGTACCACTTCCTGACGGCCGGCCACTGCGTGACCAGCGGCGGCGGCTTCCGCAGCCCGAGCCAGCTCCGCGTCACCCTCGGCCAGAACGGCAGCGACGACGCCCCCTTCGGCGTCGCCGAGGCAGAATTCGTCCGCGTCTACGACTCCTGGCAGAACGGCAGCGCCTGGGAAGATGACTGGGCCGTCATCACGCTCGATCGCTCGCTCGGCAACTACACCGGCTACTTCGGTTACCGCGTCTACGAAGGCACTAACGCATTGGCAGGCAAGCAGGTCTCGATCCTGCAGTACCCCGGCGACAAGCCCAACGGCACGCAGTGGGTCGCCAGCGGCCCTATCGCCTACTCCGACGAGGGCAAGGTCTTCTACACCGGCACCCTCGACACTGCCGGCGGATCCAGCGGAAGCGGCGTCTGGGAGATGATCGACGGCGACACCGTCCCGCAGGTCCTGGGCGTGCACGGCTACGGCACGGGCACCGGCATCTACAACTCGGCCGCCCGCATCACGCAGCAGAAGTCCGACGACATCGGCCTCTGGAAGGCCGCCGACGACGTCGCGCGTCCGCCGACGGAGAAGGCCGAGTTCGTCGTCGACGACCAGGCGAGCGTCCTCAGCGTCCTGCCGGTCGGCGGACGATTCGCCTTCGACGCCGCCGTCCGCAACGTCGGCACGCTGCCGGCCGACGGCATGAAGGCGACCGTCCTTCTCACCGGACCGACTCTCGCCGAAGACATCGAGCTTGGAGAGGTCACGTTCGGCACGATGACGCCCTTCGCCGACGCCGCGACCGCCGAGGTCGTGACGCGTCTGCCGGCCGAACTGGGCGAGGGCACGTACGAGGTGCAGCTCGTGCTCGACGTCGACAACCAGTTCGACGAGTACAACGAGACGGACAACGTCGTCTCGGCAGGCCCGCTGACGATCGGCACGACCGCGGCCGCCGGCTTGCCGCAGCAGGAGCCGAACGACACCTTCTCGACGGCGACCAACCTCGGCTTCGTCGGCACCATCGAGGCCGATGAGCTAGCCATCACGACGGGCGACGTGGACTACTTCCGCTTCACCGCCGCCGCGGCCGGCACGGTGACCGTCGACCTGCTCTTCCCGCACTTCCTGGGCGACATCGACGCCAAGCTCTACGACGGTGACGGCGGCTTCCGCGATGCCAGCACGTCGGCGACCAACAACGAGCGTCTCGACGCCAGCGTCGCTGCGGGTGACGAGCTGGTTCTCGAGGTCTACGGCTGGTCCGGTGCGACCAACAGCTACGACCTTCGCATTACTGGCCCGGCGGGCGGATCGGTCGCCGCACCGGAGCTGTCGTCGGCAGCCTTCTTCAAGGACGTTGCCCAGCAGATCGACCTCGACTTCGACGGCATCATCGACACGTCGGCCGTCGCCGCGGGCGACCTGGTGCTGTCGAACCTCTCGACGGGTGCGACCTTCGACGCTAGCGGCCTCGACTTTGCGGCAGGCCCGCGTGGCATGACGTGGGCCGTGCCGGCGGGCGGGACATTGCTGAGCAACGGCTTGTGGCAGGCGACGCTGCCGGGCTCGAGCATCGTCAGCGCGGGCGGCGTGGCGGCACAGGCGCCGGTCAGCTTCCAGTTCGGCGTCCTCAACGGCGACGCCGACGGCAGTGGCACGGTGAACCTGGCGGACTTCGGCGTGCTCCGCAGCAACTTCGGCCGGACCGGCTTCCTGTCGGCCGGCGAGGGCGACTTCAACTTCGACGGCCGGGTCGACCTTGCAGACTTCGGCCTGCTCCGCGGCAGCTTCGGCCAGACCGTCGCGACGCCGGGCTCGCTTTTCGCCGACGAGTCGCTGTAGTTTCTTCGGCAGAAACGCCGCAAACCTGCGGCCGCCGCACTCCTTCGGGTGACGGCGGCCGTTTCGCGTCGTCGACCGCGTACTCCGCCGGTGCGGGTCGTGCGGACGCGGCGTGATGGAGCTTTATGCAGATGGCGTAAATAAAGCTTGTCGGACGTAGCGTTACCGGCTAGGGTGTCGAAGTCAGGGCCGGCCCTCGTCGTGGTCGCGTCCCCGCATGGGATCGAAAATGCTCGTGCGTCAAGAAGTTTTCACCCGCGATAGAAGTTTTCCGCGTCCGAAGTTCTGCCTCACGACATCACTCCGCGTCGCCGCCGGTCCCGTCTGCTGGGATCAGTCGGTTGACTGCCGCGAGTTTCACTTTCGTCTCACCAGTCGCCTCCTCGGCCTGTTTTTGCTTACCTCGTAAGGACCTCTGTACATGCGTCGCCCGACGTCACCCAACGCCCGTCTGAATCTTCTCGAGAGCCTCGAGAGCCGTCGCCTTCTGGCGAACATCGTCGTGACCACGCTGGCCGACTCGGTCGCCGGGGCCGAGACGAGCCTTCGTGACGCGTTGGCCCAGGCCGATGCGAATGCAGAGGCCGACATCATCACGTTCGGCGGCACCGCTGCCAACGGCGGCACGATCACGCTCGACGCGCTCAACGGCCAGCTCGAGATCGCCTCGACCGAGGCCATCACGATCACGGCCCCGTCGGCCGGCGTCACCGTCGACGCCGCCGGCAACAGCCGCGGCCTCGTCGTCGGCGACGGTGCGACGGTCTCAATCTCAAACCTGAGCTTTAGCAACGGCGACACGATCACCTCGGACGCTCGCGGCGGCAACATCGCGGTCGGCGAAGGTGCGACCTTCACGATGGTCGACGGCAGCCTGACCGGCGGCGTCGCCAACCAGGGCGGCGGCCTCTACGCGGTTCTTGCGACCGTCTCCCTGACCGACGTCGACATCACCGGCAACCTGGCCGACGACACCGAAGCCGTCACCGGCGGCTTCGGCGGTGGCGTCCGCGTGCTCGGCAGCGACCTGACGATCGTCGGCGGCAACATCAGCGGCAACACGGCTGGCACGCTCGCCACTGAGCCCGATCCGGACAATGTCGGCGAACTGCTCGACGACTCCGGCTCCGGTGCCGGTATCGCGGTCGGTGCCCTTTCCGACGGCGAAGATCCGCCCACGCTGACGCCGAGCACCTTCTCGATCAGCGGTGTCACCTTCGACGGCAACGTCGCGGCGAACCCCGAGGGCAACGGCGACGCCGGCGGCATCCGCGTCGACGGCTCGAGCGGCAGCGTCAGCAACTCGACCTTCCAGAACCACAGCACCGGCTTCGGCGCGGGCATGCTGACGTTCAACTCGGACATCACGCTCAACGAAGTCACCTTCCTCAACCACGACGCAACCGGCTCCGGCGGCGCGCTCTACTTCGACGGCGGCACCATCGATGATGCGACGACCGTCACCAACACCCTCGTCATCAACGGCGGCAGCATCGAGAACAGCACCGCCGGCGGCGGCGGCGCCATGATCATCTTCGACGGCGATGCCGACATCGACGACCTTGACGTCATTAACAGCTCCGTCACCGGCAACGGCGGTGGCATCTTCTCGCAGAACGGCAACCTCGAGCTGACCAACTCGCTCATCCAGGGCAGCGTCTCCGACTCGGGCGTCACCGGCGGCGGCGGCTTCGGCGGCGGCGTGCTGTACGCACGCTTCTCGGTCGCGCCCGGCACCGTCACCTTCGAGAACAACGAGTTCTACAGCAACACCGCCCGCGTCGGCGGCGGAGCCTTCATCCAGGACGCGGAGTTCTTCAGCACCAACGACCAGTTCGGTGATCTCGTCGACCAGGGCGACGATCCGGACCTCGACCTGGGCAACGACGCCCGCAACGACGGCGGCGGCCTGTTCCTCAACGGCGGCGACGGCGTCCACAGCATCACCGGCACGACCTTCACCGGCAACAACTCTGAGACGGTCGATGACCCCGAAGGCACCGGTGCCGGCGGCGGCATGATCTACTTCGGCCAGAACGACGGCACGCTCTCGATCGCCGACTCCGAGTTCCTCAGCAACGACGGCGACGTCTTCGGCGGCGGTGCCATTCTCGTCAACCGTGGCGGCGGCGGTGCGATCAGCATCACGGGCACCACCTTCGCTGGCAACGCCGCCCAGATCGGCGGCGGCCTCGACTACAACGGCCCCAGCACCGGTGCCCCGCCCGCGTTGACGGCCCTGGCCGGCGGCGATGAAGTCGACGGCGTCGCGACCTACACCGCCTCCGAGCTCGAGACGCTCAAGCGGTCCGGCTACCAGGGCGAAGCGGCGACGCTGACCTCCGTCGAGCGGCTCGTCCGCGATGCGAACGGCCGCACGTCGGTCGTGACGCAGGAACGTCCGGCGGATCGCACAGACGATCGTGGCACGTCCCGCGGCTTGGCGAGCCTGACGACGCCGGCGTTGTTCGACGATTCGTCGATGACGATCAGCAACTCGACCTTCGAGAACAACATCGGCTTCGCCGGTGGTGGTGCCCGGTTCTTCTTCGGTCGGGCCAATGTCATCGACACGAACTTCATCAACAACAACGGCTTCTTCTCGCTGCCGCTGGCCAACCGGGACTTCGTCAACGGCACGGGTGAAGTCACCGGCACGTCCAACGGCGGCGGCATCTTCTCGATCAGTGCGGACCTGGCCGTCGAGCGTTCGGCGTTCATCGGCAACGACGTCACGTTCCCCGAGACCTTCGAGACGGTTGATCCGGACACCAACCTTCCCGTCACGCTGACGCTGACGCTGGAAGCCGGTGTCGAGGATTCGTCCGGCGGTGGCATCGACTGGCTCGGCAGCGACAACAACGCTGACGGTGCTGCGACGGCGGCCGGCGCCCGTGCCGACCTGAGCTTCGTGAACAGCACGATCGGCGGCAACATTGCCGCGGACGCCGCCGGTGCCCGTTTTGAGGGCAGCCTCGGCGACACGGGTGACTTCCCGACGACGTTCGACCTGACCTTCGTCAACAGCACGATCTTCGACAACGAAGCGACGAACACCGCCGGCGGTATCCAGCTGGTCAACCAGGCGTTCGCGGTGCCCGCCTTCGGCGTGCCGGAAGCGAACGCGTTCTTCTACAACACCGTCCTCAGCGGCAACACCGCCGACGGTGCCGTGTCGAACTACAGCGACATCAGCCAGGACCTCGACCCGGGCACCGTGCCGGTCACGGTCCTGTTCGACAACAACTACCTCGGCTCCGACCTCGCTGGCGAGGCTGCCGACAACCTCATCGGCGACGCGCCGCTGCTGTCCGAGGCCGTCTTCGGCGGTGGCACGACCGGCGTCTACGTCCCGCTCATCGGCAGCCCGCTGCTCGATGCCGGCGACAACGCCTTGGCCAAGGATCCGGGCGACGATGCCCTGCTCCAGCCGAGCGACTCGACGCTCACGCTCGATGCCCGTGGCTCGTCGTTCTTCGACCGCTTCTTCGACTACCCGACCGCCGCCGGCACTGGCGTCGACATCGGCGCTGTCGAGAAGCAGGGCCCCGATGCCGGCGAGACCGGCGTCTTCGACATCGGCATGGAGGCGACCGTCAGCTTCACCTTCGATCAGTCGATCGACGCCTCGACCGCGGCCGGTACCGACCTCGTCCTCGTCAACAACACGACCGAGGAAGAGATCGACACCACCGGCGTCACGACCAGCTACGATCCGGGCACGAACACCCTCACGTTCGACCTCACGTCGCTCATCCAGAACGGCCTGCTCACGAACGGCAACTACACGGCGACCCTCGCCGCGTTCAGCCCGGACACGGATGCTGGCGATCCGGACGGCGTCTTCGGCCTCAACGGCTCGCCCAACGCCCTCTCGGCCAGCGTCGACTTCTCGTTCGTCAACGGCGACGCCAACCGTGACCTCCGCGTGAACCTTGCCGACTTCGGCATCCTGCGTGGCAACTTCGGCGCACAGAGCGGCGTCGGCTTCCTGCAGGCCGACTTCAACCTCGACGGCCGCGTGAACCTCGCCGACTTCGGCATCCTGCGCGGCAACTTCGGCTTCACGCTGCCGGCACCGACTGCTTCGCTCTTCAGCGAAGAGGCCGCCGGCTTCTGAATCTGAACAGCCGGCCTCGGCCGACTGCAACCTCTTTCGCCGCCCCGGCCACTCGGCCGGGGCGGCTTTGCGTTGTCATCCGCACAAGCTGCCTCATCGGCCCGATAGTCGCGTGACCTGCCGCGGAAACTCGCCGCTTCGGAAGCCGCCGCGTCAGTCGGTGCGAAACTAGGATGCCGCGGCTCCGGAGCAGAAGTTTCTGCAGACTCCGGCGTGCCTTGATTCGTAGGAAGGCCAGCGGCGGAGGTGGGAGACTGTCATGCGTCATCGCTCGAGCCGCGCCGGCACCTGGCGGCCGATCCGCTCGTGAGCGAGCAGTGGCATCTCGCTCCGCCGACACCCGGCGAGGCCGGTGCGAACGTGCTGGCGGCGCATGCGATGCCGTCACCGACCGATGCCGCCGTCGACGGCAGCGGTGTCCTGGTCGCGATTGTCGACAACGGCGTACGCCTCGACCACTACGACCTCGACGACAACCTCATTGCCGACTACGGCTACGACTTTGCCGACGACGACCCGCTCCCGCTCGCGTCCGGCTCCGTGCCGCAGAGCAGTCCGTGGTGGGGCCACGGGACGGCCGTCGCGGGCATTGTCGCGGCCGAAGCGGGCAACGGCCGCGGCGGGCAGGGCGTCGCGCCCGACGCGTCGCTGGCGGCGTTGCGTCTCTTCGCCGGTGCCTCACCGCCGACCGACGATGCGGCCGCCGCGGCACTCGCGTGGCGGGCGGACGAGGTCGACGTCTATGTAAACGCCTGGGGCCCGGCCGACGATGGCGAGCGGTTCGAAGGCCCCGCCCCGGCGACGGCGGCGGTGATCGAGCAGACGGCCACTACGGGTCGCGGCGGGCTCGGCTCGGTCCTCGTCTGGGCCGCCGGCAACGGTGGCAGCGACGACGACGCCAACCGCGACGGATACGCCAACAGCCGGCACACAATCGCCGTCACTGCCGTTTCGGAGCAGGGCGTTCGCCCGTTCTACGCCGAAACTGGCGCGAACCTGCTCGTCGCGGCACCTTCGTCGGGACAGACGGGGACCGACCGCGCGATCGTCACGGCCTCCCCTCTGCTCGCCGAGGCGAGTGCGTCATCTGTGCCGCCACTGGCCGAAGGTGTGCCTGCGGCCGCCGAATTGGTCCCTCGCTCGATCGCGTTGGAGCCGCTGGCGTCGTCGACCGGCTACCGCGACGACTTCGGCGGCACAAGCGCAGCCGCTCCGGTCGTGGCCGGCGTCGTGGCGTTGATGCTGGAAGCCAATCCCGATTTGTCCGCCCGCGACGTCCAGCACGTTCTGGTCGACTCTGCCGTGCAGAACGATGCGACGTCCGGAACCTGGCAGATCAATGCCGCCGGCCGCACCGTCAGTCACGTCTACGGGCACGGCCTGGTCGACGCCGCCGCGGCCGTGACGCTCGCGCAGGACTGGCAGACCGTCGGTTCCGAGCAATCGGTCGCCACGCCGACCGTGTCCGTGGCAACGCCAATCCCCGCCGACGGCTCAACCTTGTCGGTCCCGCTCTCGCTGCCGGCCGGGATCCGCATCGAGCACGTCGAGCTCGATCTCGACGCCAGCCACACCTTCCGCGGCGACATCGAGGCCGTCCTGCGTTCGCCGAATGGCACCGAGAGCCGCCTGCTGGTGGCCAACGATGATCCAAACGAAGATATCCGCGACTGGACCCTGACGAGCACGCAACATTGGGGCGAGTCCAGCGGCGGCGTCTGGACGCTCAACGTGCGAGATGCGTTTCCCGCTTCGGACAACGGCGTTTTGAATAATGTTCAGCTCCGCGCATTCGGGACGGTTGTTCCTCAGCCGGCGGTTCAGGCGTTTGGCCCCTCGTCGCGAGCGTCGCCGGCGAGGATCTGGACGGGACAAGCAGAAACTTTCGCTGCCGAAGCAATGAACGGCAGTGGCGTGCGACACGTATCTGTGATAACAGTGTTTGTAGACCGGCGGCTGGGGCCGATGTTGCTGGTCATGTAGTTCCCGATGATGTGTCGGGCATCCGCCCGTTGTTTCTTGGCCGTTGGCCACATCCAGTTTTGCTCATGCGTCAGACCCCTCGCCGTCGACTCTCTTCGCACGCTCTCCCGGAGCAGGTGCACCTCGATCGCCTCGAAGGCCGACGGATGCTGTCGGCGACGGATCTTCGCGGCGAAATCATCGGCACGCACGTGCCCGGCGCGTGCGGTTGCGGCGTCTGCAGCGGTGCCCTCAGCTACGCGGACGGCCGATCGTTTCTGGAAGTTGCCCTCGCCGAGGCGACGAAGAACGGCATGCCGGCGAACGGCATCGATCTCGACCCGGCCTCCATCGGCCTGTCGGGCCTGACGACCGAGGGCGGCGACGGCTTCGAGCTGGGCCGTGGCGAGGCGACGTCCGCCATCACCACCGCAAACGCAACGCCGCCCGGCGACTTCGACATCATCGTCGAGTTCCAGTCGCCGGTCACGGCGGCGCAGGAGGCGGCCTTCGCCCAGGCCGAGCTAATCTGGGAGAGCATCATCCTCGGCGACGTGGCCGATACGTTCGTCAGCGGCTACGGCCCGGTCGACGACCTGGTCATCTTCAGCGACCTCGGTCCGATCGACGGTCCCGGCAACATTCTCGGCCAGGCCTGTCCGTTCAGCTTCCGCGGCAGTGGCATTCCGCGAGCCGGTTCGATGGACTTCGACTCGGCCGACCTCGCCTCGCTGGAACAGCAGGGCCTGCTAACCGACGTGATCGTCCACGAGATGGGCCACGTCCTGGGCGTCGGCACGATCTGGGGCAGCCTCGGCCTGCGGCAAGGCGCCGGCACCAGCAACCCGCGGTACATCGGCAGCGAAGCGCTGGCGGAGTACAACACGTTCGTCGACAACAACACGAGCAACATCCCGCTCGCCAACGTCGGCGGCCCGGGCAGCCGCGACTCGCACTGGCGGGAAAGCACGTTCAACAACGAGCTGATGAGCCCGAACCTCAACGGCGGCAGCAACCCGCTGAGCCGGATGACCGCCGCCTCGCTCATCGACTACGGCTACACGAACATCGACCTCGATGCGACCGACTTCTACGAACTGCCCGGCGGCAACGACGCGCCCCGGCTCTTCGGCCTCGGCACGAGCGTCGATCCCGTGCCGGACGGCGGAACGGTGACGCTCTCCGTGCCCGCCACCGACACCGACTCGGGCATGGATCGCGTCGAGTTCTGGCTCGACTCCAACGGCCGCGACGGGTTGCAGCGGGGCACGAACAACCCCGACACGCTGCTCGGCGTCGACTCGACGCCCTCCGGGAGCACCTACAGCGTGGAGCTGCCCGCGTCCGACTTCGAGCCGGGCGACAACACCGTCATCGCCCGCGGCTTTGATCAGCGAAACCTCGGTAGCAGCGACCGCAGCACGATCGTCTCTCGCGAGGCGGATCTGGTCGGACCCGAAGTGACGGACACGGCCGTCTTCCTCGAGCAGTCGCAGCAGCTGCGCTTCACCTTCGGCGAGCGGACCGAGGCCGATCCTGTCGTGAGCGACCTGACGCTGACGAACCTGACGACGGGCCAGGTCGTGCCGACCTCGACGCTGTCGCTGCAGGTGGTCAAGGTCGGGCAGGTCACGGTCGCGACGTTCTCCTACGACGTGTCGGGCAATGGCCCGCTGGCCAACGGCAACTACCGCGCGACGCTCGCCGCCGGTGCCGCCGAAGATGCGGCGGGCAACGGCTCGCTCGAGACGGTGATCGACTTCGCCTTCGTCAATGGCGACGCCGACGGCAGCGGCACGGTCAACCTCGCCGACTTCGGCGTCCTCCGGGCGAACTTCGGCCAGAACGGTCGGACCTTCTCCGAGGGCGACTTCAACTACGACGGCCTCGTTAACCTCGCCGACTTTGGCATCCTTCGCGGCAACTTCGGCTTTACCCTGCCGAGCAACGCGACCGCCATCTTCAGCGATTCGAGCGTCGATGACGAGGACGAACGAAACGTCTGACGCGACAATCACGATCTGTCCGAGCAGCCCCGGGTCGTCATCCGGGGCTGCTTTGCTTCGTTGGCGCAATGCCCTGCATCGTCAGCAACGGCACCCACGGCAGGACGACGAGCAGGAGAAGGAACGACGCCACGCCGCCGAGGCGGAGCGTCAACGCCTGCCCGGCCAGCCACGCCGCCGGCACGGTGAGCAGCGTCGCCAGGACAGCCGCGACGACGGCCAGAGGCCAAAGCTTCGTCCGGCTCGTAAGCAGCACGACGCCGCCGACGAGAAGCAGGGCGGCCGGCAGGTAGCTTGCGCCCGGCAGCAGGATCGTCAGGCCGACAGCGGCCGCGGCGATGGGAACGAGCACGGCCGCCAGTGTCTGCTCGGCCCCAAGACGCGCGGCGGCGAAGGCGGCGACGAGGGCCATGCCAGCCAATCCGATCCAGACGATGCCGAAGAACCGCCCGACCTCCGGGTGCGGTAGTAACATGCCCAGGCCCTGCCCGACGACGCAGACGGCGACCACGATGGCGGCGAGGCCGACAAGGACATGCTTCCAGGACCGCTCGTGCCGTCGCCGCGTGGTGGTCAGGACGCCGAGGCCGGCGAGACCAAGGGCGGGCAGCAGTACGATCCACGCGACGGGCCGTGCGTAGATCACGACGGTGGCGGCCAGTACATCGAAGTAGACATCCGCCGACGCCGGCGCCGAACCCTCACCTTCGGCCGCCGCCCGCGTGACGGCGACCGCCTGGGCCGCCTGGTGGAACAGCGTCCGCCGGCTGACATTTTCGATGCGGTCCTGGCCCGTGTGGTAGCCGTGGTAGCCGCCGATGAAGGCGAAGTTGAGTCCCGGCAGGTCGACATGCAGGTCCGTCGGCAGGCCCTGCTCGATGCTCGGCGGGAAGTCGCCCGGCACGTACGTCAGCATGTCGAAGTCTGTCCGGTTCGGCATCAGGCCGTAGATGGCATCGGAGAGGCTGCTTGTGACCGGGTGCGGCGCGACGCGGGCGTAGGTCCGCACGAGGCCGCCGCTGCTTGGGCCCTGCTGGAACAGCAACGCCGGCCCCGACAGGCCGCGCCCTTCGAAGTTGAACGCGGCGATCACGTTCATGAAGTCGGGCCGCGTCAGGATCGCCCAGAGCATCGCGCCACGCAGACCGGCCTCTTCGCCGTCGGGGAGCAGGATCACGACGTCGCGTTTCGGCGGCGACTCGCTGAACTGCCGCGCCGCTTCCAGGACGGCCGCGACGCCGGCACCGTTGTCGCCCGCCCCGTGGCTGTCGGCCGGCGTGCCGTCGAAGCGGTCGCGGCTGTCGAAGTGCGCACACAGCAGCACCGCCTCCCCGGTGCCGCCGGTGCCGGCCAGCCGGGCGATGACGTTGCGGACCGGGATGCGGATCGACGGATCACGCCAGTGCCCGAAGACGCCGTCCTGTCGGTCGACGTCGTAGCCGAGGCGGGCGAGTTCGCCGGCGAGGAAGTCGCCGACGACCGCGTTCGCCTCCGAGTCCGCCGGGTGCGGCTCGGCGGCGACGTGGTTCAGGATCCGCTCGACGTAGCTCTCGTCGATCCCGGGCGACGACGCCGGCGGGTGCACGCGAAGAAGGCTGAGCCCCGTCGTCGCGAGCAAAGCGACGAGCGCGACGATAACCCGCATGCGGTGCACGCGGCGAGGATACGAGAGGCGTCGGCTCCGACGTACTGGAGCTCATCAGAGGACGATCTGCGAGCCGCCGCTGCTACGACCAAAGTTCTCGAAACCTCCTAGCTCACACCGGAAACCACGTCCACCTCGCGAACGACCAGCGGCCGGGCCTGCGGGATCAGGCCGTGTGATGCCGCCTCGTGGTGGAAGCGGGCGATTGCCTCGAGCTGGCGTGGGCCGATGTTGAAGCGGAGGTGCTGGGTCAGGTAGCGTCGCGCGACGTCGAACGGCCAACCGGCGGGCTTGGCGAAGTCGTGAAGGATCGATTCGATGTTGTCAGGGCGTGTCCCCGCTTCGCGAGCAAAGGCCAGCTCGCGGGGCAGGTCGCCGACGTCGAGGCGGCGCCGCGTGGTCCAGCATGCGAAGACGAACGGCAAGCCGGTCATATCCTTCCACGCCTGGCCGAGGTCGAGCTGGTGCGGAAAGCCGGTCGGCTCGTCGAGGACGACTTTGTCGCCGATGAGCAGGCGGGCCGTCGCCGGATCGTTGCCGACGTTGGCGAGGCTCACGACGTCCGGCCATGCGTCGAACATCTTGGCGAGGACGATCCGCGAGAGCGCGACGCTCGTGTGACTGTCGGGATCGACCGCGAGCCGCCGCACCTTGTAAAACGGCACGCGGCTGAAGAGGCGGACGGTCAGCGTCGCCCCGTCGCAGCCGATGCCGCCGACGGGCAGAAGCTCGGCATCGTCGAGCCGTTGGTAGTCGATGACCGGCAGCAACGCCACGTCCTCGCGGCCGTCGGCGAGGCGTTCGAGCAGGCGGCTGGGCACGTCGAGGTGCACCGGTCGATCGAGGCCGAACAGCAATGGCTTGGCATTCAGATAGGCGACGCAAGCGAGCTTCGGCGGCGCGGCGGGCACGTGTCGATCCTTCGCAACCGGCACGACCGGACGTTCAGATGTCTGCGAAGACTGTCGTCAGGTGGACCAGACGCGAAATGTTGACATACTGGCCCTACGGTGAGGCCGATCGCGTGCATGCCGCGCCGGCCCGTGCCGGCCGTGTCGGGTGGCCGCGACCCGTTCTCGAAAATCCAGTCTGCTCATGCCTGATCCGGGCGATACGACCCTCATGGGGGTGCTGCACACCTCCAACGACAAGGCCGACGGCCAACTTCGCGACCCCGACCACCTGCTCCGCCCCGCGCGGGGCGAGGGGGGCAAGTCGCCCGTGGTTCCGCGACGCCTCATCGACCAGCACAACCTCCGGCCGGGCAACCTGCTCACGCTCAGCCTGCGTCCCAACGGCAAAGTCCGCGACGTCGAGCTCGTCGAGGACATGAAGCCCGAACTCTGGGCCCAGGTGCCGGCGATCTACGACAGCGTCGCGCTCGATCCGGGCCCGCAGGTCGTCCTCGAGCACGACCCGAAGGAAGTCACCAGCCGCATCGTCGACCTCATCGCACCCGTCGGCTTCGGGCAACGCGGCCTCATCGTCGCGCCGCCCCGCACCGGCAAGACGGTGCTCATGCAGAACCTGGCCCGCGGCATCCACGCCAACAACCCGCAGGCCGACCTCTTCCTTCTGCTCGTCGACGAGCGGCCCGAGGAAGTCACCGACATGCGCCGCAACGTCCCCGGCACGGTCATCGCCAGCAGCAACGACAACGACACGCGACACCACATCGAACTCGCCAGCCTCGCCTGCGAACGCTTCAAGCGGCTGGCGGAAACGGGTCGCGATGTCATCGTCCTCATGGACTCGCTCACGCGGCTCGGCCGGGCGTTCAACCGCGGCACCAACAGCGGCAAACTCATGTCCGGCGGCATCGACGCACGCGCGTTGGAAGTGCCCAAACGCATCTTCGGCGCCGCCCGCAAGATCGAAGGCGGCGGAAGCCTGACCATCCTCGCCACGGCCCTCGTCCAGACCAACAGCCGGATGGACGACGTCATTTTCGAGGAGTTCAAAGGCACCGGCAACATGGAGATCACGCTCGATCGCAAGGCCAGCAACGACCGGATCTACCCCGCGTTCTGGCTCGCGCAGTGCGGCACGCGGAAGGAAGAAAACCTGATCCCCGAGCACCACATGCCGGCGATCAACAACATCCGCAAGCACCTGGCCAGCATGCCGCCGGTCATGGCGATCAAGACGCTCATCGAGGCCGTCGGCAAGCACCCGACGAACGAGAGCTTCCTGAAGGCGATGACGCCCGCGCCGCAGCGGCCGGTCGAACGCGTGCAGCGGCGGGCCGTCGGTCGGTAAAGGTTGCTACGGTCGCGGGTCGGGGCCGGTCCCCAAGTTCGTCCCACAACCAGCCGATTCGATGAGGTGTCGTTGAACCTCCTTCCGCCGCGCACGATCCAACCGATCCGGATCTGGATCGATCGGCTGCGCGACAGCTTCTGGTTCATCCCCGGCCTGCTGACGGCGGCGGCGGCGGTGCTGGGGCTAGTAATGCCGTACGTCGACCAGGTCTTCGAGCCGAGCAACGGGACGGCGGTCTTTCTCTACGACGTCGGGGCCGAGGGCGCGCGCAGCGTCCTGACGACCGCCGCCGCCAGCAGCATCGGCATCGCGGCAACCGTCTTCAGCATCACGATCGCCACGCTCACCCTCACCAGCAGCCAGTTCGGCCCGCGGCTGCTACGCACCTTCACCAGCGACCGCGGCATCCAGGTGGCGTTGGGCATGTTCCTCGCCACCTTCGTGTACCCGCTGCTCGTCCTGCGGACGGTCCGCACCAGCGAGTCGCTGCAGACCGGCGGCATGAAGCACAGTGGTGAACCCGACGATGCGGCGGCCTCAACCGTCTCCGCGTTCGTGCCGCACCTGAGCGTGATGCTCGCTTTGCTGCTGGCGCTCTTTGCGGTCGCGGTGCTGATCTACTTCATTCACCACGTCTCGCGGATCATCCGCGCGCCGCAGGTCATCGACGCCGTCGGTCTGGAATTGGACGAGACGGCCGACGACGTGCTCGGCTCGCTGCCGTGGGATGGCGAGGCGGAGATCGACCCGCCGGCGCGGCCCGATCCGGCCGCGGTGATCGCGCGGGCGTCGCGCAGCGGCTTTCTGGCTGTCATCGACGAGCCGGAGCTCTCAAAGCTCGCGGACGCGGTCGAAGGAACGCTCTGGTGCGCGGTGCGGCCGGGTGATTACCTGTTCGAGGGCACGCCGTTGGTAATCGCCGAGGCCGATATCGCCGGCCGCGTGCATGCGAAGGCGGCGCGTCGGGTCGAGGATGCCTTCCGCATTCGCAGTGCACGCACCGTCACCGGCGACGTCGGCTTCGCGATCGACCAGCTGACGGAGATCGCTCAGCGCGCCTTGTCACCGGGGATCAACGATCCGTTCACGGCCCAGTCGTGCACCGACCGACTTGCGGCGTCATTGGCACGCGTGGCCAGCCGGATGATGCCGTCGCCGGAGGTCGTGGGACGCGACGGGCCGGGGAGACTGATCTGTTTTCGCCCGACGTGGCCCGAGATGGTGCAGCGGGCGTTCGCCCCGATCCGCCGGTGGGGCGGGAGCGACGCGGCGGTGGAGTCGCACATCCTCGACGCCCTACGCCGACTCTCCGCCGCGACGCCCAAAGCCCGCCGCGAGCCGCTCCGCGTGCAGGCCAACGCCGCCCGCGCCGCAGCGCTCGCCGAGTCGCCGGACGAGCCGGACAAGGCGATGGTCGAGGCAGCCCACGCCGCCTGCTTGCAGGCCATCCGCGACGACGCCGAACCGCCACGACTGATCGAGGCGTAGGTTCTTGCTCGTCGCGCTATGACCCGCGCGTCGCCGGCCGCGTCTCCGGCGTCGCGGCAGGGCGGAGCCGGTAGACGCGACCCGTCCCTGCGCGGAAGCGTTCCTGGCCGTCACGCATGCGAAGCACGCCGGCGTCGAGGATGAAGAGCGTGCCGTCAGCGGCGAAGGCCGCGTCGGCAGGGCGGTGCAGCAGGCGGGCGTCCTCGGCCGCCGATGCCGTGTCGCCGGCGTTGAAGACGAATTGTTCGACGGTCCCGCGATCGACGTCGACCACGGCCACGTACCGACCCGGCGTCACGCGTAGCGGCAGGCCGCTCGTTGCAAACGGGGCCCGATCGCCCCGCAGCGGCACGAGCAGACGCCCGGCGAAGGCCTCGAAGCCCGGCAGGCCGTCCGGAACCACCGTCATCCCGCCGGCCCCGCTCAGCGGCGGGAAGCGGGCGACCAGCAGCGACGCCGCGTCCGGCGGTTCGAGCGTCGACGAGGTGATGTCGCCGCTGCCGTCGAGATCGATCAGCGGGCTCAGCTCGCCGTAGCCGGTCGCCCGCAACAGGTCCGCCGGCGGCTGCAGGCGCAGGTCCGTCACCGGGCGAAAGTCCGCCGAGTAGTCGGGCCAGCCGTACCACGGTGCGTCATCTCCGCCGCCGGCGAGCACGCGTACGACGACGTCCGGATCGTCCCGAACCGGCCGGGTCCCGCGGAGCTCCATGCCCTGATTGGTCGCGTATAGCCCGGCGAACTCGTCGAAGGCCAACCCGGTCGGGTTCCGCAGGCCGTGTGCTTCGACGCGGACGTCGCCGCCGCGTGGGTCGACGCTGTAGATCGCGCCGGTCGGCCGACCGTCGGCGGCGGCGGGGACTCGTTGCCCGGACTCGCCGAAGGCGTTGAATGGAGCAGTGTTGACGCTGTCGGGCCGGAGCAGGCTGCCGGCGGGGTTGTCGGTGTCGAAGCGGTAGCCGAAGATTTTGAGCGGCGTCAGCGGGCGGTCGTGGAAGTCGCGGTGCTCCTTGAGCCAGCCGGACCGCCAGTTGTCGAGACCGACGACGCCGCTGTTGGTCGCGCTGCCGAGGCCGAAGTAGAGCCGGCCGGTGAGTGGGTGGAAGGCCAGTGCTTCGACGCCGTGATCGCCCATCGCGGGCAGGCCGCTGACGATCGTCCGCACCTCCGGCCGCCGCGTCGGTTCCCCCTCGCCCGGCGGCCAGTCGGCAAGATCAAAGGCCACGATCACGCCGCGTCCCTGCTCGTCGCGGCCGGCGACGTAGAGCAGATCGTTCCGCCAGGCCAGCGCCCCGACCGGCCCGTACAGCCGCGGCCTGCGATCGAACCAGCTCACGATCGCCCGGCGGGCCGGGTAGACCTCGACCTTCTCGCCGCTGTCGGGATCGAGCCGGGTGATCCGCGACTCGTTCCCGCGAAGACCCTGATCGGCGACGTAGACGTTGCCGGCGGCGTCGGTTGTCAATGCGGTCGCCGCGGTGAAGCCTTCGGCAGTGACGGCGAGTTCGAGACCGGCGGGGTACTCGATGCCCGCGCGGTCGATCGGCGTCGTGTCCGGGTCCGCAATCACCCGCACGGCCGGCTGACACCCGACGCACGCGGCGGCCGCGAGCAGCACCAACAGCCGAAGCACGACGGGCAAGACATTCATGGTGGTGGCAGCAGATCCGCCAGCTGTGACCGTAAGGCTTAGCGGGCAGGGCGACAACCGCCGCACCTATGCCGAGGCGACCGCGGCGCGGATGGCGTCCAGATCGTTCGCCACCTTCACCGGCGGGTTTGCCAACCGGCCGGGCTCGTCGCCGATGTGGTAGTCGACCGTGCGGTCCGGGTCCTTCAGCTCGTGGCCGGTCAGGACGCAGACGACTTCTTCGTCCCTTTGGATGATGCCTTGCTCGACGAGTTGCCGCACGCCGGCGACGGTCGCGCCACTCGCCGGCTCACACCCGAAGCCGTGGCGGGCGACGAGGGCCCGGCCGTCGAGGATCGCGTCGTCGTCGACCTCGCGGACGACGCCGTCCATCACGTCGAGCGCTCGCAACGCCTTGGGCAGATTCACCGGCCGGCCGATCTCGATGGCGCTGGCGACCGTCTTGGCCCGGTGGCTGATCGCGTCGTAGCCGCGATAGAGCGCGTCGGGCACGTCACGGTCGAATCGGCCTTCGTTCCAACGCAGGCCCTGCTCTTCGTGGAGCTGATAGAGCGTGTTGGCCCCGTGCGCGTTGATGACGGCCAGCCGCGGCACGCGATCGACGAGGCCGAGCTCCCTGAGCTCCAGGTACGCCTTGCCGAACGCCGACGAGTTGCCGAGGTTTCCGCCCGGAACGACGATCCAGTCCGGCACACGCCAGCCGCGGGCTTCGAGGATGCGATACATGATCGCCTTCTGGCCCTCGAGGCGGAAGGGATTGACGCTGTTCATCAGGTACACGCCCGCCTCGGCATCGTCGGCGAGTTCGCGGACGCGACGCAGGCAGTCGTCGAAGTCGCCGTCGACCTGCAGCGTGGTTGCTCCGTAGTCGAGTGCCTGGCTGAGCTTGCCGAACGCGATCTTGCCGCTGCCGACGAAGACGATCGCACGCATGCCGGCGGCGCTGGCGTAGAGGGCCAGGGCGGCGCTCGTGTTGCCGGTCGAGGCGCAGGCGACGGTCGTCGCACCGACGCGATTGGCATGCGTGAAGGCAGCCGTCATACCGTTGTCCTTGAAGCTGCCGGACGGGTTGAAGCCCTCGTATTGCAGCTGCAGCGTGCCGTGAAACCCGATGTCGACGGCCACGGCACAGGCGTCCCGCAACAGCGTCCGGCCTTCGCCGACGGTGACGATCTCGCTCCCGTCGCCGAAGAACGGCAGCAACTCGCGGAACCGCCAGACGCCGCTGAGGTCGAGCGGGGCGAACGACGTGCGGCGTTGGTCGAAGTCCTGCAGGCTGCCGGGCACGTCGAGCTTCGACCAATCGTAACGGATGTCGAGCAGCGACCCGCACGCCCGGCAGGCCGTCAGGATCTCGCCGACGTCGTACGTGGCCGCACAGGCGGGATCGATGCACTGCTGGCGGACGGCGTCGTTCATTGCGGATCGGCAGGATACCGCGTGGGTGCGGGAGCCGGGGAAGCCCTTGGGCATTTACTGGCTCTTGGCGAGTCTCGCCTTTTCGAGGATGTCCTTCTCCTCGCGGGTCAGCGACTTCATGCCGCTGTCGCTGATTTTCGCCAGAATCAGGTCCAGATCGCTCTCCAGCCGTCGGGCCGCTTCGGCCTCGCGTTCGGCCCGCTTCTCGGCCCGCCGGCGGCGTTGGCGTTCGCGGAATGACTCCTTCGCCGGCTCGTCCGGGTCCATCATCGCCGAGGCGGCAAAGTCCGGCCCGTCCTCCTCCTGAAACGCCCAAGGCCCGGCGGCGACGAGCTGGCGACGCAGGCTCAGGCACGTCAGAAGGCAGGACAGCCCGATGAACGAGACGATTAGGCTCGACGCGAATCCGTACAAAATCAGCAGCGGCGAAGCGATCAGGCCGAACGTCGTCGTCCAGAGCGTGGCCTTGTACCACCCGTTCTTCCACCAGAGCAGGCCCTGCAGCAGTTGCCCGCCGTCGAGCGGGAAGACCGGCAGCAGGTTGAACAGCAGCAGGAAGTAGCTGACCGCGTAGACGTAGAAGACGACGCGCCCGATCGGGCTCATCGCGACTGCGAACAGGTTGCCGGTCTGGAACGGCCCGACCGGCCAGAACCCGTAGCCGATGCCGAGGATGAGGATGCCGACGGCGCAGATCAGCACGTTGACCAGCGGGCCGCAGAGGATCGTGATCGTATGCGGGTACCAGCCCTTGGCGGGCTGAGCGAGTGCCATGCCGCCGAGGGGCGTGAGGACGACTTCGCTCGCCGAGCCGCCGGTCTTGCGTGCGCCCCAGATGTGGCCGAACTCGTGGAGGACGACGATGAACAGGAGCGTTCCGAGGAACAGCAGCGTGTTGCCGAATCCACCGAACGGCCCGCCGCCGCCGAGGCTCAGGAGCAACAGCACGCCGGCCAGCACGACCGTCAAGGCCTGGACGTAGAGCGTCACGCCCCAGACCTCGAACAACCGCACGCGGCCCTGCAGGAGCCACATCAGCGGGTTGCTGCCGAAGCCGTACGGCTCCTCGCGTGCATAATCGCGGTCACGCCAACCCATCGGCGGACATCCTAGGAAGAGGCGAAGCAGGCCGATTGAGCCGGCGGTGAAGTCTGGTGCGGCGACGGGTCGATACGGGTCGTGTGGGTCGGGCCGATTGCGGTTTGACTCGGCTTGCCGCCGCGCCGGGTTGCGGGGCGAGGCCGAGGCCGCAACACTGTCCGCCCGCGCGTGACGGCAACCGGCCGTCGCGACTGATTCCGCCTTCCCAGGACTCGCCGAGTGCCGACCGTGAACCTGCCGCACGCGAACCGCCCGCCCGTCGTCCGTCGACGCCCCCGCGTCGCGCGACTCCTCGCCGCCGCCGCGTATGCCGCTGCGCCTGCGTTGCTGCTCGCCCTCGGAGCCGGCTGCGAAGTTTCCAGCTTCCTCGATCCGACCGTCACCACGGATCCCAAGAAGCAGAACCAGCTCCAACCCGACGGCTCGGCCACCCCGGCGGTCCAGGTCATTCTCGACGGCATCGACCTGGGCGAAGTCGCGCCGGACCAGTCCCGCTTCGCCTCCGCCCGCGACGTGCGAGCCGAGGATTTGGAGATCATCACCGCCGACTACGTCATCGGCCCGGGCGATCAGCTGCGGATCAGCATCAACGACTTCCCCAACGCCGGCCAGCAGTTTGCCGACGCGTTCGAAGTCACGAGCACCGGCTTCGTCAACCTGCCGGACATCGACGAGCCGCTGCCGGTCGAGGGCCTCACCGAGGGTCAAGTCGCCGATGCGGTCGAAGAGGCGTACGTCCGGGCCGGCATCCTGCGGGCGGGCGTAGCGCGGGCGAACGTGCTTGCCTTCACCAAGACCAACCGCACGTTCACGATCCTCGGCCAGGCGGTCGGTCGACCGGCGCAGTACCTGATCGGGCGGCCGGACTTCCGCATGCTCGACGCGGTCGCGCTTGCCGGCGTGACGACGAGCGTCGCCGCGGTCGACGAGTACGCCTACATCATTCGGCCCGACGCGCTCGAGCCGCGTCCGGTGCAGTTCAACCAGCCGCCGAGGGGCAATCCCAACGACGGCCAGCTTCCGCCCGGCGAGGACGACCCGCTCGCGCCGCAGGGCCGGCTCGACACGGACGACGCTGCGGTCTTCGCCCAGGCCGATCAGGCCGGCGGGTTCAGCCAGGATTCGTTCGACTTCGAGCCCCCGGCCGAGCCGACGGACCGGACGGTCATCCGCGTGCCGATGAAGGAGCTGCTCGAAGGACAACTCAAGTTCAACGTCGTCATCCGCCCGCGGGACACGGTCTTCATCGGTGCCAACATCAGCGGCAACTACTACGTCGGCGGCCAGGCGGCCGTGACCGGCGTCTTCGGGATCGACCCGAACAACCGCGTCACGCTCAAGCGGGCGATCGTCGCCGCCCGCGGGTTTAATCCGGTCGCCATCCCGCAGCGGACGCAGCTGGTCCGCAAGGTCGGCGACGCCGACTTCTTCGTCCGCGTCAACCTGTTCAACATCATGCAGGGCAAAGATCCGGACATCTATGTCGAGCCGGATGACATGATCATGGTCGGCACGAACTTCCCGGCACCGTTCCTGGCGGCGCTCCGCAACGGCTTCCGCGTCAGCTACGGCTTCGGCTTCCTCTACGACCGCAACTTCGCTCGCGACCGGCAGAACCAGTTCTGATTCGCCGGCTGCCACGCGTCACGACATCTTCGCCGCCCCGAACGCTCCGTCCGGGGCGTTTGCGTGCGCCGGCGCGCACCGCGGCGAAGGTTCCGACGTAGAACGCCTCCGCGCGGTACAGTCGACGGACCCGCGGGCCGACCTACGGCGGAGGAGACGACCTTGACGACGCTGCACGCCACGCCTGTTCCTGCTTCCTCCGCCGGCCGATGGACGCGGTTCGCCTGGGCGGCCGTGCTCGGCATCGGGCTGCTCGTTGTCGCCCTCTACTGGCGCAACCTCGCCTGGATCTGGGCAAAGACCAACCTCTTCTACGGCCAGGACAGCGGCGAGTGGGCGCACTCGACGCTCGTACCGATTATCGGCATCTACTACCTCTACCTGCGTCGCGACGATCTTCGCGCCGCGTCGATCGACCCGGTCCTGCCCGCCTCGCGGTGGCCCTGGCTGCTCGCGGGCGGGTCGGTGGTCGCGGTCGTGGCATCGATGGCGTGGCTGTTCGGCCGGACGATGAATCCGCCGCCGAGCTGGCTCTCGCTGGCGTTGCCGGTGGCGGCGATCGGGTTCCTCGCGGCGGCGTCCGAAGTCGTCGTGACGAGCGTCCGCGGCAACGTCGGCCGACCGCGGATGATGCTGGGCGGCCTGTTCCTGATCTGCGGCATTGCCGGCTGGCAGTTCTTCGCGGTGGTCACCAGCCTGCTCGGCCCCGTGCCGTCCGGCTACGTCTCGTCGGCCTGCCTCGGCGTGGCGATCCTGGGCCTGCTGGTGATGCTGTTCGACTGGGGCGTCGCGACGCTCGTGGCCGGCGTCTTTCTGACGGGCTACGGCATCTGGCCGGGGCAGAACACGTTCCTGCAGATGCTCGGCATGGTCCTGGCCATCTTCGGTGCGACCCTCACCATCGGCGGCTGGCGGATCATGAAGATCGTCTGGTTCCCGATCCTGTTCCTCACCTTCGCCATCCCGTGGCCCTCGCTGGTCTACAGCAAGGTCGCCATGCCGCTGCAGTACCTGGCGGCCGAGGTGGCGGTGGTCGTGATGAACCTCTGCATGATCGACACGAGCGTCGAGGGCACGCAGATCGTCATCCACAACGAGATGGGCATGCCGCACGTCCTAAACGTGGCCGAGGCCTGTGCCGGGATGCGGTCGCTGATGACATTCCTGACGGTCGGCGCTGCGATCGCTTTCATCTTCGGGCCCGACCGTCCGCTTTGGCAGCGGCTGGTGATCGTCGTCGCCGCCGTGCCGATCGCGATTCTCTGCAACGTCGGCCGCGTCGCCGGCATGGGCGTGGCCTACGTCTACGTCTCCGAGGCCGTCGCCGAGGGGTTCACGCACAAGATGGCGGGCCTGGTCATGCTCGTGCCGGCCTTCTTCCTGCTCGTCGGCGTCGGCTGGGTGTTGGACAACCTGTACGTCGAAGAGGACGACGCTGCGACTGATGACGCCACGGCGCATGGGTCCTCTGCCGGGAGATTGCACCATGCCTGACGCCACGCCTCCACCTGTTACTGATTCTCGCCGTCCGCTGCGGGCCTTCCTCCTCGTCGCCACGATCCTGGGCGTCGCCGCGGTCGGCTTGAACTTCACGGCGAGCTACATGAAGCTCAACTTCCGTAAGGCCGCCGTCCCGCCGCGGGAGCCGATTCGGTCGATCCCGCTCGAGATCGGGCCTTGGCTTGCCGTGAACGATCATCGCCTGTCGGAAGAGATCGAGGACGAGCTCGGCACGACCGACTACATCAGCCGGCAGTACGTCGACACCCGACACGCCTCGCAGGCGACGCTGGAGCTTCTCGAAGATGCCGACACGACTGAATTACGCCGCGATGCGGAGCGGAAGCTGCTGAACGAGGTCTACACCGCCAGCCCGACGAGCGTGGTCAGCCTGCACGTCGCGTACTACACCGGCAGCGTCGACACGGTGCCCCACGTGCCGGACCGCTGCATGCTCGGGGCCGGCTTCGAGATGGCGATCCGCGACGAGCCGATCCTGACGATCCGGGCCAATCCCGACGCCGGGGAGGTCGACGCGAGCGAGTCCCGGCAGATTCAGACGAGTTATCGCGAGTTCCAGGACACGCGCAACAACGCCCGGCCGATGACGCAGGGCGTCGCTTACTTCTTCCAGGTCAACGGCGACTACGAGCACGACGCGATCATCGGCGTCCGCAAGCGTCTTCAGAACTTGTTCGAGACGCACGCTTACTTCGCCAAGATCGAGGTCATGGTGCAGCTGCCGACGGACCAGCTCGACCCGACGGGCGACCGCAACGCGTGGGCGATGACGAGCTTCGACAATTTCCTGTCCGACGTGCTTCCGGCGATCGAGCAGCGGCTGCCGGACTGGGACGAAGTGACAAGTCTCGATGCCGACACGCGGGACGCCGCGACGTCCGACGAGGTTGCCGTAGCCGACAAGTCGGCTGCGGCGTTGTAGACTTGTCTTCCAATCCTTCCCGGTCGGGCATGGCCGACCGGGGCGACGGGGGCTGTGGGATCACCACCCGCGTTCGAACCACCACCACCCGCCGCGTTCGCGCGGCTGCCGAATCCACCGCATGGCTCGCAGACGACGGCTCAACACGAACCTGATCATCGCGCTCTTCGTCGGCCTCGCCGTGGCCGGCCTCGGGGCGTACTTCGCTGCGCGGTACGTCCGCGACAACCCCGAACGCGCCGCAGAACGCGCCGAGGCCTATGAGCAGCAGGGCGATTGGCAGCGCGCCGCCGGCCAGTGGAACAAGGCCTACCGCGGGACCAGCGACCCGCAGTACCAGCTCCGCGGCGTCGAAGCCGTCATGCACCTCACGTCCGACCCGGACGAGGGCGATGAACAACTCGCCCGCGCCGCCGGCGGCCTGAACGAACTCGTCAGTCGCGACCCGAGCAATGCCCCGGTCGCGCGGCGGTTGATGCGCTTCCACGCGGAGTCGCCGACTTTCCTGCGGCCGATCCCGTCGGCCGAGACGCGTGAGGTCCGCGAGAAGGCCGCACTCGTGCTGGCGCAGATTCCGGACGACAACGAAGCCGCGATCTTCCACGCGGCAGCGACCTTGAATCTTGCGGCGACGGCCGGCGAGCAGATCCCGACCGAGGAGGTCGAGGCCGCCCGCGCGACGCTGCTCGAACGGCTGCCCGCCACGCCGATCAACGGCACGGGGCTGGAGGCCTACTCGCGTGACCTGCTGACGCGGCTGTCCGCCGAGTCGGATCCCGAAGCGGCCGAAGCGTTGCTCGAGGAAGCGCAGGCGACCCTCGAAGCCGTCGCGACGGCCGCCCGGAACCACACGCCACGCGAGGAGTATCCGACGGACACCGCCGAGCTGCTGATGAACGTCGCCCAGGCGCGGCTCGGCATCAGCGAAATCGCCGCCCGGCAGCGTGCCCAGGAGCTGCTGCGGGCCGATCGCGACGCGGGTCGACCGCAGGACACGGCCGCGGCGAACGCGGCGGCACAGGAGATGATGGAGCCGGCCCGGGCTCAGACGCTGGCGGACCTCGAAGACGCCAAGGCCGCCCTCGACGTCCAACGTGACGCCGACACCCGGCCCTTCCGCGAGGTCTACAACGCGCTCGCCACTGCCAAGCAGCTCTTCGGCGACCGCGAAGGTGCCGAGCAGGACCTGCGTGACCTGCTGGCTGCGCGGCCTTACGACCTCGACGCCGCGCTTCTGCTGGGCCGGCTGCTCTCCGAGTCGAACCGTGCGACGGAAGCTCTTGAGGTCGTTCGCGGCACTGTCGAGCTCGACGAAGAGGCCGTCCCGACGCTGTACGGATTCGAAGGTTCCACCTTCCGCCGCAACCGGCTGATGGCGAATCTATACCTCTCCGACTTCCTTCTCGACGCACGCCGCGCCACCGACAATTCGGCAGAACGTCGCTCGCTTCTCGAAGAAGCCCGGCAGTCGTTCGAGCGCTACCGAACCACCGCCACGACGGCCGGCCTGCGCGACAATTACCAGAGTGAGCGTGTCGAGGGCCAGCTGCTCATCGCGCAAGGCCGATCCGATCAGGGCCAAGCCAAGCTCTCCTCGGCCCTCGAGCGGACGCGGCAGTTCGCCGGCCCGGGCGCACGGCGGGAGCAGCTACGCTTGCTCCGTCTGCTCGCCGAGGCCAATCGCGACCTCAACCAGACCGGCGCGGAGATGGGCTACCTCAGCGAAGCCGTCGATCTCGGCGGAAACCTGACGGAGGTCGAGCGGCTGGTGACGCTTTACCGCCGAACCGACCGCAACGACCAGGCGATCGCCTTGCTCGACCGCCTGCTCGAGCCCGCCCGCGACGTCGGCGACGACGTCCGGCAGTGGGCGGTGACGACGAAGGCCCAGCTCGCTCCCGAAGACGATCGCGCTGCGGCCGTCGCGGCGTTGCCGGAGACGACGGACCTGGATCGCCGCCGCAAGTTGCAGGCTGCGATCGGAGTGGGGGACGACGACCTGGCGTTGCGTCTTGTGCGTCGTCTTCGCGATGATTCGCCGGACGATCCGCTGATGCTCCTGCAAGAGGCCGGCGTGCTGGCCCGGATGAATCGGCAGGAGGAGGCGGCCGCACTGCTCCGCAGCAGCGACGACCCGCGGGCCGTCGCGATGCTCGACCGCTTCGACCGCGGCGTCGATGCGGTCATCGAGAGCATCCAAGACCCGATGCGTCGTGCGTTGGCCTCTGCGCAGGTGGCACAGCAGCGTCGCGACGTGCAGGAAGCCGATCGGCTGCTGGACGAGGCGATCAAGCTGCAGGCCGACGGGCAGGCGACGCCGGACGCGGGCGAACTGCTCTTCGAGCTTCTCGTCGCTGCCGATCGGCTCGACGATGCCGAGCAGGTCGCCGAGCGGCTTCGTGAGTCGCCCGGCGACGGACTTGGCGGCCGCACGTACGCCGTTCGTCTGCAACTGGCCCGCGGTGATACGGAGGAAGCGCTCGACCCGGCCCGCCGGCTTGCCCAGCAGCACCCGCGTTCGGCCGCGGCACAGTCGCTGTTCGCCCGGACGCTCCGCCTCAACGAGCAACCCGCCGCCGCCGTCGCGCCCGCGTTGGCCGCGGTTGAGCTTCGGCCGGACGACGTGCGGACGCTCTCGGTCGCCGTTGACGCCCTCGCCGCCGCCGGCCGCGCCCGCGAGGCCGGCGAGCTGATCGAGCGAGGCCTTCGTTTGCAGCCGAACAACGCGCTGCTCCGGCAGGCGTCGGAGCAGTACGCGTTGCGCTTCAGCGACCCGTCGCAGATCCTGCAGGCCCGCCGCGACGCCGTCGCCGCGACGCCGGACGTGCCTGCCGCACACGGCGGCCTGATCGAGTCACTCGTCGTCGCCGCCGAAGCCGCGACGCAGCGAGGTGAGGACGCGACCGCGCTTCGTCGCGAGGCCGCCGACGCCGCTCGCGAAGCAGTCACGCGTTTCCCCGACGACGGACGTCTGTACGCGTTGCTTGCCCGTTCGTCGCTCGCCGCCGGTGACGAAGCCGTCGCCGCCGCCCGGCCGATCATGGAGCGGGTCACGACGCCGAGTGACGAGGCGTCGATGATCGACGACCCCCGTGTCGTCGCCGCCGCGACCGATTTCTACTCGAGCCTCGGCGAGTTCCCGCAGGCCGAGGCCGTCGTGCGTCGTTATCTCGCGACGCCGACCGTGCAGGACCGACAGATGCAGGCCGCCGGCCTCGCGATGCTGTCGCGTCTCCTGGCGCAGCAGGGTCGGGCGCAGGAGGCCGTCGAAGTGCTCCGCGGCTATGAGGATCTGCCCGGCGTCGTCGATCGACAGATCGTCCTCCTCGCCGGCCGTGCCGCCGGTGCGACCGAGTCCGCGGAGGGCGAAGCTCTGCTGGAGGACGTGCGTGCGCTCATTGCGGACACGGACGACATCGGTGCCGCCGCCCGTCGTGCCGCAGCCGTCGCGGAGCTCCGCGTCGGCGAGGCGGACCGGGCAGTGGCGTTGCTCGATGATCAGGAAGACGCCCAGTCGCTCGTGCTGCTGGGCCAGGCGATGGCGAACCGCGACGAGCCGGACCTCGAGCGTGCGGCGGAGCTGATGGACCGCGCCGCCGCCGCCGATGCCGGCGGCGAAATCGGCCGCGGTGCGCTACGCGACTTGAGCCAGATCGAGCAGGCACGCGGCAACCGCGATAGTGCCGCGACCGCCTTGCGTCGCCTGCTGGAGCGTTTCCCGGACGACGTGCGGGCGCGGCTGTCGCTGGCGCGGATGGACCTCGCCAAGAGCCCGCCCGACTACGCCGCCGCCGACCGGATTCTGCGTGGCGGGCCGGCGACGGGTGAGAATCCACTGCTCCTGATGACGCGGGCGCGGATGGAAATGGACCGCGACCGTCGCAACGAAGCCGTCGACCTCGGCCGACTGGCGGTGGAACAGTCCTTCGCCTTCGCCACCGGCGCAGTTCCGCCGACGGGCGACCCGCGTGTCGACACGGCCGCGGCGCGTGTGCCGGCGCTGGTCAACACGTACCTCGACCTTCTGCTGCGTGCCGGCCGAACGGAGGAAGCGTTGCGGCAGATTGACGGCTTTGCCCGTCGCCTGGAAAACGGCAGCTCCGCCGGCCAGCTGCCTTGGTGGCTGCAACGGCGTCGTGCCGAGGCCCTCGCCCGCGCGGGTCAACGCCGCGATGCCGAGGCATCGTTCAAGGCCTCTTTCGACGCCGCTATGGCCTCGGCCGGTCCGCGTGTCGCCGGCAATGTCGCCGTCGAGGCGGCCAAGCGACTCGACGCCGCCTTCGGCTACAGCCTGGTCCGCGACGGCGTCGAGGCGGATCCGATCGACCC
Organism: uncultured Tepidisphaerales bacterium; assembly: GCA_964416015.1. Taxonomy (GTDB): domain Bacteria; phylum Planctomycetota; class Phycisphaerae; order Tepidisphaerales; family Tepidisphaeraceae; genus JBCDKH01. Next base: position 45,926 of record CAYQCT010000002.1, read on the forward strand.
GCAGGCGGCCGCCATCGCCGCGACCATCTTCGGCCAATCCGGTGACACATCGCGTGCGATCGAGCTGACGGAGCAGGTCCGCGCCTCGCTTCAGGCGGCCGGCCGACTCAGCCGCTCGCAGGCGGCGCGGCTCGACCTGCAGGCCGGCACGCTGCACCTGCAGGCGGATCCGCCGAATCTCGAAGAGGCCGTCGCCGCGTTCCGCTCGATGCTCGACACGCAGCCGGACAGCGTCGCCGGGGCCAACAACATCGCCTACGCCCTGACGCTCCGCGGCTTGGCCGAGAGAGATCTCGGCGAAGACGCCGCGGCACGCAAGAGCTTCGAAGAGGCCGAGGCCTTCGGCAAGATTGCCGCCGATGCCGTCCGCGACGTCGCCGACCGCACCGGCGGTGATCCGAACGTGAACGTCATCGACACGCACGCCTGGGCCCGCGTCAACCTTGCATTGGCGACGGACGATCAGGACCTGCTCGAGGCGGCGATCCGTGACCTGCGGGCCGCCCGCGCCTCCAGCGAGCGCGACGGCGAGCCGCTGCCCGAACTGTACTACCACCTCGCCGTCGCCCTCGAAGCGGCCGGCGAGACGCGGGCGGCACGGGAGTCCGTCGCGACCGGCCTGCAGGTGCTGGACGTGCGGGCCGACGACGCCGAGCAGCGGGCGCCGACGGATCCCGCGACGCGGCGTCGGCTGACGGAGGTCCTGAGCCGGATCGAGTTGGCCGCGCCCGTCGAGAGTGAACCGGATGCGGCCCCGGCGTCGTAGGAGCGGCAGGCGAGTTATCGGCGGCACACGGATGTTCGCCGCCGCGTCCGGTAGTCGGTACGGACGCCTCGGCGGGCGTAGGGCGGCGCATGCTGCCCCGTCGGCACCGCCTGAACCCGTTGCTAGCGCAACCGGCGATGCTTTCGGCTAAGACGTTGCCTGCCGATCCCCGACGAACGTGACGGACCAGTCCCGCCAGCCGCCAAAGTTTCCCTTCCTCCAACCACCCGAACCAGCCCGGACGACCCATGACGACGTTGCCGCAGACGCTACCGAGCCGCATTCCTGACGATCAGGTCGAGGCCCCGCGCGGCACCAACGGCCACGCCTCCCGCTACGCCGGGCCGAGCATGGTCGGTGCGTCGCTGCCGACGATCTCGCACCCGCTCAGCATCCCCGGCCAGCCCGGCGGTGGTGGTAGCGGCGGCTTGACCGGCACGGACATCGCCCGCGTCCTCCGCGAGAATCTCTGGCTCATCCTGCTGGCCGCCGTGCTCAGCGGTGCGGCCGGCTTCGGTCTCAACGAGTACCTCAAGAAGCACCAGCTCACCTACACCGCCACCGGCCAGCTGCTGCTGCGTGACGCCGAGGGCTTCGACCCGCTCGAGGAGCGGAATCGTCGCTTCTTCCGGCCCGGCGAAAGTCTCGAGACGCGCATGCTCAACGCCGTCTTCAGCCTGCAAAGCGATCAGCTCCGCACGCAGCTTCTGCAGGAGACCGAAGGCCCGATCCGCGAGAGCGAATGGCTTCGCCGCGTCGCCGGCGACGGCAGCGGCGGCCTCGAAGTCATCGAGGCCAAGGAAGCGCTGCAGGAAAACTTCAGCGCCACTCCGCAACGCGGCAGCCAGTACATCCGCGTCTCCTTCGACGCCGACGACGGCAAGGAAGCGGCCGACATCCTGACCCACATGGTCAACACGCGGATCAAGCAGCTCGAACTCGAGGGCGGCCAGCGCTCGACGTTCGACATCACCGAGAGCGAACGCCTCATCCGCGGCCGGCAGATCGAACTCCGCAACCTGCAGGCCGAGATCCGTCAGGCACGTCAGGACAGCCAGGGCGGCGACGGCGGGACAGCCTGGGCAACGCGGATGGAGCTGAGCAACCTCAACGACATCCGCCGCGTCGCCGAGCAGGAGGCAGCAGCGCTTCGGACGGAGCTCGCCGACGCCCGCGCCGCCATTCAGCGTGGTGCCGACCCCGCGGCGATCGAAGAAATTGTCAGCCAGAACGTCCAAGTCGCGCAGCTTCGCAACCGCGTGTTCCAGCTCGAATCGTTCTACGAGGAGCTGCGTCTGACCGCCGGCGAAAACAGCCAGCAGCTCCAGCAGGCCGGCGAGCGGCTCGAAGCCGCCCGCCGCCGCGCTGCCGACATCGAGGCGGACGCGCGAGCTCAGGCCCGTGGCACCGTCGTCCAGCAGCTCGAAGCCAAGCTCGAACAGGCCGAGCGGGCCGCCGCCGACGCTGCCGAGCGGATTCGTGTTCTCGACGATCGCCTCGAAGAGCTCGCCAGCAACTCGGCCCTCATTGCCGAGCTCGACGAAAAGCGTCGCGAGCTGCAGCGTCGGCTCGCCGCGAACGAGGAAGAGCTCGAGCTGATGAAGCGCGAAGCGGCGATTCAGCCTTATGTCCCGCTCGCTTGGGCCGACCAGCCGACGCGGCCGTCGAGCCCGTCGTGGCCGAAGCTTCCGCTGACCGTCGCCGGATGTCTGCTCGCCGGAGTCGGCCTCGCGGTCGGGCTGGCGTTCCTGCGGGAGGTTCTCGACACGAGCGTCCGCAGCCCGCGAGACATCGCCCGTGTGGCCGCCAGTAGCGGGACCGCCGTGCCCATGCCCGTGCTCGGCAGCATTCCTGACGAGAACGACGATCCGCACTCGAGCGGGCCGGACAAGCCGTTGGAGCTGTCGATCGCGCACAGTCCGCACTCGATGACGGCCGAGCAATTCCGCACCGCCCGCGGCCGCCTCGCCCGCATTGCGCCGCTCGAGACGACCCGAAGCATCCTCGTCACCGGCCCACAGCCGGGCGACGGCAAGACGACGATCGCCTGCAACCTCGCCGCCGGCCTTGCCCTCAACGGCCGCCGGACGCTGCTCGTCGACGCCAACTTCCGTCGGCCACGCCTGCACGAGATCTTTGCCATCGACAACAGCCAAGGCCTCGCCGCTTGCCTCGAAGATGCCGATCTTCTCGAGGAAGCTGCTTTTCCGTACGAGCAGGTCCCGAATCTCCACGTCCTGCCCGCCGGCCCGCGGCCGCACAATGTGACGGAGCTGATCGAGGGCAGCAACTTCGCCGACGTGCTCGATCGGGCGCTGGAGTCGTACGACGTGATCATCTTCGACAGCGGTCCGATCCTGTTCACCAGCGAGACGAGCGCGATGGCGCCGCAGGTCGACGGCGTCGTCAGCGTCGTTCGCGCCGCCAAGAGCAGTCGCGGCCTGCTCGGGCGACTCCAAGATTCGCTCGCGTCGCTCAACGTCGAGCACCTGGGCATCATCCTCAACGGCGTCCAGGCCCGCGCGGGTGGCTATTACAAGCGGAACATCCGCAACTACTACCGTTACCAGCAGGTTTGACCAAGCCCGCCGCCGGAACCCTCGCAGCCGCCGACCTCCGTCGGCGGCTGCTCGCGTGGTACGACGTGCACGCCCGCGACCTGCCCTGGCGAAACGCCGGACGGACGCCGTACCGCGTCTTCGTCAGCGAAGCGATGCTGCAACAGACGCGGGTCGCGGCCGTCGTTCCATACTTCGACCGTTTTGTAGAAAAGCTGCCCGACTTTGCCGCTCTCGCCGATGCCGACGAGCAGGAAGTCCTCGGTCTCTGGCAAGGCCTCGGCTACTATCGCCGGGCGCGCAATCTGCAAGCCGCCGCCCGCGTTATCATGAATGAACATGACGGCGTGTTGCCACGGGACGTCCACCTCCTGCGAAAGCTTCCGGGCGTCGGCCCCTACACCGCCGGTGCCATCGCAAGCATCGCCCTTGATCTGCCCGAACCGATCGTCGACGGCAACGTCGCCCGCGTCATCACGCGACTCGACGCCATAGAAGCCGATCCTGCCACGCCCGCCGTGCAGAAGCATTTATGGCAACGGTCTGAAGCGCTGGTAGATCCGACCCGCCCCGGCGATTTCAACAGTTCGCTCATGGAGCTCGGCGCGACCGTCTGCCTGCCGCGCTTGCCGCACTGTCTGCTCTGCCCGATCGCTGAGCACTGCAAGGCGAAGGAGGCGAATCTTCAGGACTCTATCCCGCCGCCGAAGCAGGCAAAGACAACACTGATCGTCCACCGCAACGTCTTCCGCGTTCGCCAGGGCGATGCGGTGCTAGTCGAGAAACGCCCGCCCACCGGCCGTTGGGCCGGTCTATGGCAGCTGCCCACTCGTCCGCCGGGTTCGCCGCCACCCGTAGCCGGCAATTACACGCCGACGGGCGAACTTCGCCATGCGCTCACGCACCGCCGTTATGCGTTCCGCCTACTCGACCTGGCAGTGAAGAATCACGCTCCGCCCGACGGGATGCGATGGGCTGATCCTGATGCAGTGGAAAAGCTGCCGATGTCGGTTCCCCAACGGAAATTACTTCGATTGCAGCAGACGTAACTATCAAGCTGTTTCTTGTACGAAGACAGCTACTGCCGATCTAGTAACACGGTCCCCGTGCCGACGAAACCGAGTCCGTTCGCCGGCAACTCGGGCTCGGCCTTCCTCGCCGCGACGTGCCCGTCGAGCCAGGCCACCGTTGCTCGCTCCCGATGCCGATAGTGCGTCGTCGGCAAGACCCCCGTGTCCGGATCCAGGAAGCTGTACTCGATCAGGCCGCCGCCCGGCCGCTCGAAGGCCGCATCCGCGAAAGCCGCGGTGGCAACCGGGTCAGCGAACCAGACGAGCTTCGCCCCCAGCTCCGACGACGCATCGCCCGGCTCATCGGTGCCGAGGAAGGCGTTGTTGTAGCCGTAGCCGCCGGTGCCGCGTTCGAAGTTGGCCATCTGGCCCGCCACCGCCAACACGTCGCCGGCGACGGTGGCGAAGGAGGGGCAACGACGGACGCCAACGCTGGCCGACTCGTCGCCGAGGTACGGCGTGATCGCGCCGCGGCTCGGGTCGAAGGCGTCGTCGTCATCGTCCCGCTCGCCATGCCAACGACGCAGGTTCGACTCCGCCGTTCGAGGCGGCGGCAGGAAAAAGCCGGCCGCGCCCGGCGGAGCGCGGCCGACGTGGTCGAGCGAGTACCCGACGACGGCCCCGTGCAACTGCTTCGCGTTCGATCCGCAAACGACCTGCCGACCGGACTCACGCGCCGACGCGAGCGCCGGCAGCAGGATCCCGATCAGCACCGCGATGATCCCGACAACGACGAGCAGCTCGACCAGCGTGAAGCCGCCTCGCCTCATCGCCGCCTCCGCAGCAACAGGCCCCCGACCGCCGCGACGATCGAAACCGCCGCCGGCTCCGGTACGACAAAACGGACGAAGTCGATTTCTGCCGACACCGGTCCGAAGACGCCCAGGTCGTCGTCGCTGACGGTCCGCAGGCGGACGTAGCTGACGCCCTGCGACAGCGACACGCCGTTGCCGGCTAGATCAATCGCACGGTCGAGGAACATGCGATCGCCGCCGACGGTGCTGTCGGCGTAGCCGCTGACATCGCCGCTCCAAATTGGATTGCCGTACCACGGCTCCGTCGGATACTGGAACCCGAGCGATGCCGGCGCGACCCGCGGGTCGGCGGCGAGCGCTCCATAGTTGTCGGCGGCGAGCAGGAAAAAGGTCTCGTCTCGCCAGCCGTCGACGCTCGCGACGCCGCTGGATTCAACAGCGACTTCGACGAACGCCGGCTCGCGAAACGTCTGGTCGCCGAAGGAGAAGGCGTTGCCGCCGACCTCGAGAAATGCACCCGGCACATTCGCCAGCGGCGTGTCGAAGCCGAGCACCAGGCCGACCGGGTCGCCGTCACCGGTCGTCGGATCGTCCGACCATTGGCCGAGGCTGACCACGTTGCCGTCGTCGGCCAAGGCGAACGACGAATCGTCGAAGCCCGCCGGCACGTTCAAGCCGGCTTCATAGTTCGCGACGAACGAGGGCATAATGACCTGCCCGAAGGCGGGCGAGACGAGGGCGGCCGAAGCCGCGAAAATCTTGGGAACAGTCACAAATTTCTCCTGCCCCTTCGCGGGGGCACCGGAAGACACACGCAGCGGGCATCAGCGGCAGGAGGACAGCGGCCGCGCACGCAAGGCGGGCGACCGCCGCCGGCTCCCTTCGCGAGGAACCCGCGGAAACTTCGCCAACCGCTCCGGCTTACGCCGCAACGACACGCCGGCCCGACAACGCGGGCCGGCAACAGGCAGGTCTTCCGGCTTCGGGCGATCGACCGACTCCGCCTTCCCGTCGATGGCTCGACAGTGGCGTGTGGAGTCGGCCGCGTCCGTCACGGCGGCGCGACCGCGGAGGAATCGGCGTATAGCCTCACCTCGCTTCCCTTTTCACCGACGCCCGAAGACGCCGGCACCTGTGGCGACCGGCAGACTACGGCCAGCGAAGGTCACCTGCAACCGCGACACTCGCGGCGCGCCAGCGATCGTCGGACGTGACGATCCTGCGACGCCTCCGTACCTTGCCCACGATGACGCCAGCCGAACGTCTTGCCGAGAAGATCGAATCCGCCACGGCCACCGTCGGCGTCATCGGCCTCGGCTACGTTGGCCTGCCGCTGCTCGCCGCCTTCCACGCCGCCGGCTTTTGCGTCCTCGGCTTCGACAAAGATCCGGCGAAGATCGAAGCACTGCACCGCGGCGAGAACTACCTCCGACACCTCGGCACGACGCTCGTCGCCGACATGCTCGGCAACCGCTTCGACGCCACCGCGGACCACGGCCGGCTCGGCGAATGCGACGTCGTCCTGGTCTGCGTCCCAACGCCGCTCGGCAACCATCTGGAACCGGACCTGTCGTACGTCGAACAATCCGCCGAAGACATTGCCGCGACGTTGAGGCCCGGACAGCTGGCGGTTCTCGAGTCGAGCACGTACCCGCGAACGACGCGAGAAGTCTTCGAACCCCGCTTCCGCGCACTCGGCTTTACAAGTGGCAAGGACGTCTTCATCGCATACTCGCCCGAACGCGAAGACCCTGGCAGCGCCACACATTCGACGTCCACCATCCCCAAACTCGTCGGCGGCCTCGAAGACCAGAGCGGCAAGCTGGCGGCTGCTCTTTATCAGAAGGCGATTCGGGCTGAAATTATCCGCGTGCCAAGTGCCGAAGTTGCCGAGTCGGCAAAACTTCTCGAGAACATCTACAGAGCCGTCAACATCGCCCTTGTCAACGAGATGAAAGTCGTCCTCGACGCGATGGAGATCGACATCTGGCAGGTCGTCGAAGCCGCAAAGACAAAGCCTTTCGGCTTCCAAGCATTCTACCCCGGCCCGGGTCTCGGCGGACACTGCATTCCGATCGACCCGTACTACCTGACGTGGAAAGCCCGCGAGTACGGCCACGCGACACGCTTCATTGAGCTCGCGGGCGAAGTGAACCGCTCAATGCCGTCGCACGTCGTCGAGAAGGTGATGCTTGCACTCAACGAAGCCGGCAAGGCCGTCCGCGGTAGTCGCGTGCTTGTGCTGGGACTTGCGTACAAGCCGGACGTCGACGACGTGCGGGAATCGCCGGCATTCGAGTTGATCGAGCGACTGGAGAAGCTTGGGGCGGAGGTCGATTATCACGATCCGAACGTGCCGCGAACGCACCAGATGCGTCATTACAACATTGAGAAGGAGAGCGTCGCGATGAGCGACAAATCCATCAAGTCGTACGATTGCGTGCTCGTCGCGACGAATCACTCGGCCGTCGACTGGAAGGCCCTTGCGGAGAACGCGAAGCTGATCGTGGATACCCGCAATGCCATGAACGGCTTCGGCGGCAATGTCGTGAAGGCCTGACGCCTACTCGTACTGCGACATCGGCGGGCAGCTGCATTGCAAGTTGCGGTCGCCGTAGACGTTGTCGATCCGACCGATGCTGGGCCAAAACTTGTTCGCCCTGAGCGACTTCACCGGGTATGCCGCAACCTGACGCGAGTACGGACGCTGCCACTCGTCGGCCGTGACCGCCGCCGCCGTGTGCGGGGCGTTGTGCAACGGGTTGTCGTCGCTCGGCCAACCACCTTGCTCAATCTTTCGTATCTCCTCGCGAATCGCCAGCATCGCGTCGCAAAAGCGGTCGAGCTCGGCCAGATCTTCGCTCTCCGTCGGCTCGATCATCAGCGTCCCCGGGACCGGCCAACTCATTGTCGGAGCGTGAAAACCATAATCGATCAACCGCTTGGCGACGTCCTCGACGGTCACATCCGCCGCCTTCTCAAAGGGGCGGCAGTCGACGACAAATTCGTGTGCGACGCGACCACTCGTTCCAACGAACAGAACGTCAAAGTTGCCTTCAAGTCGTTTCGCCATGTAGTTGGCGTTGAGAATCGCAACTTCGCTTGCCCGTCGCAGACCGGCCGGGCCCATCATTGCAAGGTACATCCAGCTGATCGGCAGGATCGATGGGCTTCCGTACGGTGCGGCGCTAACGGCGTTCGCCTCCGTGTCCGTCGGCATGCCCGGCAGGAAGTCGCCCAGGTGCGGCTTGGCACAGATCGGCCCCATCCCCGGCCCGCCGCCGCCGTGGGGGATGCAGAAAGTTTTGTGCAGATTCAGGTGACAAACGTCCGCCCCAAAATCGCCCGGCCGGCAAAGGCCGACCTGGGCGTTCATGTTTGCGCCATCCATATAAACCTGCCCGCCGCGGTCGTGGATGACTTGGCAGACCTCGCGAATCTCCGCCTCGAAGACGCCGTGCGTGCTCGGGTATGTGACCATCAACGCTGCCAGATTCTCCGCGTGCTGGTCGGCCTTTCGCGTCAGGTCGTCCAGGTCGACATCGCCGTTCGGCCTCGTCTTGACGACGACGACTTTCATGCCGCAGATGACGGCACTCGCCGGGTTCGTGCCGTGCGCACTATCGGGTATCAGGCAAATCGTCCGGTTCTCATTGCCGCGGCTTCGGTGGTACCGGCGAATCGCGAGCAGCCCGGCGTACTCGCCCTGACTGCCCGCGTTCGGCTGCAGGCTGACCGAAGGCAGGCCCGTCAGCTCGCCCAGCCAGTCCCGCAGGTCTGCAAACATCTCGGCATATCCTCGTGCTTGTTCGGCCGGAACGTACGGGTGCAGCTCGCCGAACTCGGGCCACGTTACGGGCAGCATTTCACTCGTCGCGTTCAGCTTCATCGTGCACGAACCGAGCGGGATCATGCCGTGCACGAGCGAGTAGTCCTTACTTTGCAATGAGTACAGGTAACGCGTCAACCCTGCTTCGCTGTGGTATTGATGAAACGTTGGGTGAGTGAGAAAGTCACTGTTCCGCCCGAGCGACCCAAGTGGTGCCGCCGCGTCGGCTTCTTCGGCGAGTTCGGCGACGTTCAGTCGGAACGTGCTGCCGCCGGCAAAACACTCGATCAGCCGACGGACCTCGTCTGCGTCGCTGCGCTCGTCGAGCGTAATGCCGACCCGGCCGTCGCCGAAGTCGCGGAGGTTGAAACCTTGGCTTGACGCTGCCGACAGCACCGCCTCCACCGGCAAGCCCTGCGGCTCAACGGCAATCGTGTCGAAGACCGGACCATCGCCGACGAAGTGGCCGAGACGCTGCATTCCTGCCGACAAAGCGGCCGTCAGCGTGCGGACGCGTGTCGCAATAAGCGTCAGTCCCTGCGGCCCGTGGTAGACGCCGAACATGCCGGCCATGACGGCGAGCAGAACTTGGGCCGTGCAGATGTTGCTCGTCGCCTTCTCGCGACGAATGTGCTGTTCCCGCGTCTGCAGCGTCAGCCGGTAGGCGACGTTGCCGTGGGCGTCTTTACTGACACCGACAATGCGACCCGGCATGCGGCGTGCGTATTCCTCACGGCACGCCATGAAAGCCGCGTGCGGCCCGCCGTAGCCCATCGGCACGCCGAACCTCTGACTGTTTCCGATCGCGATGTCCGCGCCCCATTCGCCCGCCGGCCGAAGCAGGATCGACGCAAGAAGATCTGTCGCGGCGATTACAAGTCCACCGGCTTCGTGCACCGCATCAGCTAATTCGGTATAGTCTCGAACGGCACCGTCTGTCGCCGGGTACTGCACTAGAATTGCGAAGCAGTCCTCCGAAACATCCCGCATTCCGTGTTCCGTGTTCCACATTTCCACCTTGATCCCCATCGATCGCGCTCGCGTGCTCACGACGCCGATGGTTTGTGGGTGACAGTCGGCGGCGACGACGAACGTGTTCTTGGTCTTGCCTTTGAGGCTCTTGGCCATCGTCATTGCTTCGGCTGCCGCGGTGGCCTCGTCGAGGAGCGACGCGTTCGCCAGCGGCAGGGCGGTCAGGTCGGCGATCATCTGCTGATAGACCAGCAACGCCTCGAGCCGACCTTGACTGATTTCGGCCTGGTACGGCGTGTAGGCCGTGTACCACGCGGGGTTCTCCAAGACGTTCCGCAGGATCGGCGGCGGCGTCCGGGTGGCGGCATACCCCTGTCCAATGAGGCTGCGGCGGACGTCGTTTTTCGCCGCCATCTCCCGGAGCCGCGCCAAGGCCGCCGACTCCGTCAATCCTCGGCCGAGACCCGACAGTTCGAGCTCTCGATCAAGCCGAATTTGCTCCGGCACCGCCTGACGCATGAGTTCGTCGATCGAGTCGACGCCGAGCGCATCGAGCATTGTCCGCTGCTGTTTCGCGTCCGGCCCAAGGTGCCGACGCGGGAAAGTATCGCAGGGCACGAGCAGGGCCTCCGTCGCCACGCCCGCCACATTGCCTGGGTCCGTCTGCACGTCAAGTAGCGTCATCGCCGGATGTTACGCGGCCGCCGGGTCAGCTTCGGCCTGTTGCCGCGCTGCGTCTGGTGAAAGTTGCGCTGGCCAGGATCTGGTACAACACGCAGATGCGAATTGCGTTGCTCTTGCTTTGTCTGCTTACCTCGCCGGCCTTCGCCGAGCCGACGAACTTGTTGCGAAACGGGTCGTTCGAGGGGGCGTTGCTGTACTGGCACGGTGAAGACGCGGCGAAGACGAAGGTCACGCTTTCCGAAGAGGCCCGGAGCGGGCGATACGCGTTGCGGATCGATGGCGACTGGGTGGCGAGTGCGCCGATTCCGATGGAGAAGGACGCGAACTACACGGTGAGTTTCTGGGCCAAAGCCGACGGCGAGGCGGGTCGCGTGAGCATCTCGGTCCCGCCGACGGCGCGGGAAGTCGCGCAAAAGGCGAAGAGGATTTGGACGAAGGGGGCCGGCAAGAGCGTCGCAGTCGATGGCGAGTGGACGCGGTACAGCGTGACGTTTCCGGCGGACGTGCCGACGACGGGGTTTTGGCCGCAGCCGCATTACATGGTTGTCATCAGCGGGGCCAAGGAGAAGCCGGTGCTGGTCGACGGGATGACCGTGACGAAGGGCGAGACGCGGACGGAGGACTACGTCGGGCGGGCGGCGGTGGAGGTCGTTGTGGCGTGTACGAATCTGCCGGGCTATCGCGGGGCGGCGGGGAACGTGTTCGAGGTGGGCGAGACGGCAGAGATGGTGGCTTACATCAACAATGCGATTGATGAGGCGCAGACGGTGCGGCCGGTTTGGCGGACGATGGATTACGAGAACGCGGCGCAGATGGGGGACGGGCATCTGGGTGATGCTGTGACGCTTGAGGCGGGCGAGACGGTGGCGGTGAAGCATTCGATTCCGCTGGCGTTCAGGGGGCTTGCGCTGGGCGAGGTTCTTGTGATCGATGAGGCGAACGCGATGATCGACTCGAGTGCGTTTCCGTTGGCCACGCTGCCGTTTCCGATGGAGTCAAAGGAAGGGAACTTTGACGAGCGGTTCGGCGGAAGCTTCGCCGGCGGGGTCGAAGTGCTGGACAAGTTTCAGCGAATCGGGTTCGGGTGGACGCGGTGGTGGCCGAAGCAGAAGTGGCACAACATGGAGCCGGAGGAAGGCCAGTACGACTGGCAGAACGAGAAGTATCAGCAGGCCTTCGACCGCGGCGTGGCGTGTCACGTGACGCTCTACGGGTGGCCCAAGTGGGCGATGGAGAAGGGTCATCCGCTGCCGAAGGACATGCGGTGGAAGGCGGACGATCCGCGGTGGGAGGACCTGTCGGTCGAGACATCATGGGACCGTTTCATCGTCGCGGCGGTCGAGAACTTTCGTGGGAAGCCGGTCGTCTTCGAGATCAGCAACGAGCCCGGCTTCGACGATTGGGACGACTATGGCGACGAGTACGTGAAGTTCAACGAGCGGACGGCGGCGCTAATCAAGAAGACGGACGCGGAAGCCGTCGTCATGGTGAACAATACCTACAAGAACCCGAGTCGGCCGAACGCGAGGCTACTTGCGAAGGGCGATCTGTCGAACATCGACGTCTGGTCGTGGCACGACTACAAAGCCGGGTGGTTGATCGACGCGACGGGCATCAAGCAAATGCGGCAGATGCTCGATGAAGCCGGCACGAATGAAGGCGGCGGAGAGCACATCGAAATCTGGTTCAACGAAGGCTGGGCCTTTACGAACACGGCCGTCGATCAACCGATCGCGGCGACGAGTTTGACCGCGGCTGAGAGTACGAACGCGATCTTCAACAGTGTGGTCGAGGCGACCGTGAACGGGCAGGAGAAGACGGTGCTCTTTCATACTGCCTACGGCACGCATGGCATGAGCTTCTGGGACTACTCGATTCCCGGGACAATGCTGTGGGACTGGTACAGCTATCCGACGCCGCTCGTGCCGGCGTGGAACGTGCTCAATCATCACATCGGCCTGAGCGACGCGATCGGCCACGTCCGGCCGATCGGCGGGAACCTGGCGATCTTTCAGGATCTTCGCAACGGCCGCGGCGTGATGATCGCATACGCGGACCGGTCGGCGACAAAGGACGTGACGATCGAGCTGCCGGCCTTCGGCACGAAGCTGATGGCGGAGGACGCGATGGGCAACGCGGAGGAGTTCGATGGGACGACGCTCACGCTTTCGCAGACGGGGCGGCCGGTGCTGCTGTACGCGGCGGACAAGTCGCTTACGGGACAGGCGATGCACGACGCGGTGCTGCCGCTGGATCGGAGCAACGCGGGCTTCGCTACGACAAACGGCGGGTTGACCCGCTACGCCCTGCCGCCGGCGTGGGAGGGCGTGGAGAAAGGGTCGAGCGAGGGCAGCGTCGTGTCGAGCGACGGCGTGCCGATCTGGAGGGTCGAGCAGGTTTGGCCGTTCGAGCCGATGGAGGCGGGCAGCTACCGCCCGCTCGTCTGGGGCGGCACGCAGTGGGTCGCCAGCAGTGACGGCTTCGGCGGACAGCCGCAGGTGAAGATGAAGGACGCGTCGCTCGAGTTCGGCACACGAGCTAGCCACGGCACACCGCCCCGCGTGCGGACGGCAGCGTTGTCGTTCATCGTACCGGAAGACGGCAACTACCAGATTACGGGCTCGGCCCGCGTGCGGCTTTGGGAAGGCAAGAGCCCGACGAAGTTGTTCGTGCTTCACCAATCCGGCGATTCGATGGCGAAAGTGAAGGAGTACGTCATCCCGAACAAGGAGATCGCCCGCTTCGAAGGCGTGACGGTCGAGGCCGCCGCGGGCGACGTGCTACGGTTCGTCCCGCAGATCGAAGGCATGTACGCCGGCGGTACGCTATGGCTACGCGATCTGGCGGTGACGCAACAAAGTCGATGAGCTTTTGCGAACGACCGTCAGGCCACTCTTGCTCTATAGGCGAAGATCTATAGAAGGCTCACCGGATCCACGTCGACGGCGACGCGGTCGTTTTGCGACAGATGCCCGGCGGCGCGGACGGTGGCGAGCGTGCGTTGCAGCGGCTGGGGTGTGGCAGCGGTGAGGACGATCTGCTGGCGAAAGTAGCCGGCGATGCGGGCGATGGCGCACGGCATCGGACCCTCGATCGTCGTGTCGCCGGCGGCGGCGTCGGTGAAGACGCCGGTCAGTGCGGCGGCCTTCGTCATCACCGTTTCCTCGTCACGGTCTCGCAGGACAATTCGCACCATCCGGCCGAACGGCGGCAGGTTCGTCTGGCGACGCGCCTCCAGCTCCCGCGTCGCGAAGCCGGCGAAGTCCTGGCGAAGCGCAGCCCGAATCGTGTCGTCGTAGGGCTGGAACGTCTGCAGCACGACCCGCCCCGGCACGTCCCCGCGACCGGCCCGGCCGGCGACCTGCGTGATCAATGCGAAGGTCCGCTCGGCCGCGCGGAAGTCGGGCAGGCTCAAACTCGTGTCGCCACTGATAATTCCGACAAGACTCACGTTCGGGAAGTCGAGTCCCTTGGCAATCATCTGCGTCCCCATTAGCACATCAACGTCACCGGCGGCGAAGCGGCGAAGCACCTTCTCATAGTCGCCCGCGTTCCGCATGGAATCGGAGTCGACGCGTTCAAATCGAACGTCGGGAAACTTGCGAGTTATCTCTTCCTCGACACGTTGCGTGCCGAGTCCGAAGAGCGACAGATTGCCGCCGGCCCGTTTGGCGGCATTGTCAAGCGGATCGACCGCGAGGCAGTAGTGGCAGTGCAGTTGGCCGGTGTGCAACGCCTTGACGAACTGGGCTCCGATCGGCCCCTCGCCGGCGGTGCGGTGGTAAGTCATCGTCGCGTCGCAGAACCGACACGTCACCGGCTCGTCCGTGCTCGGGTTGTAGACGAAGTTGGCGTAACCGCGGCGATTCAGAAGAAGAATTGCCTGTTGGCCTTGCTCGATCGTGTGCTTGAGCAGCGTCTCGAGCCGCGGCGAGAGCAGGTGGACGCCCTTGCGAAGGCGGGCGACTTCCTTGAGGTCGACGACCTCGATCGTCGGCATCGGGCGGTCGTGCACGCGGGCGGGGAGCTCGTGCAGGCGGTGCGGATGAGCCGGAGATCGCGAAGACGCGAAGGCGCGAAGAGAGAGGCGAGAATCAGATAATGTTGAGCCCTCTCCTTCTGAATCCACTTCCTTCCTTCGCTTCTCTCTTCGCCCCTTCGCGTCTTCGCGATCTCCGAACGCCCGCAAGTACGATTCCAACGATGGCGTAGCACTTCCCAGTACGACGGGACACGAATGTAGTTGTCCTCGCTTTATCGCAACGTCGCGTGCGTGGTAGCGTGGGGCCGTGTCCTGTTTGTAGGAAGATTCGTGCTCCTCGTCGACGACGAATAACCCCGGCTGCGGGACGGGAGCGAAGATGGCGGAGCGGGCGCCGACCACGACGTCGGCGCGGCCCGAGGCGATGTCGCGCCAGTGGCGGTGACGGGCGCCTGCGGAGAGGCCGCTGTGGAGGACGGCGACGCGGCGGAAACGTTCGGTGAATCGCCGCACCGTTTGTGGCGTCAGGGCAATTTCGGGAACGAGCATCACCGCCTGCTTGCCGGCGGCGATGGCCTCGGCGATGAGGCGGAGGTAGACCTCGGTCTTGCCGCTGCCGGTGACGCCGAGCAGGAGGTCCGTGCCGAAGACGCCTTCGCGGACACGCGGCGTCATCGCCTCGACGGCGGCCGCCTGGTGCGGATTGAGCGTCGGCAGCACCGCGTCTTCGTTCACTGCCGGGCCGGCGTCGCGGGGTGTCGCGTCGGCGTCGGGGGCGTCGGCTTCGCTGCGGATCGTGACGACGCCGAGCTGTTGCAGCTTGCGGACCGTCGGCACGGTTACGCCCGCTTCGCTGGCGAGTCGCACCGTGTCGATGGCGGTGTCCTGCGGAAGTTGCAGGAGTCGCGCGAGCAGGCCGCGACGCTTCTTGGCTGTGGTTTTCTCGAACAACGTCTGGATCTCGTCGTGCGGCATCGCCAGCCGCACGCGGCTCGTCGAGCCGACGCCGATCCGCTTTTTTACCGCGCCCGGCACCATGCTCTCGAGGACAAGGCCCAGCGCGCAGCAGTAGTACCGGCCGATCCAGCGAGCCAATTCCATCATCGGTCCGGCGACGAGCTGTCGGTCGTCGTCGATGCCGATGACCGGCTTCAGCTTCGTCGCAGCAAACCCGGCGGCGGCCTCGTCGAACGTGTCCCGGACGGACACGACAAAGCCGAA
>CAYQCT010000002.1:61772-64019 GCA_964416015.1 uncultured Tepidisphaerales bacterium
GTCCTTGCGGCCGAGCGGAACACGCACGCGTTGGCCGGCGGCGACCGTGCGAGCGAACTTCGGCGGGACGCTGTAGGTCAGCGTCTTGTCGACTGCCCGCTCGAGCGCGACCTCGGCAAACGGCCCGTCGGGCGCGGTCGGCGGCGAGGGTTCGTCCAGCTCAATCTCGGCGAAGAGGGCCGGGCTGGTCGAGTGGGCGGGCACCGCGGGATTCTACGAACCGGGCCGTTCACGTTGCGGCGTTGCGGATCACTACGCTGGCGGCGATGTCGCTCCTTGCTGCGGACGTGGATGCCTTCGCCGATCGCCTGCGTCGGGCGGAGCGTGTCGTACTCGTCGGCCACGTCCGCCCCGACGGCGACAGTCTCGGCACGACGGCGGCTCTTGCACTGGGGTTGACTCTACTCGGAAAGAAGGCGACGTGTCTCGCGTTGTCTCAGGTGGCAAAGAAGTACGCGTTTCTCTACAACGACGTGACGCATCTCGTCGAAGTTGATCCGAATGAGGTATTGGCGGAAGCGGACACGTTGCTCGTTTGTGATACCGGGACGTGGAGTCAGCTCCCGACGATGCAGGCGGCGGTCGAAGCTTTCGGCGGGCAGGTGCTCGTGCTGGATCACCATCAGACGCAAGAGCCGTGGGGCGACGCGCGGCTCGTCGACACGGAAGCGGGCGCGGCGGCGGAGGTGGCGGCGCGGGTGTTGGCGGCGTTGCGGGTCGAGATGACGCCGGAAATTGCACAGCGACTGTTCGTAGCAGCGGCGACGGACACGGGCTGGTTCAGCTATTCGAACGCGTCAGCGCGGACGTACCGGCTGGCGGCGGATTGCATCGAGGCGGGCGTTGATCCGGATGCGTTGGCGGCGCGGCTGTACCGGGACGAGCCGGCGGCGCGGCTTCGGCTCAAGACGCGGGCGTTGCAGTCGTTGCGATGGCACGCCGACGGGCGGTTGACGACGATGCAACTGACGCGGGCGGACTACGAAGCCGCCGACGCGACGCCGGAGGACGCGGAGGATTTGATCAACGAGCCGATGAAGGTCGGGACGGTCGAGGCGAGTCTGCTCGTCGGCGAGCCACCGGTCGGGGCCGTCGTGGGTGATGCGATCAAGGTCAGCCTGCGGAGCAAGGGCGGCGTCGACTGTGCCGCACTTTTGCAGACCTTCGGCGGCGGCGGACACGCGCGGGCGGCGGGTGCGCGGGTGCAGGGGACGGTCGAGGAAGTTCGCGACGTCGTCGTGCGAGCCGTCCTCGAGACGCTGTAGCGCCCTTCGCAACGCGTCGATCGGGAGATCGCCACGTCTGGTTGAGGTTTCATTCGTTGGACGTGACCGCCTGCCGCAGCGCACCCGGTGTGCGGGCGACGGCGGTGCCGCCGGTCAAGTCGGCGACCTTTCGCAGGGTCTCCGGGACGTTGCCGGTGCCGCTGGTTTCGACGGCGAGAACGTGCACGACCGCGGTGCTGCCGGCGTTGTCGCGGACGGTCAGGACGCGGTCGGCGAAGTCGTCGAAAAGGAAGTCGCCCTTGGCCGTGACGAGGACGATCGCGTCGGGATTGCCGCGAAATGCCAAGGCGAGGGCGGGTTCGACCGCCGTAGTGCCACCGGTCTCGGCATCGGCGAGGCCGCGGCGTGCTTCGGTGACGGAGCGGCGGGAGACGGACCGCGGGGCCGGGCCGGGGAAACTGCGTGGGCGGGCTTCATCGGGGCGTTGCCAAAGGACGACCTGAAACCGCGCGCCACCGGGCAGGGCGGCGATGGTTCTGGAGATCAGGTCGGCCACTTCTTCAAAGCTGCTCGCCGACGAGGACCCTGGATCGATGACGAACGCGACACGTCGCGGCACGGGTAGGCCGGCCATGTTGACCACACCTTCGGCGACGCCCGGCTGCACGTCGATCGGCGGCCGTTCCGCATCGCTGCTGTCGTCGTCGCCGCGGGTGAGCAGGGCGACCGCGAGGGCTGCGACGATCAACGCGAGGACGCCGGCGGCGGCGACAGCGATGACGAAGCGTCGGTCTTGTCCGCGCTCTGCCGGCGTCGCCTGGACCGGATCCCGTCGGCTGACGCTGGCACGGCGGGATCGGCCGCGGGCGGGGCGTCCGCTGGCGGCGGCGCGATGATGCAGACCGCTTGACAGGCCGCCGCTGCTGGTGATGGCGTCGGCGAGCTGGTTCAGGCCGCTGGCAGCGCGTTCGTCTTCCTGCTTGTAGAGCTGTTGCGGCGAGCCGGCGGCGGGGCTTTCTCC
>CAYQCT010000002.1:64029-73055 GCA_964416015.1 uncultured Tepidisphaerales bacterium
GGCGGTTTCGGCGTCGTCGGGCACGGTCTGAATCGTGCCGCAGTTCTTGCAGCGACAGACGCCGCCGCGGAAGCCTTCGTCGACTTCGATCCGCTCGCCGCAACTTCCGCAGGTGAAGGAGATCATGAGCAAAGGCCAACGCGAGGAGGCGAGACGGACGCCAAGGGTACGGCGTCGCCCGCTCTGCATCGGCAACCTACGGCATCCACAGGTAGTACGCCCCCGGCAGCAACGCCGACGCCATCCGCTCGATCGCCGCCGCGCCGGGCACTTCCAGCGTCGGCCCCGTCGCGTAGACGCTGCCGCGGTAGCCGTACGGACGCTTGTACATGACGACCGATGCTCCCTCGGCATCGGCCAGCTCGGCCGCCCGGTCGAGGCTTGCGTCGAGGTCCGTTACGACGTCGACCAGGCCCGCCGCGACGGCACCGCGGCCGGTGTAGACGCGGCCGTCGAAGGCTTGGCTCGGGTCGGCGAGGTTGCGATGCTCGAGGACGACGCCGGTGAACTGCGCGTGCATCTCGGCGACGATGCCGGACAGGACGTCGCGTTCGGCATCGCTGAGGCCGTCGAAGGGGCTGGCGAGGTCCTTGAGCGGGCCGCTGGTGATGGGCGTGATTTGGATGCCGACGTCGTCGAGGAGCGGGCTGACGTCGAGGGTCTGGAAGATGACGCCGATGCTGCCGACGAGGCTGCCGGGGGCGGCGTGAATTTCGTCGGCGGCGGCGGCGACGTAGTACGCGCCGCTGGCCGCCACGTCCTGGCAGGCGGCGACGACGGGCTTGCCTGTTTTCTCCTGGAACTTGCGAAGGTCGCCGTACATGGCCTCGCTCGCGGCGACGGTGCCGCCCGGGCTGTTGATGCGGAGGACGACAGCCTTCACCCGATCGTCCGCCGCGGCCCGCCCGAGCTGTTGGCGGAAGAGGCTGACCTTGTTCTCCTCCGTGCCGAGGAAGCCGCCGCCGGTCGTGGCGTTGGCGAGCAGGCCCTCGACTTCGATGACGGCGACTTTCCGCCGGCTCGTCTTGCCCGGGCGGACGACGGTCTCCTCGAGGGCCGGGCTGTTCGAGACGGGCTGAACGAGGACGGTCGGGATCGAGCAGCCCGCCGCGGCGATGCAGAGCAGCGACGTCAACAGCAGGAGCGGGCGGTGCATGCCGCAGCTTACGCCGCCGAAGGTTTATCGGCGGCGTTACACGGGCCGTAGCAATCATGCCTCGCCGTGCCCTTCGACGTCGACCGCACCACCTTCGACCGCCTCGTCGCGCAGGCCATCGCGTCGCTGCCGGAGCACTACCGGCGGACGGTGGAGGAGGACGTCGCCGTCCGCGTCGCCGATCGGCCGACGCCGGATCAGCTGCGGGAGCTGGGGATGGACGAGCAGGAGCTTCTTCTGGGCCTGTACGAGGGCGTCGCCTTGCCGGACCAGGCGGTCGAGGGGCCGCCCGCGTTGCCGCCGGTGATCTGGCTGTTTCGGGAGGACATCGAGGACGCCAGCGAGGACGAGCAGCAGCTGATCGAGGAGGTACGCGTGACGCTGCTGCACGAGCTGGGGCATCATTTCGGGCTCGACGAAGAGGATCTGGCCGCCGTCGGCTACGACTGACGCCGTCGGCCGTTCGCAAGAACCGATGCCGCCGAACTTCCCCCGGGCGAGTCGCGTCTACATAATGTCTCCGCCGAACGTCCACCTGGCCGGTCTGCCGACACACCCGCACCCGCTCATGCCCACTACACGCCTGCGACCACGTCTGGCCGTTGCCCTTCTCGCCCTCGCCGCCGCTCTACCGGCGGTCGTCGGTGTTGCCGCACGCGCGCAGGACGGCACGGAATCGGCCGCCGTCGTCTATCAGGGCAAGACGAAGCCTGCCAAGGAGTTCGAGCTCGCCTTCGTCAACCTCGGCGTCGTCGCCGAAGTCGCCGCGAAGAAGGGCGACCGCGTCGAGAAGGGTCAGCTCCTGGCCAAGCAGGACACGCGCAGCGACGAGGCCCGCCTTCGGGAGGCCCGCGAGGAGGCGGACATCTCCGATCGCGTCGAACTCGCCGTGCAGCGGGCGGACCTCGCCGCCGTGCAGGAAGAGCGTCAGCAGAAGCTCCTCGACATCGGCGGCGGCAACCCGCTGGAGCTCGAAGAAGCCCGCCTCAACCGGCTAACGGCGCAGACGCAGATCAAAGAAGAGCGTCGGCAAGGCCGCGTCGCCGAGGCGCGTGTCGCGCAGATCGAGGCGTTGATCGACGAGAAGACCATGACCGCACCCGCCGCCGGCATCGTGCGTCGCGTCGAGTCGCAGGTCGGCGAGGTCGCCAGCCCGCAGCAGCCGGCGTTGCTGCTGGTGCAGATCGACCCGCTCGAGATCGACGTGTTCAACGTCAGCGTCGCCGACGCCGCCTCGCTGCGGGCGGGCGATCCCGTGCAGGTCCGGTATGGCACCGGCGACTGGGTCGATGCCGAGATCAGCTTCGTCGACCCGGTGGCCATCGAGAGCACGCAGGATCGGGGTGTCGTTATAACCCTGCCGAACCCCGAAGGTCGGCCTGCCGGGCTCGACGTCGACGTCCGCTTCGTCAACTAAGGTCGGTTCTCGTTCCTGTTCGCCCGCATCTTCTGATTCAAGGTCCGACCGCATGGCTTCCGTCGCCCAACCCCACGCCCCGCAGTCCGAGCAGGAACAACGCCAGCAGGCGAATCAGGACGACCGCCAACGCCAGGAGCGTCGGCTGGCGCGGGCACGCCTCGTGCAACGCCTCGTCGACCACAACGGCAATCTCCCCGACTTCCTGCTCGACCTCGTGCAGACGCAGGCGACCGTCGTCGCCGGCACCGAAGCCGCCGCCTTCCTCATCGAAGGTGTCGACGCCGAGGGCAAAGCCCAGCTCCGCACGGCCCACCACGTTCGGCCGGACAACGTCGAAGACAGCGTCAAGCGGCAGGCCGTCATGGCGTTTCGTGAGATCGTCGGGCAGTGCCTCAGCAATGACAAGGACGGAGCCCTCCGCGTCTCGCCCGGCGGCGAGGAGAGTGAGCCGCAGTTCTGTCTCGTCACGCTCCTCCGCCAGGACGACCGACCCGTCGCCGCGACGGCCGTCATCACACGCTGCCGCGACGAAGGCCGCGCGCTGCAGCGGCTGAGCACGATGCAGCTCGTCGCCGGCTACTTCGAATTGTTCCTCGTCAAGCGGCAGCACGAGCAAAGCAAGCAGGTCGCCCGCACGCACCAGGACGTCTTCCAATACGCCAGCGTCGTCGCCACCGCCGAAGACTTCCAAGCATCTTCGGCCGGCCTCTGCAACGAGCTCGCCACCCGCACCGGCGCCGCCCGCGTCGCGCTCGGCTGGGTCAAGGGCACCGACGAGGAGCGCGTCAAGCTCGAAGCCATCAGCCACACCGAGGAGTTCGACAAGAAGCAGGAGCTCAGCGTTCAGCTCACGCGGGTGATGGAAGAGTGCCTGGATCAGGACGAGTTCTGCCAGTTCGACCCGGCCGGCGAGTCGACCGGCAACGTTACGCGGGAGGCCATGAAGCTCTCGCAGATGGAGGGCGGCAACCGCGTCGTCAGCCTGCCGCTACGCCGACTCGACAAACGCATCGGCGTCATGACGCTCGAGTTTCCCCCGGAGAAACCGAGCACGCCCGCCGAAGCGACGGCCCTCGCCGTCGCCGCGGAGCTGCTGGCGCCCCAGCTCTACGACCGTTGGTACAACGACCGCTACCTGATCACCAAGGCGGGTCTGAGCGTCCGCGACAACGTCAAGAAGGTCAGCGGCCTGCGGCAGCACACGCTGGCGAAGGTTCTGACGCTCGCCGCGATCGCGGGCATCTTGTTCCTGTTCCTCTACAAGCCGACGTACCACGTTTCTGCCCCATTCGAATTCGTCCCGGAAATACGACGTGTTGTGGATGCGCCCTTCGAGGGGCAGCTGGTCGGAATTCCGACCGATGCAGGCATCTTCGTCGCGGAAGTCGGCGATGCCGTCGCAAAGGGTGATCCGATCGTGAAGCTCGACACGCGGGACCTCGAGGACGAGCGTCGCGTTCAGGAGTCGCGGCAATTCGAAGCCCTCGCCGAGGCCGACGCGTTTCGCTCGCGACGCGGCGAAGGCCCGCAGATCGCCGCCCAGGAGAAGGCCGCCCGCAGCCGCGCGGAAGCCGCCGCGGCACAGGTGGCGAAGCTCGACACGCAGATCTCCAAAGCAACCATCACCGCCCCGATCGACGGCGTCATCCTGCAGATCCCCGGCGGCACCGACCTCAAGGAGCGCATCGGCAGCGTCGTCCGTCCCGGCGACCCGATCGCCATCGTCGGCACGCCGGAGCAGCTTCGCATCGAAGCCCGCGTCGCCGATCGCGACATTGAAGACGTCTCCGTCGGCCAGACCGGCACGCTCGCGACGGCGGCTTTGCCGGGCGAGAAGGTCGCGCTGACGGTCACGAAGATCGTTCCCGCCGCCGAGGCCGATCCGCGGAGTCAGAGCAACGCCTTTCTCGTCCTCGCCGAACCCGCCGAGCAGCGACCGGATTGGCTCCCCGCCGCCAGCGGTGAGATCCGCCTCGACGCCGGCAACAAGAGCCTCGCCTGGCAATGGACCCACCGCCTGGCCGACTGGGTCCGACTCAAGTTGTGGCTCTGAGGAAGAAGTAAGGAGCTAGAAGCTAGAAGCTAGAAGCTAGAAGCTAGTTCCAGAACATAGAAGTACACTCTGTCCTAGCTCCTAGCTCCTAGCTCCTAGCTCCTAGCTCCTTCCGCCTCATGACCCTCCAGCTTCGCCCGACCTTCAGCGAGTCCTGGTACCGGGTCAAGGACCTCACCGCCTCTCCGATGTCGCCTACCAGTTCGTCGGCCTGCTCGACGGCACACGCTCCGTCGGCGAAGCCTGGGAGCTTGTCGGCGGCCAGCTCGCCGACGACGCCCCGACGCAGCCGGAAGTCATTCAGATCCTGTCGCAGCTCTACAGCGCGAACCTGATCGAAACGAACATCGCGCCCGATGCGCAAGTCTTGCTTCGTCGGCAAAAGAAGCAGCGGGAACGCAAGTTCCAGGGTCGGTTGATGAATCTGCTCTTTCCGCGGATTCCCCTGTGGGACCCGGACCGCTTCCTCAAGATCTGGCTTCCCTTCGCTGGGCCCTTCATCAGTCGGATCGGCATGGTGATCTGGCTCGATGTGGTCGGATTCGCTCTTCTTCTGATCCTGCCGAATTCGGGCGAATTCGCGGGGCAGACGCAGAACTTCCTGCAGGAAGGGACGGTCGACATGTGGATCCTGCTGGGGATCACGTTCCTCGGCACGAAGTTCCTCCACGAAATGGGACACGCCTTTGCCTGCCGCCGCTTCGGCGGCGAGTGTCACGAGGTCGGCATCATGTTCCTCGTGCTCATGCCCTGCCCGTACGTCGACGCATCGACCGCTTGGGGCTTTGAAAGCAAGTGGAAACGCATCCTCGTCGGTGCCGGCGGCATGATCGCCGAGATCTTTATCGCGGCACTCGCGGGAATCGTCTGGGTTATCACGCTCAACAACGGCGGAACCATCAATGAAGTCGCGTACTACACAATGCTCATCGCGGGCATCAGTACCATCCTCTTCAACGCGAACCCGCTCCTCCGGTACGACGGCTACTACATCCTCTCGGACTACCTCGAGATCCCGAACCTTCAGCAGAAGTCGCGCGAGTACAGTCTCGGCCTGATCAAGCGACACCTCTTCCGTGTCAAAAGCACGACGCCGCTGCCCGCAACGCTGAAGCAGCGGGCGTGGCTCGCCGTCTACTGGTCCGTTGCGGGCATCTATCGGATGTTCATCGGGTTCGCGATTCTCTTGATGGTGCTCTACCAGTTGCCTCAGGAGTTAGCCGTCGTCGGTTACTTCCTTGCCGCCGGTGCCATCGCGACCTTCTTTATCGTTCCGGCGTTCAAGTCGTTCAAGTACCTCGCGACAGAGCCGGAGCTGCACCGCAAGCGAACACGCGCCTGGGGCTACACCGGCGGCGCGATCGCAGGCATCGTGGCCCTCCTGGCGGTCGTGCCGTTTCCGTCCGCCGTGCGTGCCGAAGCCGTGAGCGAGCCGAGCACGCGAGCCTCCGCGGTCGCGATGACGCCCGGCCGCGTCGCGGCGGTGCTGGTCGAGGACGGCCAGGTCGTGACCAAGGGCACGCCGCTACTCCGACTAGAAAATCTTGATCTCGAGACGGAAGTACGTGTTGCCGAGCTTGAGCTTCAAGCGACGCAGCAGCAGCTCAACGCGTCCCGCTCACAGAGCCCCGACCTCGTGCCCATGGCGCAACGGCGGGTCGATCAGGCGCGCGAACGGCTGAACGCCGCCACGCGGCAGGCGGACGAGCTTGTTGTCGTGTCTCCCGCCGCCGGCGTCGTCATCGCACCTCGCATCGCCGAGCGCGAGGGCATGTACGTCAATCGTGGTGACGCCATCGCGCAAGTGGTAGACGCGTCGCAGCTCGAGTTGTTCGTCGTTATCGATCAAACCGCTTTCGAACGGATTTATCAACAGAAGGATCAGGCCGTTCCACAGGTGCGTTTCGCCGGCAAGGTGAATGAAGTTGTCGAGGGTGACGGGTTCATTCTTGACCAGAAAATGATGCCGGCGGGAACGCAGGACATTCGCAGTGCAGCTCTGACTTACGCCGGCGGCGGCACATTGACGCCGGACTCGCAGGACCCGACGAAGACCGCGACGAGTCAGTTCGAGATGCGAATGACCGTACCGAATTCTGACGAAGACGGCGGTCTACGCTTCGTTCCCGGGCAGAAGGCGTTTGTGCGTATCAAGCTTGCCGACGAGCCGATCGCGAAGCAGGCGTGGCGTGGCCTGCTGCAGATGGTTCAATCGCAGACGACCGCACGCAGCGTCGGATAAGGCGGCGAAGGAGTCAGGAGCTAGAAGCTAGTTTCTGAAGCGGATTGACCTGATTCTAGCTCGTACCTTCCTCTGCACGTCATGACAGCATCACCAGTCAACGAGCTGTATCACATCTTCGAAGCCCGGCGTGTGAAGGCGCCGGAGCTCAAGGGACTCGATACGTTTGCCAGTGCGGCAGTCGGTTGGGTGAAGCACAAGACACCGGTCTTGCCGAACTTGCGGAAGTTCTCCGCGGCGGTGGATTCTAAGGAAGCGGACGTCAAAAAACTTGGATCGACTGCATTCAAGGAAGAGGTCGGCCGACTTCGTGACCTTGCCCGGCGTGGCCGGCTGGAGAAGAGCACCGACGATCTTGCCACCGCTTACGCGTTGGTCCGGGAGGCAGCAATTCGCACGATCGAAAAGCGGCCGTTTCCGGTGCAGATCATGGGGGCCCGAGCGATGACGCTCGGTTACGTTGCGGAAATGGCAACAGGTGAGGGCAAGACGCTCACCGCCGCACTCGCCGCCGCGGTCTGGGCCTGGCACGGTCGGCCGGTACACGTCATTACGGTCAACGACTACCTTGTCGCTCGTGATGCTGAATTGAACAAACCGCTCTATGAGATGCTCGGCGTCAGCGTCGGAAGCATCACGCATGAGACGACTCCGCAACAAAGGTTCGGCATCTATCGCGGAGGCGTCGTCTACGTTACGAGCAAGGAGCTCGTCGCCGACTTCTTACGGGACCAGATTCTGCTCGGTGAACAACGCTCCAGCGCCAGCACCGCCGTCGGTCTGATGACGGGCAAGCGGCAGCAGCTTTGCCTCGTGCCGGGGCTGTTCCGTTGCATCGCCGACGAGGCCGATAGCCTGCTGATCGACGAGGCGGTCACGCCGCTGATCATCAGCAACTCGCCCGACGGCAACGTTAACGAGCCGCTTTACCGCGAGGCTCGCGACCTTGCAGCGGGGCTCGAAGAGCATCGCGACTTCAAGGTTGATCGCGTCGACCGCAAGGTCGAGCTCACCAGTCGCGGCAAGCTTCGACTGGCCGGCTTGAGCGACGACATGGTGGCGGCGCAACTAAGTAAGGCGGAGGCGAGCGACGGCGAAATCGAGCCGCTCGACGAAGTAGCCGAACAGGCCATGGTCGGCCGCCGGCGACGGGAGGAACTCGTCGTGCAGGCACTCGTCGCCGAGCATTGCTTCCAACTAGATGAGCAATACCTCATTGATAAAGAGGGCAAGATCTGCATCATCGACGAAGGAACCGGCCGCGTGATGCCCGACCGCTCCTGGCGTGGCGGTCTGCATCAGGCGATCGAGATCAAGGAGAGCGTCGAGGTCACGAGCGACAAGGAGAACCTCGCGCGGCTCAGCTTTCAGCGCTTCTTCCGCAGCTATCCGGTCATGGCCGGAATGACAGGCACGGCCTGGGAAGCACGCAACGAACTATGGCAAATCTTCGAGCGGCCTGTCGTTCGCATTCCGACCAACAAGCCGTGCGTTCGTCAACAGTTGCCGCTGCGCTTCTTCACAAAGGCAGACGACAAGTGGGACGCGGTGGCGGATCGCGTAGCGGAGCTGCACGCGGAAGATCGGCCGGTGCTCATCGGCACGCGAAGCGTGTGGTCGAGCGAAACTGTCGCGAAGAAGCTGGCCGAGCGTGGCCTGCCGCATCGCGTGCTGAACGCCCGGCAAGACGCGCAGGAGGCAGAGATCGTCGCACAGGCTGGTAAAGCGGGGGCCATCACGGTTGCCACCAACATGGCGGGCCGCGGTACGGACATTCTGCTGAGTGACGACGTGAAGAAGAGGGGCGGCCTGAACGTCATCGCGACGGAGCCGCACACGAGCTCCCGCGTGGATCGCCAGCTCTTCGGTCGCGCTGCCCGGCAGGGCGATCCCGGCTCTGCACAGATGTTCGCGAGCGCGGAGGACGATCTTCTCAAGCGGCACGCGCCGAAGCTGCGTCATCGCTGGCGGGCGGTCGGTGCCGCCCGCGTGATCCGAGTCGCGCAGGAGCGCGCGGAACGACTAGGAAGATTCAACCGCAAGAGCGTCTTGCGTAGCGATACGTGGATGGACCAGAGCCTTCCGTTCTGAGAGTCGATTGAGAACGTAGCAGCGGCGGCTCGCCGCTGCCTCTGGATCCGGGATCTTTTGCGAA
>CAYQCT010000003.1:0-7028 GCA_964416015.1 uncultured Tepidisphaerales bacterium
CATCAATGATGCGGATGACCCGATCCTGCGTCACTTGCGGCATCGGAAACTGATCAACGATCCGAACGATCCCGTCAAGGTCATCTTCCATCCGCAGTTCATGAACTCGAACAGTCCGCTCGTCAGCCTGGACTATGGACAGTTCGTCCGCGGCTGCCACATGGGCGTCTTTCCGAGCTACTACGAGCCATGGGGCTACACGCCGATGGAGGCGATTGCGAGCGGCCTGCCGAGCGTGACGACCGACCTCGCCGGCTTCGGCAGCTACGTCCGCCAGACGCCGAAACTGGAGGATCCGGTGCCCGAGTACATCCCGCACACGCCGAGCATTCTCGTGCTCGAGCGCGGGCGACGCGGATTCCAGGAGGCGGTCGAGACGCTCGCGTCGCACCTCTTCGAGTTCAGCCGCCTCTCGCGTCGGCAGCGGATCGAAGTGCGGAACGCGACGGAGAAGCTGGCCGGCGAGTTCGACTGGAGCCGGCTCGGCAAGTTCTACCACGAGGCCCACGACCGCGCCCTGGGCTACCTCTCCGGCGACGTGCCGCCGCGTGGTGGCGTCGAGGTCGCGGTGCTGCAGTAGCACCGGTGTACGCTGCCGCCGATGCGTCTGACCCGGCACGGCTTGTGGGAAATGGTCCTCGGCACCGTCGTGCTGCTGGTGATCGCGGCACTGCTGAGCTACTTCGTCGCCTGGTGGCTTGCGTTGCTCGTCTGCCTGCCGGTGTTGATCTGGCTCTTCGCGTTCTTCCGCGATCCGGAGCGACCGCTGCCGGTCGGCGAGGCCGGCACCGTCGCGTACGTCTCGCCGGCCGACGGCAAGGTCAGCGACATCACGGAGCTCGACTCCGACCCCGTCCTCGGCGAGCCGGCCGTGCGAATCGGCATCTTTTTGAGCGTCTTCAACGTTCACGTGAACCGCGCGCCCTGCGACGGCATCGTCCGCGAGCTTCGCTACAAGAAGGGCAAATTTGTCAACGCGATGGACCACAGCAAGGCCAGCGAGCACAACGAGAGCAACACGCTGGTCCTCGAAGACGAAGCCGGGCAGGGCGTGGCCGTCGTGAAGCAGATCGTCGGCCTGATCGCCCGGCGAATTGTCTGCAGCGTCGCCAAGGGCGAGGCCGTGGCGCGAGGGCAACGCATCGGCATGATCAAGTTCGGCAGTCGCACAGAGCTGACGATTCCGAAGCGGCTGACACCGGACGTGCTGGCGATCGTCGGGCAGAAGGTACGCGACGTGCTTGCAACGGTGCGGACGACCAAGTAGACAAACGTCAACTCCTTTATTGTAGAAGTGTCTTCCTCCCCAACCAAAGGCCCCGCGTCGATCGACACGACGCAACGCCGTCGACATCGCATCCGCGAGCTGCGACGCCGACGCGTGCGGCGTGGCAGTCGGCGGGCGTATGTGCGGAGCGTGCAGTTCCTGCCGTCGCTCGCCACGCTCGGCAACGCGCTCTGCGGCTTCGCTGCGATCTACGTCGCGACGCTCGACCGGGACGCGTTCGGAGAGCTGTTGCTGACGGAACGCGTGGATTACCGGTACGTTGCGGCCTGTTATCTCATCGCCCTGTCGATGATCTTCGACGCCCTCGACGGTCGACTTGCGCGGATTACGCGGCACACGACCGACTTCGGCGGGCAGCTTGATTCGCTCGCCGACGCCATTAGCTTCGGGGCGGCGCCGGCGTTTATCGCGTTGCACGTCTTCCGCTTCGACGGCGTCGACGTGCCGCCCGTGATCGACCGCCTGATCTGGGCCATCGGCGCGCTCTATGTTGCCTGCGCGCTGATTCGCCTCGCCCGGTTCAACGTCAGCAACGAACACGGCGAGGAAAATCATCAATCCTTCCTCGGCTTGCCAAGTCCAGGCGCGGCTGGGGCGGTGCTGGCGCTTGTGCTCGTCCAGCAGGACTTTCAGCAGGAAATGCGGCTCGCCGAGCCGGGCGCGTGGCGGGACGTTCTGGTGTGGCTGACGATCGGGACGACGGTGTTGATTCCCATCGTGCTCGCCGCCTCGGCCTTGCTCATGGTCAGCGGCGTCCGCTACCCGCACGTCGTCAACCGCTACGGCCGCGGGAACAAGCGGATCAATCGGCTGATTCTGGCGGTCGTGCTGTTGCTCGCGCTCGTCGTCGCGCACCGCTACACGCTCTTCTTCGTCGGCATCGCGTTCCTGCTCGCCGGCCCGCTCGGCCTGCTCCGCGCTCGCGGCCGACGCGGCAGCGGCCCTACAACGAAGCATGCCTGGCGCAGCTTGCAACTCCGATCCGGGTGTTCGCTGACGCGAACCCCACGGCGTCTGCCCGTCGCGGGCCGTCCTACAACCTCGCATGCCCGACCCGACCTCGGTCGTCACCCGCTTCGCCCCCTCGCCCACCGGCTACCTCCACGTCGGCGGCGCACGCACCGCACTCTTCAACTATCTCCTCGCCCGCCACCACGGCGGCAAGTACCTGCTGCGTATCGAAGATACCGACCGCGCCCGCTCGACCGAGGCCGCCGTCGAAGGGGTGCTCGAAGACCTACGTTGGCTCGGGCTGAATCACGACAATGCAGACGATTTGATGTTCCAGTCGTCCCGCGTCGACATCTACAACAAGATCTTCGACGACCTGATCGCCCGCGACGTCGCCTACGAGGCATGGGAGTCTCGCGACGAGCTCGACAATCAACGCAAGCAGGCCCAGGCGGCGAAGCGGCCGTACATGTATCGTCGGCCGAACTATAGCGACGATCAGATCCGCAAGTACAAGGACGAAGGCCGGCAGCCGGTGCTGCGATTCAAGATGGACCCGGCCCGTGACTACTTCTTCGACGACGCTGTGCTCGGCCCGAAGCAGGGATTGCCGGGAAGTCAGGCGCAGGACTTCGTCATCCGCAAGGCCGACGGCATGCCGACGTACCACTTCGCGGTCGTCGTCGACGACAACGCCATGGGCATCACGCACGTGTTAAGGGGTCAGGAGCATTTGTTGAACACGTGCCAGCACATCGCCCTGATGGACGTCCTCGGCTACGACCGGCCGACCTTTGCGCACCTTCCGGTCATCCTCAAGACCGACGGCAGCAAAATGGGAAAGCGCGACCGCGACAAACTGATCAAGGACGCGTTCAAGCAGAACCAAGCGGCCATTGATACCGCGACATCCGCCGGATTTGAGGCGGAGAAACTAGGAGAATGGCTCGGCAGCAAGTCGGCCCAGCTCGACCCGGCGGAGCACCTGCAACTTCTGCCGCACGTCGGTCTTGCCGAGACGGATCTGCCGCAGATCAGCGTCGATGACTTCCGCCGCGCCGGCTATCTGCCGGAAGTGTTGAACAATTTCCTCGCGCTGCTCGGCTGGAGCACCGGCGACGACCGAGAGCACCTGACGATGGACGAACTGACGGCGATGTTCAGCCTCGACCGCGTCGGCAGGGCGAACGCGAAGTTCGATTACAAGAAGCTCACCAACTTCAATACGATCGCCCTTGGCAAAGCTTCGCCGGAGCGGCTGCTCGTCGGCATGAAGGACTGGCTGTCGCAGAACCCCGGTACTCCGCTTGACGTCGCGACGGACGAACAATTACAAAATCTCCTCGCGATGTGCGAGGGCTTTCACGTCTTCGCTGAAGTCGCCGACAAGACGCGACTCTTCTTCGAGCGGCCGACGGAGTATGAGCCGAAATCCGTGGAGAAGCACCTTCGCAAGGGCGACCCGTCCGGCCTCGACCATCTGCGGGCGTATCGCGACGTGCTTTCCGGCATCGACGACTGGAACGCGACGAAGCTGGAAGAAGCGACGAAGCAGCTGTGCGAGGAGCGAGGCGTTGGTCTCGGCAAGGTGGCGCAACCGGCTCGACTGGCACTGGCCGGCGGCCCTGTGAGTCCGCCGATCTTCGACACGTTCGCCTTCCTCGGCCGCGACGAGACGCTGGCGCGGATCGACGCGTGTCTCGCCTCGCTCGCGTAGCAGCCTCAACCTGTCGGTGTCGGCTGCCGATGCAGGCGGCGTGCCGTCGCTCGCCAGTTCATCCCGGCCCCTGAGCGACAAGCAGTTCAAGCTCGTCTGCCGCATCCTGCACGAGCATGCCGGCATCGAGCTGAACGATGGCAAACGCGAACTCGTTTCCAGCCGCCTGGGCCGTCGACTTCGGGCGACCGGCTGCGGCGACTATGGCCAGTACATCGATCGGCACGTCGCCGACGGCCCCGGCAAGAGCGGCGAGTTCACGCACTTCGTCGACGCGCTCAGCACCAATCTCACGAGCTTCGGCCGCGAGAGTCAGCACTTCGTGCACCTCCGCGACCGCGTGCTCAAGCCGATCGCCGCCGGTCCCGCCCCGCCCGTCCGCGGCTGGTGCGCCGCCTGCAGCACGGGCGAAGAGGCCTACACGTTGGCGGCGTTGCTCGGTTCATGCATCGGCCCGGCCCCGCAGTCTCGGCTGCTTGCTACGGACATCTCAACCCGCGTCCTCGCCACGGCATCCGCCGGCGTCTATCCGGCGGCGGAGGCAAGGGCGTTGCCGCGGAACTTGCTCGGCAAGTTCTTCGAACCGCGTCGCGCCGCGGACGGCTCCGCCACCGTTGCCGCGGGCAGACCGCTTCGTGACATCGTCGCCTTTCGCCACTTGAATCTGATGGCTGATTGGCCGTTTCAAGGGCCGTTCGACTTCATCTTTTGTCGAAACGTCATGATCTACTTTGATCGGCCGACGCGGGAGCGACTCGTGCAGCGTCTCGTGGGCGTGCTGGCGCCGGGAGGCGTGCTCTACACCGGCCACAGCGAAAGTCTCTCCGGCGGCCAGCACGGTCTGTCGGTTGAAGGTCCCGCGATCTACCGCAAGGCCGGCCGGGCCCGATAACTCTCTTCCATCGTTCATGGCCAAGTCGGCATTTTGATCCGCCGATAGCAGGAGTACCAGACGTGCCCGTTGCTGTACCACCATCTTCTTCCAAGCCGCCTCGTGCTGCCGGTTCGCCGTCGCAAGTGACGGTGAGCATTTCGGACGCCCGCATCATCGGCGGTCGGGCGGGGCCGGGCGACGTGCTCGTGACACACTCGCTGGGCTCGTGCATCGGCGTGGCCGTGCATGATCCCGTCGCGAAGATTGCCGGTCTGCTGCACTTTCAGCTGCCGGAGTCGAAGATGGATCCGAAACGGGCGGCCGCCGCGCCGTTGATGTTCGGCGACACCGGGATCGACTGGCTATTGCAGGAGATCGTCCGGCAGGGTGGCAGCACGAAGCGTCTGACAGTCAAGCTCGCCGGCGGCGCGAGCATGTTGACCGCCAGCAAGCTCGACATCGGCCGACGCAACCACGCGCTCGCCCGCCGCCACCTCTGGAAGCACGGCCTGTTCGTCGCCGCGGAAGACTGCGGCGGAAGCAACGCCCGCACGCTTTACCTTCGCCGCGAGGATGGTGCTGTTCGGCTTCGCGTCGACGGACGCGTGACCACCCTTTGAGCCACAAGTTTCCTCACTTCTCAATCCTTCTGCCATGTCTGCGACTCTACTAACTCCGTCCACTGCCACGGTCGAGTCGACCGATGTCCAGCCTGATGCTTCGACGGGTTCCTGCCGCGTGCTGATCGTGGACGACTCTGCGGTCACGCGAGCGATGGTTGCCCGCTCCGTCACGCTCAGCGGCGTCGAGGCGGAACTCGAGCAGGCCGCCGACGGTGTGGTTGCGCTCGAGCGGCTTCGGGCGGATCGTTTCGACGTCTGCTTTCTCGACCTGAACATGCCCCGCATGGGCGGCCTTGAAGTCGCCCAAGCTGTGCAGGCGGACGAGGCCATCGCGACGCACGTCGTCGTCGTCAGCAGCGAAGCCATGGCCGGGCGTATCGAGCAGTTGCAGTCGTCCGGCGTCGCCGGCTACATCCGCAAGCCGTTCACGCCGACACAGATTCGCGACGTGTTGCTGCGGCTCGTTCCGCACCGAGCGGCGGCCTGACCAAAGTATTCGCCGAGGAGCCAATGATGGAAGAACTTGATGTTTTCGATGATGTCTTTGCCTGCGATGTCGACGCTGCCGCGGTTGATGTGGTAGAGCCGACGGATGTTTCGCGGCTCGATGTAGCCGTTGATGCAATTGTAGAAGCCTTACAAATTGGCAACTTCGTCGCTGCCGAGCCGGTGCACGGTGGCGAGGGCGGCGTATCGATCGCGTCGGGCGTGCACATCTGCCTCGCCTTCGGCGGGCCGGCGGCGGGGTCGCTGGAGTTGTTGGCCGACGGCGTGCTCGGTCGCGAGTTGGCGGCGGGCACGCTTGGGGTTGACGCGGAAGATCCGTTGGCGGCAGAGGCGAGCGAGGACGCGTTGCGTGAGCTGGCGAATGTCGCCGCCGGCGCGATGATGCCGCGACTCGTCTCGCTCGCCGGCGGCGACGAGGCCGCCGAGTGTCCGCTGGGCCTGCCGGAGCTGCGGAAGCCGGCGGCGAGCGAGCCCGACGGATGGGATGATGCCGTGACGCTGCGGATCGAGCAGCGGCTGCTGAAGGTCCGCCTCCGCGACGCCGCTTGAGCATCGTGAACCCACCTTCAGGCGGAGCCTGGTCGTGCCGAAGTACGTCTTGCACCGATGACAGCCACCGCGACGAATCCGACCCCCACGACGACCGAGCAGAAGTCGCTCCGGCCGCGACCCATGCGCTGGATCGGACGAATCTTCTCGATCCAGGACGAGTTTCTCGCGACATCGACGATCCTCAGCATCGCAGCGGTAAGTGCGGCGTCCTTCATCGCGACCGAGTTGACCTTCGAAACGACCGCTGGCGTCGATGCCGATGTCGCGACGTTGCACGCTTCGTCACTCCGCGTTGCTGCCGGCGTTGCACTGGCGGGATCAGCCGTCGTGATCCCGATCGCGTACCTCCTCGTCTCGCTTGGTTTCGCCCCGGTTCGGAGGCTCGCGACGGCGGCGCATCACGTTGCCGAAGGTCGCTTCCTGACGGTCGACGTCCGCCGCAAGCCCGGCGATCCGCTCGGCCTGCTGGCGACGTCGTTCAACGCGATGGTCGTCCGCCTCCGCGAGCAGAAGCAG
>CAYQCT010000003.1:7038-8542 GCA_964416015.1 uncultured Tepidisphaerales bacterium
CGCCGCGGCCGATTTGCTGGCGAGCAAGCTTGAGCTCGAGCGGCTCGTCGAAGAACGCACCGCCGATCTCGCCGCAGCCAATCAGCAACTGCAGGCGACGATGGCGGAGAAGGAAGATTTCCTCCGCGCCGTCAGCCACGACCTCAACGCGCCGCTCCGCAACATCGACGGCATGGTCGCCAGCGTCCTCCGCCGCGGCGGCGACTCACTCGACAGCGACACGGTCCGCCGGCTCGAGCGTGTCCGTGCAAATGTTGCGACGGAAACGGAACTCATCAACGAGATTCTCGAACTCAGCCGTATCCGCACGGCGGACACCGAAGTCGAGGACGTCGACGTCGAGCGTGTCGTCTGGGAGCTTCGCGGCATGTTCGAGTCCGACCTGCGCGAGAACGCGATCGACCTCATCGTCGAGAACGTCCTGCCGGCCATGCGCGCGGACCGAACCCGTGTGCGGCAGGTGTTTCAGAACCTGATCGACAACGCGATCAAGTACATGGGCGACGGCGTCTTTCGCCAGGTCGCAGTCGCGTGCGACGTCGACCGAAGCGGTGCGACCTTCACCGTCCGCGACACGGGCCAGGGCGTTCCGGACGACATGCGGGAGCGACTGTTCTACGCCTTCCGCCGCGGGGACCATCACGCGGCAATCCCCGGAAAGGGTGTCGGATTGGCCGGGGTCAAGGCGATCGTGGAGACGTGGGGCGGCTCGATCACCTGTGAGCCGAACACCATCGACGACCGCGGGACGCTCTTTCGTGTCTTCGTCCCGAGCGAGCGGCTCGTCCGCCCGAGCGGCAACGTCTTCTCCGTCCAGCACCACACGCCGATCCGGCGCGAACAGCAGAAGGAGAGGGCAGCATGAGCGCGTTACACCCGCGAGATCCGTCGCAGGTCACGGCCGCACCCGTCGTGCTGGTCATCGATGACGACGAGGACTTGCGGATGTTGATCCGCGACGCCATCGAAGAGGCCGAGGCCCGACGGCCGGGTGGGCGGGCGAACGTGAGCGTCATCGAATGCGGCTGCGGCGAGGATGCGCTGGCCTTTCTCGAGGAACAGGTGGCGGACGTCGAGTCGCTGCCGGCGCTGATCTACATCGACGTCGAGATGCCCGGCATCGGCGGGCTCGAGACGGTGCGCCGGATCAAGAGCGACACGCGTTGGAACGACATTCCGATCGTCGTCATGAGCGGCCTGAGCGACGACGCGACGATCCGTCGTGCGGGCGAGAACGGCGCGGATGCGTACCGCGTCAAGCCGAACGACGCCGATGCGTTGACGGAGACCGTCCTGACCAGCACGGACTACTGGCTGTTCACCCGATCGGCCTCGCAGGAACCCCAAGCATGAGCAGTACCGCAGAACATTTCGTCGCCGATCACGCCGCGCGTCTGTTGGTGGTGGAGGACGATCCTGACCAGCAGATGCTGATCGAGGAGGTGCTCGACGCGCACTTCGGTCACGGCTCGACGACGATCGCCGGCACGTGTCGCGAAGCCGA
>CAYQCT010000003.1:8552-15101 GCA_964416015.1 uncultured Tepidisphaerales bacterium
TGATCCGGCGACGTTCGACCTGGTTCTGCTGGACCTGAACCTGCCGGACGGCAACGGGCTGGACGTGCTGAACCGGTTCCAGACGCGTTCGCCGCAGACGCCGGTGATGATGCTGACCGGCAGCGGCGAGGCGGATCTTGCGCGGCAGGCGATTGCCGGCGGCGCGGTGGATTATGTCGTCAAGGCCGGGGCGTATCTGGAGACGATGCCGTTGACGGTTTCGAAGAACCTGGCCGCCGGTGCGGTCGAGCGTCGTCGGCAGGGCGAGGCAGCGGCAAACGCCGAGGCATTGCGGCGCAGCGAAAACGCCCGCCGCGAGGCCGAGCGGCAGGCGAGTGTCGACCCGATGACCGGCTGCTACAACCGCCGGGCGTTCGAGCGGGTTTTGGAACAACTTTTCGCCGACGCGTATCGCGGTGAAGGCGACCTGTCTTGCGTCATGATCGACCTCGACAAGTTCAAGCAAGTCAACGACACGTTCGGCCACGCGACCGGCGACGCATTGGTCAAGCTCGCCGCCCGCTGCATCCGCGGGAACCTTCGGCAGATGGACGTCGCCTGTCGCTACGGCGGCGACGAGTTCATCCTGCTCCTGCCTCGTACCGACGAGGCCGAGGCCGCCGGCGTTGCTGACCGCATTCGCGCCGACTATGCCCAAGGCTCGGCGGAGCTGATCCGCGGCGACGCCCGCACGATGAGTATCGGCGTTGCCAGCGTCCTCGCGAGCGAGCCGCGCCCGGTGAGCGGAACCGACCTCATGGAAGCCGGCGATCAGGCGCTTTACCGGGCGAAGGAAGCCGGCCGCGACGCGACGGTGACAAGCCGCGTCGCAGCGTGAAGAATCACGATCCCAAAGCCCAACGCTTCGGCCGTGGGCGTTACAGACGATCTATAGAAGCGACCCCAGATACGTCAGGCCCGCAACGAGCCCGGCCATCATCAGGAGCTGGGCGACGACGAAGACGAGCGTGAACAGCTGCGCCTCGAAGCCGTCCATGTCGAGCAGGACGACGAGCATGATCACGAGCATGCTGACGTACGCGCCGAGCCCGATGCAGCCGGGCAGGAGGAGGAGCAGTGACGAGACAAGCGCACTTGCGGTCAGCCTGAGGAAGGTGCCGACTACGGTGCCGCCGAAGCCGATGCCGAAGACGGTGGCCGCGGCGAAGGCTGCGCTAATGGCAAGGATGGCAGTGAAGATGCCGATGATGGCGAACGTAATCGTCCCGGTGATGATGCCGACCGCGCCTTGGCCGATGACGAAGCCGACGATGTAGAGCAGGCCGACGGCGGCGATCAGGATCGCGGGAATCAGCCACTCCTTGCGGGCCTCTTCCGCCTCGACGGCCTCCTTGTACTTCTTCTTCGACTCCGCCTGCTTCGCGAACCGCTCGGCCTCCATTCGGCGAAAGTCCTTCGTCTTCGCCGATCCACTCCCGGCAGTCTCCTCCGGGGCCGGGCGGCGACGCTTGGGCCGCTGCGTCTTGGGCGGCGGGTTGTCGTCTGGTGCGAGTTCATAGGAGAAGTCATCCGCGTCGTTGCTCATGGCGGTGCAGGATGACAGACGGGCAGCCGTTCTTCAAACGCGAAGTCGTCCCTCGCCTACGGTGGCCGCCGTGCGGTTCGTGCTGAGCGATGATGTTTCCCTCGACGCCGCCGAGGCGTTTCGCGCCGCCGGACATGTGGCCGAGACAGTGGCCTCGTGGGAGCTGGAGGACGCGTCGACACTTGTCGAGGCGGCCCGCCGCAAGCAGTACGAGGTCGTCGTCGCCGACCGAGCACACCTCGATGCAATCCTGCCGGCGAGCGGCGACCGCAGCGTCTTCGGCCGCGTCCTCGTCTTCCTCCGAGACGAACCCGCCGCGCAGGCGGACGGCGTCGCGCAGCTCTTTTCCCGCTTCAAGCGACTGTCGCCCGGCCGCCTCTACACCGTCGGCCAAGGCCACGCCAAGGCGAGCCAGCTCCCCGGATCTCACTTCTAATTCGCACTAAACAAAATGAGTCTTCTCGTCACCGGCAGTCTCGGTATCGACACCATTGAAACTCCCGCTGGTCGACGTGATGACGTCGTAGGCGGCAGCGCGACCTACTTCGCGTACGGAGCTAGTTTCTTCACGCCGGTCCGCCTGGTCGGCGCCGTTGGTGAGGATTGGCCGGTCGACATGGCCGACCTGTATCAGGGGCGACCGGTCGACCTCGCGGGGCTCGAGAAACGGGCCGGCAGCAAGAGTTTTCGATGGCACGGCAGCTACGTCGACGACCTGAACGATGCCAAGAGCATCCAGACGGACCTCAACATCCTCGCCGAGGCCGCGCCGAAGATCCCGGATGCTTATCTCGACAGCGAGTACGTCTTCCTCGCCAACACGCACCCGGCGTTGCAGGCGGACATGCTGTCGAAACTCAAGAACGTCAAGCTGAGCGTCGCCGACACGATGAACCTCTGGATCATGGAGTTCAACAGTGACCTGCGGAACCTTCTCGAGAAGATCGACGGCTTCGTCCTCAACGACGGCGAAGCGAAGCTCCTCACGGGCGAACGAAACATGGTTGCGGCGGCCGGCGAAGTGTTGAAGATGGGGCCGAAGTTCGTCGTGATCAAGAAGGGCGAGCACGGCTGCCTGATGGCGTGGCGGGAGCCGGACGAGTCGACGCCGACGGACGTCAAAACGTTCGTCCTGCCGGCGTATCCGACGGACACGGTCGTCGACCCGACCGGTGCCGGCGATACCTTTGCCAGCGGCATGATGGGCTATCTGGCGACGCAGCAGTCGCTCAGCGCAGCGACAATTAAGCGGGCGCTTGCGTTCGGCACCGTCACGGCGAGCTACACGATCGCCGACTTCAGCCTCGACGGATTGAAGGCGACGAGTCGGGAGAAGATTGACACGCGTTACGAAAAGCTCAAGGCAGCAATGAGCTTCTAGTCTCGTCTTGTTCTGTAGAACGTCGCAACAGGACGAGACCGGTTCCACAGAGCACCGCCTCCACAAGAACGTGATTCAACCGCATCGCCGCCGCGGTCGCGGTTGCTGGTGCGAAGCCGACGATCGGGGTAAGAAGTGCGACGAATGCACCTTCGCGAAAGACGGCGCCGCCCGGCATGATGACGGCGCTGAAGTAGCTGACGCACATCGCCAACGCCGTCGCTGCCGAGACGTACGGCAGCGTTGCGAGCGTCGGCGTTTCAGCAAAGGCGTTCATGGCGAACCAGACAGACAAGCCGTTGCTCGTCCACTGGCCCAGAGCCATGAGCAGCGGGAATCGGTAGTCGCGCCAGCCAGGCGTGCGCTCCAAGGGCGGCCGACGAAGCAGACGCAGGCCCAGCGTCGTTCCCCAGCGGAAGACGCGCGGCGACAACGCGACGATGCCGAGCGTCACGATGATCGCAAAGCCAACCGGCGCGACCGGAACCGCCTCGGCGACTTCCGGCCGAAGCAATAGGGTCGAGGCGAGCACCGTTCCGGTCAGCACCGGCAGGCCGTCGAGCACGACAAACACCGCCAACGCTGCCGCCGCCGGCACACCGAGTCGTCGAAGCAGGAGCACCGCGCTGCCCGCCGCGACGACCTTGCCCGGCACGTATTTTCCGGCGATCGGCACCCAAGCCGCCGCCAATGCGTCCCGCCACGCGAGCTTCCGACCGGTGAATGCTTCGACCAACCGCCGCTCGCTCGCCGCAATGCAGAGGTACATCCACGGCAACGCTGCAACCGACGCGATCAACCAACCGACTTTGACGCGCAGGCCCTGAAAGTCTGTCGCCGATACGCGGGTCGATACCTCGCGGGCCACGATCAGGATGACGACGGTCGCGACCGACCAGCGGATGACCTGCTTCCAGTGTCGCTTCCGCGGCGGAGCCGATGCGAGATCTTCCTCTGTGATGTGCGGCTGCGTCACGAGCGGGCGAGCGTATCGAGGTGATCGACCATTGCCCGCGCCGTCTCGTCCCACCGAAACCGCGCGACGTTCCGCCGCCCCTTCGCGACGAGCCTCGCGGCGTGTTCGGCATCGGAAAGAACCCGCACGATTGCCGCCGCCGTCGTGGCGGGTGAATCGCCGGATGCGATTTCCGCCCCGTCACCCGCGACCTCCGGCAAGGCCGCGGCGTCCGACGCAACCACGGGCAGGCCAACGCTCTGGGCTTCGACGATGGGAATGCCGAACGATTCACAGACGCTCGTCAGACACATCACGCCGGCGGTTGCATAAAGCTGTTCGAGACGTTCCTGCGAGACGCGGCCCTCCATCGACACTTGATCCTCGAGATGTAGCTCGCGGATCTTCGTCTGGAGTTCCGACTGATATACCGGATCGCAGTAGCCGACGATCCGATATGTGACGCGTTGTTCGAGCTGTTGTTGGACAAGCGGCAATGCTTCGACAACTTGCATCTGTCGCTTGTACGGGCTGACGTTGCCGACGGTCAGGATGAAGTCCTCACGTGCCGGCCCGTCGCGGGTGTCGCTGGCAGCGCGGTCGGCCCAGTCGGGCGGGACGCCGTTGTGGTGCACGCGCGGGTCGGGCGGACGCAGGTTGTGGTGGTCGAGGATCAGGTCGCGGAGGAAGTGGCTCGTGAAGCTGATGCCGACGCGGCGGTCGTGAAGTGCCACGGCCAAGGTCCGACGATGTGCCCGCCGACGAAGTGCGGCGAGAATCGGATTTTTCCAATGCACCCACGCCTCCCGCAGGTACGGCCAGGGGTCACCGAAGTGGCAGAGCTGCGGCACGTCGAGGCCGGGCTGGACCATGCCGTTGAGCTGCAGCACGCCGGCCACGCCGCGGTTTCGGCAAATCCTGGGCAATTCGCGGCGTTGCCAGCCGGACCGACGCCACCGGCTTGCCAGCGCGGCCGGGGCTCGCTCGACCTTGGCGACATCGGCTACGTCCGCCGCGATCTCGTCGTGCAACGGCCGGCCGTCCGCCAGCAGCAACACGACCTGCCGGCCGGCATCGCGGGAAAAGCCGCGGGAGAGTTCGCGTGCGAGGGTCGCGTTGCCGCCGCTGCCGACGGGCAGGGCGTTGAGAAGGATCGGGCCGGGTTGCGACATCACGGACCGCTGCCACCGGACGGCGCGGCACGGGCACGATGCGATCCGCCGCCGTTGGAATCAAGGCGGGCGGTTGTTTCTCCTCGCAGGCGCGGCTTCAGTGCGTCGGTGCCCGCCCACGCCGACGAGTTCAAGCCGGTTCGCGTCGCAATAGAGCAGCCGTCGCTGGCGAAGTATCGCGTGCCGGTCTTCGCCGAGCTGGCCCGTCGGCCGGAGGTGGCATCGCTCGTGATCGACTATGGCAACGCCATCAACCTGCCGAACGCGCCAGCCGAAGGTTTCGACGCCGAGCCGTTTCAGCAGCGTCGCCTGAACCTGCTGGGGCGGACGCTGGAATGGCATCATCCGATGTGGACGCGTGCCGGCGACGGGTCGTGCGACGTCTTGATCTTTACTTGGAATCTGCACTTTACTGGCCTCGTCCCGGCGTTGCTGCGGGCAAGACGCAACGGCGTCGCGACGATTCTCTGGGGCCACGGCTACTCGAAGGCCGAAGCGAGCTGGCGGAGCTGGCCGCGGAACCGCGTGACGTCGCTGGCGGACGGCGTGCTCGTCTACAACCACGGCACGGCCGACGCCCTGGTCGCCTCGGGCTTGGATCGGGAGCGGGTGCACACAGCTTTGAATACCGTGGATCTGTCACCCGTCGCGACGGCGCGGCGGGATTGGCTGGATCGGCCGGAGGATCTGGCGGCGTGGCGACGCGAGCGGAATCTGGTCCGCGAGAACGGCACGCTGCGGCCGTTCGTGCTGTTCGTCAGTCGACTTGAGGAGGCCAACGAGGTCGAGCGGCTCCTGCGAGCTGCTGCACTTCTGTCGAAGCGGCCGGAGCTGGCGGATCTGCGGGTGGCAGTCGTGGGCAAGGGGCCGAACCAGGAGGACCTGCGGCGGCTCGGCAACGACGTCGGACTCGGCGACCGGCTCGACATGCCGGGAGCGATCTACGGCGACGATCAGCTCGCCCCGTACTTCCTAACGGCGGCCGAGTCGGGCTGCTTCTGCTACCCGCACAACGTCGGGCTGAGCCTGCTGCACGCCTTCGGCTACGGCTGTGCGGCGGTGACGAGCGACGACCGCGCCGGACAGAATCCGGAGATCGAGGCCCTCGTCGACGGCCAGAACGGACTTGAGTATCAGTACGGCAGTGACGAAGCGCTGGCGGAAGTGCTGGCCAAGGTGTTGACGGACGAGCCGTTGCGCCAGCGGCTGTCGGCCGAGGCGTTGCGGACGGCGGAGCAGAAGTTCACGCTGCCGAACATGGTCGACGGGTTCATCGCGTCGATCCGATCGGCGGTCGGGAGGGTGCGGCGGTAGAGGAATCGTGCGGAATCCGTGATGCGTCTGCCTTGCTCGCAACGCAGGCGTGGGATAGAGTGCGGGCCCGTCGGTCGGGTAGCTCAGTTGGTAGAGCGCACGATTGAAAATCGTGTTGTCGCCGGTTCGAACCCGGCCCTGGCCACTTGCAGAAAACGCCCGCGAAAGCGGGCGTTTTTGT
>CAYQCT010000003.1:15111-18769 GCA_964416015.1 uncultured Tepidisphaerales bacterium
CCGCCCGGCGCTGCACGTCGCACGCCGGCCGATTCCGCTACAGATACCGCACGAACGATCATGCAGGCCGACCGCATTCGCATCCGCATGGAGGCCTACGACCACCGCGCCCTCGACACGAGCGCCGGCGAAATCGTCGAGCAGGCCAAGCGCACCAACGCCACCGTCTGCGGCCCGGTTCCGCTGCCGACCCGCATCGAAAAGTACACCGTCCTCCGCGGCCCGCACGTCGACAAAAAGTCGCGTGAGCAATTCGAGATGCGCACCCACAAGCGGATCATCGACATCACCGAACCGACCGCCCGCACCATCGAAAGCCTCAACCGCCTCGTCGTCCCCGCCGGCGTCTTTGTGAAGATCAAGACGCACTAAGGCAACTGTCTTTCTCGTCAAGCCGTTCATCCGGCTGGACGGATGGAGCGGGTGTTGTAGGATGAGGTCGTGCGCATCGACCACCATTTCCAGACGGACCGGCCGACGGTTAGTTTCGAGTTCTTTCCGCCTAAGACGGACAAGGGTTTCGAGAACCTGTTCGGCACCATCGCTGCTCTCACACCGCTCGGGCCGTCGTTCGTCGACGTCACCTACGGGGCCGGCGGGTCGACGCGCGAGAAGACCCTCGACCTCTGTGCCCGCATCCGGCGCGAGACGAAGCTGGACGTCATGGCCCACCTGACTTGCGTCGGCCATTCCGCGGACGAGGTTGGCAAGATCCTCGATCAGCTCTGGGACGTCGACGTCCACAACGTACTCGCCCTCCGCGGCGATCCGCCGGCGGGCGGGTCGTGGGAAAAGTGCGACGGCGGCTTCGAGTACGCGGGCGAGATGGTCGAGTACGTGAAGGGCCGCCACGACTTCTTCACGGCTGTCGCCGGCTTCCCGGAAGGGCATCCGCAGTGCCTGAACCGCACGCGAGACCTGGAGCACCTGAAGGCGAAAGTCGACGCCGGGGCGGACGCGGTGGTGACGCAATTGTTCTTCGACAACGCAGATTTTCTCCGATTTCGGGACGACTGCCGGCGGATCGGGATCGACGTGCCGATCATCGCCGGGATCATGCCGATCCAGAAGCTCGACCAGATCAAGCGGTTCGTCACGATGTGCGGAGCCAAGATTCCGCACCCGCTGCTGACCGCGCTCGAGCGGCTCGACGATGCCGACGCCGTCGAGCAGGCGGGCATCGACTACGCGACCCGGCAATGCCAGGACTTGGTCTTCCACGGCGTCGACGGCCTGCACTTCTACACGCTCAACAAGAGCGGGGCGACGGTCGAGATCTTCAAGAGTCTGACGCTGCCGGGCGAGTCGCGAGCCGCGGCGTAGCGCATCACGACACGCACCGTCACGAGGCACGCCCGTCAGGAAGTGCGATCGGCGAAGCCGATGTCTGACGTTCGGCCGAGATCGCGTTCCGCGATAGCGCTTCCTCACGGGCGTGCCTCGTGGCGGTTACTTCTTGCCGATGGTGGACGCGATCCGGTCGGCCAACCGCTTCTCCTTACGTGACTTCCACGCTCCGCCGTGGTAGGCGTAGCCGGCCAGGATCGGGACGGCCAGCGTGGCTTCACTGAAGACCATCTGCTCCTCGGCGACGTCGACTTTGCCCCAGCTGCACGCCTCCTTCAGCGTACTGCTCGACAACGCACCATCCCGCACGTCGGCGACAGTCACCTGCACGGCGTACTTGTGCATGCTTGGCTCTTTGCCGAAGATGTCCGCAGCGACGGCAATATCCTGTGCGAAGTTCTTCGGCACGCCGCCGCCGATCATGAAGAGGCCGGTGCACGGGTGCAGGTCTTTCATCAGGCAAATTTCGTAGAAGTCGCGGGCACTGTCGAGCGTCAGCATGGTGGTTTCGCCCGCATCGAGCCGCCGTTTCTGG
The DNA here is from genome assembly GCA_964416015.1 of uncultured Tepidisphaerales bacterium. Classification (GTDB taxonomy): domain Bacteria; phylum Planctomycetota; class Phycisphaerae; order Tepidisphaerales; family Tepidisphaeraceae; genus JBCDKH01. The sequence goes on from CAYQCT010000003.1 coordinate 16,994, forward strand.
TGTTGAATCAGGCCGAAGCCGGCACTGCAATCGCTGAAGGCGGGGACGAAGATCGGCACCGACTTCTTGTAGGCCGCGTGAACGATAGATCGGCCGTCGCCTTTGACGCCGTTCGAATCGAGGTACTTGCCCATCTCTTGCAAAAACTCACGGCTGCTGTACGGCCGCATCTCGAGTCCGTCGGCAATTTCGCCGCAGAGGTCGTCGCAAACGCGTAGTTGTTCTTCGTCGATGAAGGTGTCGTAGATGCGGTCGATCATCAGCTCGCGAAGCTGGTCGTCCCAGACGCCACTTTTGTATTGATCTTCGGCAACATAATGCTCATAGCCGAGCGCTTCGAAAAAGTCCTGGTCGACGATGTTCGCGCCTGTCGAGACGATGGCGTCGATCATGTTGCATTCGATCATCTCGACGATGACGTGCTTGAGGCCGGCACTGATCATGCTGCCGGCGAGAGTGAGGATGATCGCACATTCGTCATCGGCGACCATGTCGTTTGTGATGCGACAGGCGCGGGCGAGGTCGCGGGCGCTGAAGGCGGTGTCGGCCATCTGGTCGACGAGCGGGCGGACGTCGGTCGCAGTGATGTCGAAGTGCTTGATCGGCCGGGCGAGAAGCTCCTCACGCGGCGGCAGCGGCTGCGGCGGGGCGGGATCGGCGGCGGTTTCCTTGGTGCGGCTCACGGCGGCAGGGTATGACGGGCGTTGCTCCTACGGTGCCCGCAATGGACGCCGATCAGGCCCAACGCGTCGCCGCCGCTAGGCTGAGGACGACGCTGCTCGCCGAGCGGGCGTTCGGCGCCCGTGACGTACTCGATTATGTCCCGCCGGAGTTGCCGCCGGTGGTGGATGAGGTCGCGAGCGAGCCGGTTCGCCGTCAGCCGAAGCGGCCCACGCCGTCGCCCCGAGAACGGACCGTGCCCGTCGCTGCGCGGCCGACGATCGACCTGTTCGGCAACCCGACGGTCGCGGCTGAGACGCCGGAGGTGGAGCCGCTCGCCGGCGAGGCTTTGCCGCGGAAGAAGCGAATCGAACTGCTTGCCGCGCTCGATGCCGACGAGGTCACCGGCTGCAAGAAGTGTGATCTTTGCCAGAATCGCACGCACACGGTCTTCGGCGAGGGCGATCCCGAGGCCGAACTGATGTTCATCGGCGAGGGGCCGGGCGAGAATGAGGACCTGTCGGGTCGACCCTTCGTGGGCAAGGCCGGTGACCTGCTCAACAAGATGATTCTCGGCATGAAGCTGCGGCGGGAGGACGTCTACATCGCGAACGTCGTCAAGTGTCGTCCGCCCGGCAATCGCACGCCGGCGGCGCACGAGATTGCCACGTGCACGCCGTACCTGCACCGCCAGGTGGAGCTGATCCGGCCGAAGGTGCTCGTGACGCTCGGCCTGCCGGCGACGCGGCACCTGCTGGGCCTGAAGCTGCCGATGAGCAAGATGCGGGGCGAGTGGCACGCGTGGCGTGGCGTGCGGGTGATGCCGACGTATCACCCGGCGTACCTGCTGCGGAGCTACACGCAGGCAAATCGGGCTGCGGTTTGGTCGGATCTGCAGGAAGTGATGCGAGAACTCAGCGACGACGCGGCATGAGCGGGTCGAGGGATGGGGCGAGCTGGGCCGGGCGACGGGGCGATGTCGCGGCATGAAATTTCGTCGCAGTCGCGTGGGTTTGTGCCGCTGACTTGCCGGCAGGGCGGGTCGGACCGGCGAGCCAAAAAAGGCGGCGCGGGAGCAGTGGAAAAGTGGGGGCCGGTTGCTGTATCTTCTCCCTC
>CAYQCT010000003.1:18779-29310 GCA_964416015.1 uncultured Tepidisphaerales bacterium
TGTCAACATAGGCGCGAGCGATGCCCGAACTCTTCTTCTCCCTCGCGGGCACGTCCGATCATCGGCCGGCCTGCCAAACAGTCGCGTGTCTCGCGGCCGACGGGCGTTCGTTCTACGAGCATCCGGACGTCGTAGGTACGCCTTCACTTTCGCACGGACTAAGGAGCGGTCAATGGCGAGCAGCAAGACGAGCATCGGCGTGGGTAGGCGGACAAGGCGGGCATATGGAGGCAAAACCTGAAGGGCTTCGCCCTGTTTCTGCGGAAGCGTCACCTTCCGCACTTCGCGTTGAACGCACGCCTCCCGTCCCTTCTGCATTGCCCTGATGAGCCTCGCCGATGACCTTCCCTCCGAATACGCCTCTTCTTCTTCAACTGAGGTCAGCCGCGCGCCAGCTGGCTCGCGTCGAGCGGCCGGTACCGACGTCGAGGCCGTCGATCAGGCGGCGCGGCTCGATCCGGTCGTCTGGCAGCGGATCCTGACGCACGTCCGCCTGACCCATCCGACGGTCAACCGCGTTTGGTTCGACACGCTCGTCCCACGGCAGCTCGCCAACGGCATGCTGCACGTGACCTGCGACAGCGTCGCCCGACTCAACTACCTCACCGGCCCCTGTCAGCAGGCCTTCAACGGCGCCGCCCAGGCGGTGACGAATCGGCTGAGCGTGGTGATGTTCCACTGCCCGCTGCTCCGCGAGACGGGCAAGGCGGACGTCGCCCGGGAAGATCCACCGGCGGGTATCGCCTTTGACTCGCCGTCGCACGTGAACGGCAGGTCGGGCGCGACACGCACAACGCCTGTCCGTCGACAGACGAGCGAGCCTGGCACGGGCGGCCGCGGCTACCTCGGCGACCGGACCGAGGCCGCGACGCCGCTCGATCCCGACTACGACTTTTCCGCCTTCGTCGAGGGCGATGCGAACCGACTCGCCGCGGCAAGCTGCCAGAACGTTGCCGATCAGCCGGGCGGCCAGTACAGCCCGCTCTTCCTCCACGGTGGTTGCGGCCTCGGCAAGACCCACCTGCTCCAGGCCACATGCCAAGCGTTGCTCAAAAAGCACCCGCAGCTCAAGATTCTACTGTTGAATTGCGACACATTCATCTCGCAGTTCATGCAGAGCATCGAAGCCGGCGATACGGCCGGATTCCGCAAGTGGGTCCGAGAGGCGGACGTTCTTCTCATCGACGACGTGCAGTTTTTCAAGGGGCGAGCACGTACGCAGGAAGAGCTGTTTCATTGCTTCAATACATTGTACCAACAACGAAAGCAGTTGATCTTCGCTGCCGATCGGAAGCCCGACGAGTTGGAAGGCATTGAAGAGAGGCTGATCAGCCGATTTCGGTGGGGACTCGTCGCGCCGCTCGAGACGCCGTGCTTCGAGACACGGATCGCGATGCTCCGCAGCAAAGCGAGGCTGCGCGGGTTGAATCTGGCCGACGCGGTAATTGACTTTGTCGCGGAGCGAGTCAGCGGGAGTGCGCGGGATCTGGTCGGTGCCATCCTTAAGTTGCAAAGCGTTGCCGCGATCACCGAAAGCAGCAGCGGCCCCAATACGGCGCAGCCGGCGGTCATTGACATCAACCTCGCCCGCCGTGCGTTGGGCGAGGAAGTCGTGCCGGAAGGGCCGCAACGGATCACGATCGACGCGATCATGAACGCCGCCTGCCGGTACTTTGGCGTCAAGCCGAGCGATCTGCAGGGCAAGCGGCGTAATCGCAGCATCGCCTTCCCGCGGCAGGTCTGCATGTACCTCGCCCGCCTGCACACCGGCTACAGCTTCGAGGAGATTGGCGGCCACCTCGGCGGACGCGACCACACGACGATCCTGCACGGGTTCCGCCAAATCAAGAAGAAAAGCGAGTCCGATCCGCAGGTCGGCCAGCAGGTCCGCGCGGTCGAGAAGCTCCTCGGCGTCGGCGGCTGAGCGGCCTGCCTTGGATGCCGCCGTGCCGCGTGATCCGTACGAAGCCGCCCGCCAAGTCACGCGGCAGCACGCGCGGAGCTTCTACTTTGCCAGCCCCTTCCTGCCCCGCGAGAAGCGGCGGCACGCGTACGCGGTCTACGCGCTGTGTCGGCGGCTTGACGATGACGTCGATGAGGCACCGGATCATGCCGCAGCCTTGCAAGCCGTCGGCGACTTCGGCGGGACGCTCGACGCCGTGTATGCGGAGGCGGAGCTCGAAGACGACGTGCTCGAAGCCGCCCGGCGGACGATCGCGGCGTGCGGCATCGAACGCCTGCTGTTCGATGACCTCACCCGCGGCGTTGAGGCGGATCTGACCGTGAAGCGGTACGCCGACTGGGTTTCGCTCGAGCGGTACTGCTACCTCGTGGCCGGCGTCGTCGGCCTGATCATGTGCCGGGTCTTCGGCCTGCCGGACGCGACGGCGGAGCAGAACGCGGTCGCGATGGGCAACGCGATGCAGATGACGAACATCCTCCGCGACGTCCGCGAAGATTGGCACCGCGGGCGGCTGTATCTACCCAAAGACGAGCTCCATCGCTTCGGCATCGGCGAAGCTGAGGTCGCCAGAATGTCTGCCGGCGGCGACGTCTCCCAAGCCTGGCGACGATTCACGGAGTTCCAGATCGCACGCACACGCGACCTGTACGAGCAAGGCTTCGCCGGCCTGCAGGCCCTGACCCGCGACGGCAGCCGCCAGACGGCGGCGGTCATGGCGGTCGTCTATGGCGGGATTCTCGGTGCCATAGAACGTCAGAACTATGACGTCTTCGTCCGCCGGGCCCGCGTGCCGATGTGGCGGAAGGTGATGCTCGTCCCCAAGGCACTCCGTATGGCAAAACAAGAAAAGCGGTAGCAGCGTCACGCACTGCTACCGCTTTCGCAGATGATGTTGATCCCGCATCTAGCCCACCGCCCGGCAGATGGTGGGCTGAAGCCCACCCTACGTTGGAGTCGTCTTCTCGAACGCTCCTAGTTCCGCCGGCGACGAAGGAGCAGGCCGCCGACCGTGGCGAGCAGGCCTGCCGTGGCGGGCTCGGGAATCGCAACCTCGGCCACATACAGCCACTGCGGATTCGCGGGAATCGCGACGATGCGGCCGTCGGCGATGTTGTCGTAGCGGCTGTCGCTGGCAATGTCGAAGCCGATGTCGCCCATCGCGAGCTGCTCGATGTAGTCCTGCAGCGCGTTCTGGTCGGTCAGGCCGAGCCGCGTGAACGAGTAGTCCTGCGAGAGGAACAACGCGTCGTCGCTGTTGAAGATCTGGTCGCCGCCCCGGGCCAGGAAGTCGGCCGTGGCGATGTCGAAGGTCAGGCTCGGGTCGACGACCATGCCGTTCTCGACGACGGTGACGCCATTGATGACGATGCTCTGAATCCGGTCGCCGGAGGTCGCGAGCAGGACGCTCTCATCTTCGGGCGTCGTCGGGTCGTCCTGCTGGAAGGTCAGCGGCTGCGCGGTGATGTCGTAGACGATTTCGACGCCTTCGCTGACCTGCAGGAACCGGCCGGTGCCGCCGACGTTGGCGCGGTCGGGTTCGACGCCGGGACCCGGATCGGAGTCAGCGGTGCGGCTGTAGGCGTTTTCGAAGATCAGCTTCAGGTCGGACGCGGTGACGTCTTCGACGACGCTGACGATGTTGCCAAAGGGCGAGACGTCGAAGGTCGTCTTGAGCGTGATGTCGACGGGCGTCGTCGGGTTGTCAAGGTCGCCGATGTCGTCACGAATGCCGCCGCCGTTGACGAAGGCGAAGTCGGGCACCGGCACGCCGAAGTCGCCAGCCGTGTCGGTCGCGGCGACGAGGTTGCCCAAGCCGGCTTCCTCAGCGCGGATGACGTCGCGGTCGCTGTTGCCGGGCAGGACTTGGCTGCTGGTTGCGATGACGACGGCTTCGAGGCCGGCGACGAAGTCTTCGACCGGCTGGACGACGTTGACTTGGGTCGACGGGTCGCTGGCGAAGCCTTCATTGAGCTGCGGATTGCTCGACGGGTCGATGCCGACGAAGTTGCCGGCGGCGTCGAAGTCGAGGGTGATGCGGCCGAGCGTCTGGTAGTCGCCGGGGCCGGTTACTACGGGGATGCTGCCGGCGGTGTTGGGGAAGCTCGTCTGGTTGACGGTCAGGCCGCCCGTGCCGGTGTCGACGATGCTGGCCGGAGCGCCAGCGCCGTAGATGCTGCTGGGCGACGGCGCGGTCGTGTCGGCGAGGTACTCGTCGCCGCCGCCGGCGACGATGAGGTCGATGTCGCTGCTAAGGCTGCTGCTGAGCGAGATGTCCTCGCCGATGCCCTGCAGGTGGCTGACGAGGATGACATTGTCGACGCCGGCCGCGACAAGGCTGGCGACTTCGGCGTTGACGCTGCTGACGACGTCGTTGACCGCGACGCCGCCCGTGCTCGTGATGAAGGGCAGGTTCTGCGTGGTCGCCCCGACGATGCCGACGTTCTTCGTGCCGGCAGCAGTGGCGACGGGCACGATCACGCTCGGCAAGATGTCGCTGCGGCCGGCGAGGGCGGCTTCGCCGGAGACGTCAAGGTTGGCCGAGAGGAACGGGACGCTCGTGTCGTCGAGGAACTCGCCGAAGACGCTCGGGCCGGCGTCGAACTCGTGGTTGCCGATGGCGGCGGCGTCGTAGCCGATCGCGTCGAGGGCGAGCGCGTCGTAGAACGTCCGGCTGCCGGCGGGGCCGCTTTCAAGGCTCGCCTGGAACTCGGGGCTCGGGATAATCGAGTCGCCCGCGTAGAGCGTGAGAACGCCGTGGCCCTGATTGTTGTAGAAGTTACGGGTTTCGTCGACGAGCGTGACGAACTCGTCGACGGCCGAGATGTTGGACTCGCCGTCGTTGTTGTGCAGGACGGTCAGGCTGTACTGCGCGGACGCGGCGGAGGCGAGCGTCGCACAGGCGGCAGCGGCGAGAATGGCGGTGGTGGTGGTGTGGTGCATGGTGTTTCTCCCGAAGGTGGTTCGGTGTCGAACGGACGAGCCACATGTTCCGCCGGCCGCGGCACGGGAGCGTTCGGTTCCGGTCAAAGGTGCGTCAAGATCTGGTGAACAAAGCCGCAGCAGTTGCCGGCGGCGACTTCGCAATTCTTCCCGGTAAGCTGCTGCCGCATGGCCGCCGCCGAAACGATTCCGACGCCCGATCTGCAGACCCGGCTTCGTGAAGGCGCGTCGACGGCGTGGTCGAAGATGCACACCGTCCGCGTCGTGCTCGCGGCAGCGTTGGCGTTCGGCGTCTTCGAGCTACTGGGCCGACTCGTCGGCGTGCCGGCGGCGGGGCCGAGCGAATTTGCCGACGCGAGCCTGATCCATCAACCGATTGTCCTGGCAGCCCTGTTCGCCGTCGGATTCGGGCTGCTGGTCGCGACAATCTTCAACACGCTGATCGCTGGCGGCGTCCGCTACGACGCCGGCTGGGCCGCGGCACTCACGGGCCTGCTCGCCCTGCGCTGGCGCGGCGGCGACTCGTATTACTCGCTCGACGGACGCGGACCGGGCGTCTTCGTCGGCTTCCTCGTCGAGCTCGTGATCCTCACGCTGCTCGCCTATGGCCTTTGGCTTGCGGTGCACCGGCTCCGCGAACGTGGCGCAGAGCGGGCGGCGATCAAGCGGTTCCTCGAGCTACCGACGCCGGACGCGCGACTGTTGGACCGTCGTCTTGCCCAACAGCCGATGTCGCAGCGGTTGCTGGCGTTGCTGATTTCGACGGGCGTTTGCGTGGTGGTGACGAGCGTGATCTGCCGGACGGGCAACGAAGCGCAGGTCGCCGCCGCGGTCGCGGCCGGCGGCTGGGCGGGAGCGGCCGCGGCGCACGCGGTCGTGCCGACGCGGCCAGCCCCGTGGTTCTTCCTGGGCCCGGTCCTGGCGGGTTGCGTGGGGTATCTTCTGGCGTTCTTCAGCGGGAGCAGCGACGCACTGGCGGTCGGCGATCCGGGCGGGGTGCTGCCGGCGCTGGCCAGGCCCTTGCCGCTCGATTGGCTTGCGGCGGGCGTGCCGGCGTCGCTGTACGGCTACGTGCGTTCGCGCACGAAGCAGCTGGGCGAAGTCGCCGAGGCGAGGCAGAAGCACGACGCGACGCGGGCCTAAAGCGTCTCGTCCTCGGCCGAGACGATCTGATACATCTTGCTCGGCGAATCCGCGGCGAGGAGCTTCTTGCGGACATCGGCCTTGGCGACGATCTTGCTCACGCGGCGGAGCGCCATCAGGTGCGGGCCGGTGGCGTCGGACGGGCTGGCCAGGAGCCAGACGAGCGAGACCGGGCGGCCGTCGTCGCTGCCGAAATCGACGGGCGTCTGGCAGCGGCCCATGGCCATCACGAGCTCGTCGACGCCGGTGGTTTTGCCGTGTGGGATCGCCAACGCCTCGCCGATCCCTGTCGTCCGCGTCCGCTCGCGCTCCAGCACAGCCTGCTCGACCTTGGCGGCATTGCGGAGCTGGCCGTTGCGGTCGAGCAACGCGACCAGCTCGCCGATGACCGCGTCCTTGTCAGTGGCCTTGATGGGGAGAAGAACATTTTCCGGCTTCAGCAGGTCGGTCAGCCGCATGGTTGATCGTGGGACGAAAGAAGCCGTGGCAGGCGTCGGCGAAACAACAAACTAGGCCGACGCGGGACACGCTCCCGTCGACGTCGGGCGCGACACTACGCGGCGGTGGCAACGGCGACAACGCGCTGTCTCACGCGACCCGCAGTCGCACCACCCGTCGAGCCGCGCTCGCGACCACTTCCGGCGAGACGCGATCGACGCAGCTTCGCGGCTCGTCGTGCAGGCACGTGCCCGTCTGCCAGCAGGGCGGCATCGAGAGCTGGTCGTCGCGGCGGTGCGGACAGTCGATCGGCCGCCCAAGTGCTTGCCGCGTCGGGCCCGGCGTCAGGATCACGCGGCCACTGGTCGGGCCGAAGATGCCGACGACCGGCGTGCCGACCGCGTCGGCAACGTGGAGCAGGCCGGTATCGTTCGAAACGCAGACGCGACAGCGACGCAGCAACGCCGCCTGACGCAGCAACGGCTCGGCCGCAACGACGAACGCGCTCTGACACATTTTGCGAAGGACCGCATCGGCAACGTCCTTCTGCGGGCCGACCAGCAACAGCACCGGGCCGTCCGCGGCGAGCGCGTCGGCGACGCTGGCGAAACGCTCGGCGGGCCAACGTTTGAGCGAGAGCGACGCCACCGGCACGACCGCCGCGGGCGTCTTGCCGTCGCAGGTCGTTTCCAGGAAATCCTCAGCCCACTGCTCGTCCTCGGGCCGCGTCGCGACCGCCGGCTGCTCCGTCTCGGCAAGGTCGACGCCCCAGCCGGCGACGGTGCCCGCGTTGACGCCGCGAGCGAGGCCGAGGCCGCGAGCGGTGCGATGGTTCTGCACCTGCTGATCACCCTCGGCCGTCTTGTACCCGAAGTGCCAGAGTGCGTCGCGAAGCGCAGGGGCGGCGTGCAACGCGTCGAGCACGATGTCGAACTTCGGCCCGTTCCAGACCCACTGCGAAGCCTGCTCGCGGGAGGCGTCGGAGGCGTCGCCGAAATGGGCGATGCCGAGATCCTGGACGTTCACGATGTCGTCGACGAGGTCGCCGGCGTCGAGCAACTGGGTCGCGGGCCGCGCCCCGATGGCTGTGATCTTCGCTTTTGGCGCTGTCTCGCGAAGCACGCGAAGCGACGGCAGCGTCGTCACCAGATCCCCGATTCCCCAGCGGCAGCAGACGGCGATGCGATCCGCCCGACGAAATTCCTCGTGCGACAGCGGCCCACGCGTGTAGTTCATCAGCGATACGACAACCGGCGACGGTTACTCCGGGCGGGGAAAGACGGGAAGCGGATCGGGTACGGCCGCCAGGACGCCCAAGTCGACGAGCGAGCTGGCGATCAGGCCGACGTTCTCGTTGAGGTAGTCGATGAGGACCGTCTCGTCGTCGTCGTGCCCGAAGCGATGCATTTCGGCAACGGCCTCGTCGGCAGGGTGGCCGTGGAAGAGCGTGCGGTACAGGGCGACGAATCCGCCGGTGCGCTCGCTACCGGCCCAGCAGTGCACGAGCACGCGTTCGCCGCGCTGGCGGACTTCGTGCATCTTGGCCAGGCCCGAGACGTAGCTGTACGGGTCGCCCAGGCCGTCGCCGGCGAGCGGGTGGTACGACTGCGGGATGCCGAGCGATGCGGCGGCGGCGCGTTCGGCGACGTGGTTCGGGTCGTCCTTGTCGTTCGAGCCGAGTACGACGATGTGGTCCGGCTGCAGTCGCCGCAACGCGGGCCCGACCGTGAAACGGGTCAGTTGACCGCTGCGGTAGAGGTCAGGGCCGACCTCGCTCAGGTTCTTGAAGGTCGCACGGTCTTCGAGGCCTTCTTCCCAGACCACGACGCCGAGCCCGATCGTCACGAGGGCAACCAGGACGAGCGTCAGCGTCGAGCCGCGTCGAGGATTTGTCGGGTCCGCGGGATGCGCCATCGGGCCGACTCTATCGCGGCACGGGGCGGTCGGTGCAGCCTGTCGGATCAGGCCGCCCGTCGCCACGCCTGGGCGGCGGAGCGATCGTCGGCGTTGTCGCTGATTGAGCCGATGAGCGTGCCCAGGACGCTGGCGTCGACGTCGACGAAGCGGTCGCCGCTCACCTGGCGAAGGGCGTTCCACTCCTGCGGGCTCTGATAGCCGGCCAGGTCGTTGCTCGAGCCGCCGAGGTGATGGACGCCGCCGTCGTGGTAGCCGCCGGCGTGGCTGGCGGGCCAGATGTTGCCGCCGATGTGCGTGAACGAGTCGACCGAGCCGCGGATCCGCAGCACGGCCTCGGGGAAAACGTTCAACGCCGGCGCGACGTAGACATTGTCCGTCAGCGTCACCTCGCGCGCGCCCGCCCAGACGTTGAGGAAGCCGCCGTACGTGCCTTGGTTGCTGGCGAAGTTGCCGTGGATCGTCATGTCGACGACGCCGCGACTGAATCGGCCGTCGTAGCCCTCCATGTGGACGGCCACGCTGTCGTCGTTCGCCATCGCGTTGAAGCGGAAGTCGGCGTGCTCGAGGCCGTGGTTGAGGAACATGCTCCCGCCGCCGACGTGGTCGTTGTGTTCCCAGACGGCGTACTCGAAGCGTGCCTCGGTGTGGCTCAGGCCGTCGCCCTTGCCGAGCGGGCCCATCGCGTTGTCGCCGACGAGCGTGTTGTTCGTGACGTAGGCGAAGCTGCCGTGCTGGACGTTGATGGCGGTCTTGACGGTGTCGTAGCGATCGCCGTCGGGGCGACGGCTGATGTTATTGAAGTTGTTGCCGGAGATCGTCACGCCCTTGATGCCGGAGCTGAGGCGGACGACGTGCTCACGGGTCGAGTTGGCGACGAAGTTGTCGAGGATGGAGACACGCGAGCCTTCGCCCCAGACGAAGTACGCGCGGATGCCGGTCTCCGAGGCCGCCTGGTTGCCGCGAACGAGCAGGCCGTCCGGCTTGCCGTTGGCGTTGACGGCGTTGATGACCGCGCCGAACGTGTTGTTCACCACCGCCACGCCACGCCCGCCGGCCGTGACGGCGGATGCGCCTCGCTTGTCGGTGTGCGCATGTGCGTCCGGCACGTCGAGGTGCAAATCGCGGACCGTGACGCCCTGCGCCTGCGGCGCGACGGTGACAATGCTGCGGTGGTTGTCCTGCTCGCCGACCCAATTCACCACCGGTTTCTGCCCGCCGCCGTAGGCACCGAGGACGATGTCGTCGTTGCGAAGCTCGAACGTGGTCGCGACGTCGTGCGATTGCCCGCGACGGAACAGGATTTCGACGTGGTCGCCGGTCGACTCCAGAATCTCCTGCGCCCGCTCCGCCGTCCGCACCGCGCGGCTGGCGGTGCGGCCGTCGTGGTCGTCGCTGCCGGACCACGCGTCGATGTGGACGAGCCGACGTGACGATGCCGCGACGCGAACTTCTTTGCTCGCCTCGTGCACGAATCCCGCTTCGTCACGGACCGTCAGCGTGACGTCGTACGTGCCGGCCTTCTCGTAGAGGTGGCCGGCGACGAAACCGCGGTAGCTCGTGGAGCGGCCGTCGGCGTCTTCGAAAGTCCAGGCGAACGTCGCGTCGTTCCAGTCGCCCACGCCCAGCTCCGTCGCCCACGCGTCGGCGTGCACGCTCTGGCCGGCATAGATCACGTCGTCCAGGAGCGAGACTTCCGCCCGTGTGCCGGTGTCGGTGACCGTACCCGCCGACGGCACGACCGGCTCGGAGTTGTCGCTCTGCCCGGCGGTCACGGTGAATTCGATCACGACCGGCTCGCCCGCGACGCCGCGTTGGTTGGCTTCGGTGAACGGTGTCACGCGGAGCCGGAACTGGCCGGGCGTGGCGTTCCAGGAGGAAAAGCTTTCGCCGTCGTTGCCGACCATCGCGAACGGGGCGACGTTCTCCGTGCGGTCCAGCAGCCCGTCGGGCCCGCTCAACTCGAAGCGGACGCTGCCGATTGAGGCCGACTTGTTCTGCTCCACCGACGCCGGATCCGCCACGATCGCCATGCCGTCGGGCAGATCGGCGAGGTCGAAGGTCGCGCCGTTGCGGAGCACCCGGCCCAGCTCGTCCCGCTCACCGGCGGAGATCAGGCGGACGGCGTCGAGG
>CAYQCT010000003.1:29320-45342 GCA_964416015.1 uncultured Tepidisphaerales bacterium
CGTCGTCTGCTTCGTGACGTCCGACGGGTTGAGGCGGCCGGCGGAGGTGACGACGGTCAGGCCGTCGTGCGAGCCGTGGATGCGACCTGCGAGGGCCTTGGCGTCTTCTTTGGAACCGGCACCGGAGTCGTCGCCCGAGCCGTCCTTGCCGACGTGGAAGACTTCGACGCGGTCCATCGCCGGGTCAAGCTGCACATCGGCGGCAGCGGCGTTGCCGAGGCGGGCGTCGAGGCGGATGCTGTCGTGGCCGAGGTGTCCGTCGATGCGGACGCGTCGGATGAGTTCGGCAGGCACCCAGGCACCGGTCGTGCGTGGGCCGGAGAAGCGGCCCTGCGGCGAAGACTCGTCGCCGCCGCTTCGGCTGACGACGACGCCGCGCACGTGCGAGCCGTCGCGGTCGAGCTCGATGGCCATGCCCGCACCGCCGGGGCCGGCGGCGAGGTGGAGCGTGCCGTCGTCGAAGCGGACGTCGCCGAAGTCGTACCCGGTCGCGGCGGCGTCGCCGGACATGAGCCGACGCGCTTCCAGTGCCGCCAGGCCCAGATCCCGGCTGACACCCGCGACGTCGTTCAGGCGGCGACGCAGCGGCTTGCGCGACAATGGGGTTCGGTCGGCGGCCATACGACCAACTTCGGTCGCATCCAGCCGCGGCTGAAGCGCAGCATTCCGTCTTATCGAACTTCCACGACCGTCACGTCGTCCGTGACCGCCTCGAACACACGCCGCTCGCAGCCGGCAAGGACGCTGCTGAGGCTGGTCAGGAGCAGGATGATCGCTAGGACGCGTCGTCGCCGCATAGGGGGAGCGTAGGAATCGGACGCGACGGGACTTGCCCCATCGTCAAGATGCGTCGGCTGCGTTACAACGGGTCTCCGCCGACACAGCCGTTGCAGTCCGTCCATCGTCCCGCCCCACCTCACCGTCCGGAGCCACCACTTGCGCCTGAGCGACCCGCTCGCCACCGACGAATCCGCCCCCGCCAGCGGCCCCGACCGTCCTCGCGGCCCGGGTGGCCTGCGTCGCTTGCTCCCGAGCCGCCGCGACAGCGACGTGCTTCCCGTTGCCGAGGACGACGAGCCTCTTCGCGGCGAACTCTACAGCGGCGACCAGCTCGCCCAGCATGCCCGCACGCTCGCCGGCTGGCACGAAGTCGCCGCAGGCCGCGCCGGCTCCGAGACGCTGCTGGACCGCCTCGAAGATAACGGCCGCGTCTTGCGGAGCGCCTTCGAGCAGGTCGTCCGCGCCGCCGAGAAGGGCCGGCGTCTGGCCCCGGCGGCCGAGTGGGTCGTCGACAACTTCTATCTCATCGAGCAGCAGCTCCGCCTCGCCAGCCGGCACCTGCCGACGGGGTACTCGAAGGAGCTTCCGCGGCTGACGACCGGTCCCAACGCCGGTCGGCCGCGGGTGTACGACCTGGCGCTGGAGCTGATTCGGCACGTCGACGGGCAGGTCGACGAGCATGCGCTGGATCGGTTCGTCGAAAGCTACGCCCGCGCCGCCGCCGGTTCGTCCGGCCGGGAGCCAGCCGGCATCGGCAGCGAAGGCGGCGGCCGGCAGGCGTTGCGGCTCGGCGAGCTCTGGGCCGTGCCGATCATGCTGCGGATTGCCCTGATCGAGAACCTCCGCCGCGTCGCCGCCCGCGTCGCCGCCGGGCAGGCCGATCAGGACTTGGCCGACGCTTGGTCGTCGCGCATCCTCAAAGAAGGTCGTCGCGATCCCAAAGGCGTCGTGCGGGTTCTGGCCGACCTTTACGAAACACTGGAACGCCGCAGCAGCGACGCCGACGACGCAGACGCCCGGGCCGAAGTTCGGCTCAGCAGCGCGTTCGTCAGCGAGTTCGCCCGCCGCCTGCAAGGACAAGGCCCGAGCACCGCCTTCCCGCTCGAATGGCTCGGCCAGGCCCTGGGCGAGCAGGGCAGCAGCGTCGAGGCCATGACGCAGGTCGAAAGCCAACGCCAGGCGGCCGACCAATTGTCGATCGGCAACTCCATCGGCTCGCTCCGCTTCATCGCCGGCCACGACTGGTCGGCCTGGGTCGAGGCCCACAGCGAGGTCGAGGACGTCCTGACGCAGGACCCGGCCGGTACGTATGCGCGGCAAACCTTCGCCACCCGCGACCGCTACCGCCACGCCGTCGAACGCCTCGCCCGCCGCAGCCCGCACGCCGAGCGACAGGTCGCCGAACGCGCCTTGCAACAAGCCCGCAGCGGCCCGCAGGACGACGTCGCCAGCCACATCGGCCACTGGCTCGTCGGCGACGGCCGCCCGCAGCTCGAACGCCTCACCGGAACGCGACTCGCCACGAGGACGCGTCTCCTGTTCGTTGCCGGCGTGACGCTGTTGACGCTCATCGCGACGACGCTGATCCTCTGGTGGTCCGGCCGCACGGGCTTCGCTTGGTGGGGGTTGCTCCTCTTGGCGCTGCCGGTCCTGGTCGTCGCGTCGCAGCCGGCGGTCGGGCTGATGAACTGGCTCGTGACGCTGCTGGCCAGCCCGAAGCCGTTGCCGCGGATGGACTATCGCGAGAGCGGTATTCCGCCCGAAAGTCGCACGGCCGTCGCGGTGCCGGTGATGTTCAACTCGTCGAAGCAGGTCGACGATCTGGTCGCGGCGATGGAGGTCCGCTATCTGGCCAACCGCGACGCGAACCTGCTGTTCGCCTTGCTGAGCGACCTATCGGACGCGGAGGACGAGGAGAACGAGGGCGACGCGGAGCTGGTCGCGTACGCCGCCAGTGCGATCCGCGAGCTCAACGACCGCCACGGCTTCGGCGAGGGCGAGAAGTTCCTGCTCTTCCACCGCCCGCGGCTCTGGAACGAGTCCGAGGGCGTCTGGATGGGCTGGGAACGCAAACGCGGCAAGCTCGCCCAGTTCAACGCGCTGCTCGCCCCGGCCGCCGGCGACGGCGACCCGGCGTTGGCGAAGTTCTCGACCGCCGTCGCCCGTCGCGACCTGCTCTTCGGCGTCGAGTACGTCATCGTCCTCGACAGCGACACGGACCTGCCCCGCGACGCCGCCCGGCAGCTCGTGGGCACGATGGACCACCCGCTCAACCGGCCCGTCTACGACGCCGAATGCGGGCGCGTCGTCCGCGGCTACGGCATCCTGCAGCCGCGGGTCGGCGTCGATCTGCCCAGCGCAAACGCCAGCTGGTTCAGCCGCGCCATGTCCGGCGAGCCCGGCGTCGACCCGTACACCAGCGCCGTCAGCGACGTCTATCAAGACGCCTTCGGCGAAGGCAGCTTCATCGGCAAGGGCATCTACCACGCGGCGACGTTCGAACGCGCCTGTGCCGGAAAATTCCCGGAGAATCGGATCCTGTCGCACGACCTGATCGAGAGCGCCTTCGTCCGCAGCGGCCTCGTCGGCGACGTCGTCCTCTACGAAGATCACCCCAGCAGCTACCTCGCCGACGTCCGCCGACGGCATCGCTGGATGCGGGGCGACTGGCAGATTGCCGACTACGTCCTGCCGTTCGGCGAAGGCGGGCGCGACGGCTGCCGCGTGAGCCCGCTGTCGCGGTGGAAGCTGTTCGACAACCTGCGACGCAGCCTCGTGCCGCCGGCGTTGCTGGTGACGTTGATTGCGGCGTGGTTCCTCGCGCCGTCGTCGGCGTGGGCGTGGTCGCTGCTGGCGTTGGGCTACTTCTTCACGCCGCCGCTGCTCGGCTTCCTGACGAATGCGGTGCAACAGCTTTTCGCCCGCGGCGAAGACCGTCCGCTCTCGTCGCGGCTGAACGACGGCGTCGGGCCGATGCTGCAAGGGCTCGCGCGCGGCTTGATGAGTCTGGCGTTCCTGCCGTTCGAAGCGTACTCGTCGCTCGACGCGATCGTCCGCACGCTCTACCGCCGGCTCGTCAGCCACAAGCACCTGCTCGAGTGGCAGACCGCCGCCGACGCCGAACGCAAGGCCCGCAAGGACCACGCGAGCTTCTGGGAGACCATGTGGCCCGCGTTCCTGATCGCCGCCGGCGCGGGCGGTTGGCTGCTGGGTGCGAGTGCGGAGACGAGCTTTGCCGCGACGATGCCGTTGCTGGTCGCGTGGACGTTGTCGCCGACGCTGGCGTTCCTGGTCAGTCGGCCGACGCGTCGCAAGCCGATCGGCGAGCAACTCGCCCGACGTGACCGGCGGTTCCTGCGCAAGGTCGCCCGGCGGACGTTGGGCTTCTTCGACGCCTACGTCACCGCCGTCGACCACCACCTGCCGCCGGACAATGTGCAGGAAGTTCCCGAGGAACGGGTCGCCCCACGCACCAGCCCGACCAACATCGGCCTCGGCCTGCTCGTCAACCTCGCCGGGCACGACTTCGGGCACCTCACGCTCGGGCAGGTGCTCGACCGCACGAACAAGACGCTGGCCACGACCGCCCGCCTCGAACGCCACGCCAGCGGCCACTACTACAACTGGTACGACACGCGACGCCTCGAGCCGCTACGCCCGCGGTACGTCAGCAGCGTCGACAGCGGCAACTTCGTCGCGTGCCTGCACATTCTCGAAGAAGGCTTGCGTGAGCTGCCGAACCAGCCGGCGATCGGGCGGCAGGTCTGGCCGGGGGCGGCGGACGTGATTCGCCTGCTGCTCGACACCTGCCGCGGCCGCGAGAAGGTCAGCCTGCGCGAGGGCGAACCGGTGAGTCAGAAGTTCCGCCTCTCCGGCGACTTGCCGCGTCGGCTGGAACAGCTGGCCAGCGAATGCGACGACGGCGGGCCGCGCAAGCTGAGCGGGGCCAAGCTCCTCCTCCAACGCCTCGGCGTCGCCGCCGCCGATGCGGTCGCGGCCACCCGTGACGCGCCGGCCGAGACACGCCGGTGGGCCCACGAGTTCGAGCGTCAGGTCGGCCGATTCGCCGAGGAGCTGCACCACCTCTGCCCCTGGGTCGACCTCGTCGGTCCGGCCCGGCCGTTCCAGGGCACCGACGCCGCGAGCCGGCAGCGTGTCCGCGTCGTCGAAGACGCCTTGGTCCGGCTCGACGAGAACCCGACGCTCCGCGACGTCGCCGCCTTGGCCGAGGAAGTCGTGCCCGCCGCCGAGGCGCTGCGTGGTGAAGTCTCCGCCGCGACGATTCGGCCGCATGCGGACCTGCCGTACTTCGAGCGGCTCGTGCGAATCTTAAGCGACGCCGCCACACGCTCGGCCGATCGGATCGCGACGCTGCACGAGCTCGCCGATCGCTGCCCGCCGTTGCGTAAGGCCGATTGGTCGATCGTCTACGACCGCAGCCGGCACATGCTGCGTGTCGGCTACAACGTCGAGGACCGCCGCGCCGACGCCGGGCACTACGACCTGCTCGCCAGCGAGATGCGCCTCGGCAGTCTCGCCCTCGTCGCCGACGGAACGCTGCCGCAGGAGCACTGGTTCGCTACCGGCCGGCAGCTCACCAAGGGCGGTACGCACGCGGCGTTGCTGTCGTGGTCGGGCAGCATGTTCGAGTACCTCATGCCGCTGCTGGTCACGCCGACCTACGACGGCACGCTGCTCGACGAAACCTATCGCGGCGTCGTCGCCCGGCAAATCGAGTACGCCCGCACCAACGGCATCAAGCCCGGCGTGCCTTGGGGCGTCAGCGAGTCCGGCTACGCCGCGACCGACGCCGACCTCACGTACCAGTACCGCCCGTTCGGCGTGCCGGGCCTCGGCTTCAAGCGCGGCCTCGGCGAGGACCTGGTCATCGCGCCTTACGCGAGCATGATGGCCGTTATGGTCGACCCGTCGGCTGCGGCGGCGAACCTGCGGACGCTTCGCGATGAGGGCCGGATGGGTCGGCACGGCTTCTTTGAGGCGGTCGACTACACGCCGGCCCGGGTCAAGCGTGGCCAAGACGATGTGACCGTCCGCCAATGCATGGCCCATCACCAGGCGATGGGTCTGCTCGGCTTGGCGTACACACTGCTCGACCAGCCGATGCAGAAGCGGATGATGCGTTCGCCGGCGTTCCGGTCGGCGGAGCTGTTGCTGCACGAACGCGTGCCCAAGGCGCAGCCCGTCTTCCCGCACCAGGGCGAACACGCCGGCAGCCGCCGCGTCGTGCAGGAGGCGGCCGGCACGCTGCGCAGCTTCCGCACGCCGCACACGCCGACGCCCGAAGTTCACCTGCTCGGCAACGGTCGGCTGGCGTCGGTCGTCACCGCGGCCGGCGGCGGACGCATGCGCTGGGACACCGGCGACGGCAAGACGCTCGCCGTCACACGCTGGCAGGAGGACGCGACCCGCGACTGCTGGGGCACGTTCTGCTACCTCCGCGACGCCGACACCGGCGATTTCTGGAGCAGCGCGTACCAGCCGACGCTCCGGCAGGCCGACCGCTACGAAGCCATCTTCAGCCAGGCCCGCGCCGAGTACCGGCGCACCGATCGCCTGGCCGAAGCCGCGCCGGATGAGTCAGGCAATAACGGCTCGCCACGCGACACCGGCGGCACGGGCGAGATCGAGACGTACACGCAAGTCAGCGTCAGCCCCGAGGACGACGTCGAGATTCGCCGGATCTACGTCACCAACCACGGCCGGCGTGCCCGCAACATTGAGGTCACCAGCTACGCCGAAGCCGTCCTCGCCGAGCCGGCGGCAGATGCGGCGCATCCGGCGTTCCAGAACCTGTTCGTGCAGACCCGTCTCGTCCGCGGCCGCGGCGCGATCCTCGCCAAACGCCGCGCCCGCAGCGCCGGCGAACGCACGCCGTACCTCGTCCACCTCGTCACCTGCTACGGCAGCGAAGTCGGCACGCCCAGCTACGAAACCGACCGCAACGCCTTCATCGGCCGCGGCCGGAGCCTCGTCGACCCCGCTGCCATGCACGCCGATCGCCTCGGCGACTCGGCCGGCAGCGTGCTGGATCCGGTCGTCAGCGTCCGCCGCACCGTCCGCCTCGAGCCGGGCGAGAAGGCCCGCTTCGACGTCGTTACCGGCGTCGCCGATAACTCCGAGGCGGCCCACGCGCTGATCGAACGCTACCACGACCGCCGGCTCTGCGACCGCGTCGACGAGCTGGCCTGGACGCACTCGCAGGTCGTGCTGCGGCAGCTTGGCATCGACGAAGCCGACGCCCAGCACTTCGGCCGCCTGGCCGGCAGCGTCATCTACGCCACGCCGCAACGCCGCAGCACGCCGGAGCAGATCGCCCGCAACGCGACCTTCGACCGCAAGCAAAGCCACCTCTGGGCGTACGGCATCAGCGGCGACTTGCCGATCGTGCTCGTCCGCGTCGCCGACATCGCGAAGGTGCGCTTGGTCGAGGACGCCGTCCGCGCGCACAGCTACTGGCGACGCAAGGGCCTGTCGTGCGACCTGGTCGTCTGGAACGAGGACACGACCGGCTACCGGGCCGAGGTCCACGATGAGATCCTCGCCGCCGTCGGCAAGGCCGGCGAGCAGCAGATGCTCGACAAGCCCGGCGGCATTTTCGTTCGGCGTGGCGAGCAGTTCGGCGAGGAAGATCGCGTCCTCCTGCAGGCCGCGGCGCGTGTCGTCCTCGACGACAAGGCCGGCAGCATCGCCGACCAGCTCGACCGGCGGATGTCGATCGAGCCGTCGGGCATCGGCCGTCTCGTCCCGCAGCCGCAACGCGGCGGCCTGCTCGGCAGCGTCCGCCGCGAGGCCTCGCTGGCCAGCGAAGTTCCCGTCCGCGACGACCTGCTCTTTTACAACGGCACCGGCGGCTTCACCGCCGACGGCAAGGAATATCTCAGCAACCACGACGCCACCAAGCCCACGCCCGCGCCGTGGTCGAACGTACTGGCCAACGAGAACTTTGGCACGCTCGTCACCGAAGCTGGCGGCGGCTACACGTGGCGCGGCAACGCCCGCGAGTTCCGCCTGACGCCGTTCTACAACGACCCCGTCAGCGACGCGTCCGGCGAGGCGATGTACCTGCGTGACGAAGAAACCGGCCGTTTCTGGTCGCCGACCGGCCTGCCCGCGCGTGGGGCCGAGCCGTACACGACCCGCCACGGCTTCGGCTACAGCGTCTACGAATACAGCGAAGCAGGCCTCGCGTCGGCGGTCACCTGCTTCGTGCACCGCACCGAACCCGTCAAGTTCTGGAGCGTCCGCGTCCAGAACCAAACCGACCGCCGCCGCCGCGTGAGTCTGTGGTCGTACAACGAGCTGGTCCTGGCCGACCAACGTCCGTCGGCCGCGATGCACGTCGTCAGCCGCGTCGACGCCAAGAGCGGCGCGGTCCTCGCCCGAAACCCGTACAACGGCGAGTTCGGCCGCGAGACGTTCTTCCTGCAGTGCAGCGAAGCCAAACGCACCGTCACCGGCGACCGGCTCGAGTTCCTCGGCCGCAACGGCACGCCGCGCGATCCCGCTGCGCTGGGCCGCACCGGCCTGAGCGGCCGCGTCGGCGCGGGCCTCGACCCCTGCGCGGCGATGCGTGTCCCGCTCGAGCTCGGGCCGGGCGAGGAGCGCGAAGTCGTCTTCTGCCTCGGTGCCGGCGACGATGCCGCGCATGCCGAAGCACTTGCCGAACGCTTCGGCAGCGTCGCCGAGTCGCGGCGCGGTCTGGAGGAAAATTGGGGCTACTGGGGCCGAACGCTCGGCACGCTCTACATCGAAACGCCCGACCCGGCGGTCAACGCACTCTGCAACGGCTGGCTCGAGTACCAGTCGCTGGCCTGCCGCTACTGGGGCCGCAGCGGCTACTACCAGTCCGGCGGCGCGTACGGCTTCCGCGACCAGCTGCAGGACGTGGCGGCATTGCTTTGGTGCGACCCGTCGCTCATCCGCGAGCACCTGCTGCGATCTGCCGAGAACCAGTTCGCCGAGGGCGACGTGCTGCACTGGTGGCACCCGCCGAGCGGAAAAGGGGTCAGGACCCATTTCAGCGACGACTACATGTGGCTGCCGCTTATCGCCGCCCGCTACGTCGCCGCGACCGGCGACACCGGCGTGCTCGACGAGGAACGCCCCTTCCTCGAAGGGCCGCCCGTGCCCGCCGAGCAGGAATCGCTCTACCAGGAATGGCAGCACGGCCCCGGCAACGCCGGCTCGCTCTACGAGCACTGCCGCCGCGCCATCCTCAACGGCGTCGAACGACGCGGCTACGGCGTGCACGGCCTGCCGCTGATCGGCTGCGGCGACTGGAACGACGGCATGAATCTCATTGGCGAGCACGGCCGCGGCGAATCCGTCTGGCTCGCCTGGTTCTTCATCCAAACCCTCCTCGACTTCGCCCCCATCGCCGAAGCCCGCGGCGATACCGACTTCGCCACACGCTGCCGCGACGAAGCCGAAAAGCTCCGCGTGAACGTCGAACGCGAAGCCTGGGACGGCCAGTGGTACCGCCGCGCCTACTTCGACGATGGAACGCCGCTGGGTAGCCACCAGAACCCGGAGTGCCAGATCGACTCCCTGCCGCAGTCCTGGGCCGTCCTCTGCGGCCGGGGCGATCCCGAGCGTGCGGCGCAAGGTCTTGCCGCGGTCGACGACCGACTCGTCCGCCGCGACAAGGGCCTGATTCAGCTTTTCGACCCACCGTTCGACGACAGCCACCTCGAGCCCGGCTACATCAAGGGTTACGTCCCCGGCGTCCGCGAGAACGGCGGCCAGTACACCCACGCCGCCGTCTGGACCGTCATGGCCTTTGCCGAGAAGGGCGAGGCGAACAAGGCATGGGAGCTGTTCGACCTGATCAACCCGATCAACCACGCGACCGACCCGGCGTCGACCGCGCGGTACCGCGTCGAGCCGTACGTGGTTGCGGCGGACGTCTACGGCGTCGAGCCCCACGTCGGCCGCGGCGGCTGGACGTGGTACACGGGCAGCGCCGGCTGGATGTTCCGCCTCGCCGTCGAGTCGCTGCTGGGCCTGAAGCTGCGTTTCGAGGAAGGCGAGCCACGGCTCTACGTCAAGCCGGTCCTGCCCGACGGCTGGGACGGGTTCTCGTTCACGTACCGCCACCGCAACACCCACCACGCCGTCCGCCTCACCCGCGGCGGCCCGCCCGGCGTCGCCGTCGACGGCAAGGCAACCAAGACGCCCTTCATCCGCCTGCTCGAAGACGGCGAGCCGCACGAGGTGGTCGTGACGGTGGCCTGACGCTTCAGCGGCGTCGACGGCATGCACCCAGACCCGCTCCGGCGAGGAGCGTCGTCACAGCCGTCGGCTCCGGCACCGTCGCCACCCACGCGTCGAGCACCGCTAGGTCCGCCGACGCGGTCGCGCCGAAGTTTGCCCTGAGAATGCCGAAGTCAGCCAGGTTGACCAGGCGATCCGCGTTGAAGTCGCCAATCAAGACGGTGCCGACGTCGGACCCGAAGTTCGCCCGCAGGATGCCGAAGTCGGCGAGATTCACGACACCATCCAGGCTCGCGTCGCCTGGGATCCGCTCGATGTCCGGCGTCCAGACCGCCACACCCGCTCCGGCATCGTCGGCAAGCTCGTACGAGAACACGACCTGGCCCAACTCGTTCAGCCCGCCCGAGTCAGCTCGTGGCCACGTCCCGAAGGTAGTTCCAAAGTTCGCAACGACTCCGCCGTCGATCGGATCGCCTTCCCGGAGGATCTCTTGCAGGCCATCCTCTTCGCTCCAGTAGAATAGGGCAGTTAGTTCCTCCGAATCACCCGATTGTGTTTCTAATGATGCTGCAAATGCGAGTTGACCGACTTCATTCGAAGCGAAGTGACCAACACGTGAAAACGTGGCGATGCCATCTGGTGCCGTGTCGCCCGTACGCACGATGGTCTTGAGGCTTTCGCTCACAGTCGTGAAGATTGCACCGTCATCTTCTCCATCGGCAGTCTCGCGAATGACGGAAGTGAAGAAGACTTCGCCATCCCGCGTCACTCGGATCGTCTTCGCACCAAGCGGGTCATACACGGAGAAGCCGACGATCTTGCCGTCGCCATCGGGCGCGATCTGGTCCGTTCGGAAGACCTCCCTGATTTCGCTGCCGTCTCCAACGAAAAGCCCCTTACCTACCTCTGACGTGGTCGGATCTTCAAAGTGGCCGATGAAGGCGGAGTCGCCGCTGCTGCCGATGCCGACGGACAGAAAGTCCGTAAACAGAGACGTTGATTCGCCAACCGCCTTGCCACTCAATGCGATTAGAGTATGCTCTGCATCCACCGCGGTGCCTCGAAAGACAGCCATGTAAGATGTTGCATTATCTCGTAGTCCGAGTCCGACGGCGAAGGAGGTCTGGCCAGAGCTGTTGATGGCGTAGGGCGATTGTGGTCCTACGCTATCATGTTGAACAATCCTGGTAAAGGTACCAATCACACCATCGCCCTTCAACGTCTCATCTCGCTCGGAAAAGACCTTGTTCACTGCGCCGCTGGTATTGGATACAAACAACCCGTCCGGGCCTGCCCACGGAAGGGCAGCGTCGCCAATTGCTCTAAGCAGAACCTGGCCGTGCCTGTTCATGATGCCGGCTTGTGGATAGTACAGACGATAAGACTCTCCGTCTGATGAAGTCACCGTCGGCGCGTCCGCTTGCAGAATAGGCAAAATCTCTTGCTCCCATGGCCGTACGCGATACATGGAATTCCCGAAGGGATTTGCTTCCGATGCAAAGAGGATAGAACCCTCATCGCTGATTTGCACGTCGCGGAAGTTCAAGAAGAAGCCGCCGCCAGGTGGAGGTACTGGCTCGTAGGTCCTCGTCAGCTCCTGCAAGGTGCTCGTGCCTGCGCCGATGTAGTAGAGACCCCTCTGCGGATACGGGCTCCACACGGACGGGTCGGACAGCACTCCATCGAATGCGACGTCACCCCGGTTGTTGATCACCGGCGGGGCGATATTCTCGACCACATCTGTCGCGCCCGGCGAGCCGGTGCCAATCTGCAGGATGACCTCGGTCGTGCCGGCTGACGCCACAGCGCTAATCGCGAAAGACGTTGCTGCCGCGGCAGCGAGAGCGGGTCGGCCGACACCGTGTTGCATCACCGCAAGCATACTGAACAGACGCGTCGGCACAAGCTGCTCATGCTCCTCGAGCGTTGGCCGCCGCTACCCCAGCACATCATCCAACACCCGCCGCACGACCCGGCCGCTTTCGCGTAAGGCTTCTTCCTCCGCCTCGTCCAGATTCGGCTCAAGAACCTTCGCCACGCCGCGTCGGCCGATGATGCAGGGGAGGCTCAGGCAGACGTCGCGGATGCCGTACGGGCCGTCGACGAGCGTGCTTACCGGCAGCACTTCCCGCGTGTCCTGCGTCACCGCCCGCACGATCATGCTCGCGCAGGCGGCGATGGCGTAGTCGGTGTAGCCCTTGCTGACGAACACGTCGTACCCGGCCCGGCGGGCGCGGTCGAAGCGGGCGCGGATCTCGCTCTCCTCGTACGGCAGCTTCATGCCCGCGACCGTCGCCTGGCTGAGCGCCGGCACCATGGAGTCGCCGTGCTCGCCGAGGATGTAGGCGCGGACGTCGACCGGATGCCCGCCGACGAGTTGGGCGAGCAGCTCGCGGAACCGACCGGTGTCGATGAGCGTGCCGGAGCCGATGACGCGGCGCGGGCTGAGCTTGGCCTGCCTGATGGCGACGTAGGTCAGGACGTCGACGGGATTCGTCAGGATCAGGAAGACCGCGTCCGGCGAGCCGTCGGCGAGCCGAGGCAACAGATTCTTGAAAAGCTTCACGTTCTCGCCGGCCATCGACAGCCGATCGAGCGGCTGATCGTCGTCGTTCGGGTCCGGCGGCGGGACGGAGTTGGTGACGATGATCAGGTCGCTGCCGGCGGCGTCTTCGACGGTGCCGCTGGAGATGCGGGCCGGCCGCGGGTTGAGGAAGACGCTGGCGTGCTGTAGGTCGCGGGCGTGGCCGAGGGCGACCTTCTCGGGGTCGCGGCTGACCAGCAGGAGCTCGTCGGCGAGGCCACGCGTGACGAGGGCAAAGGCGGTGGCGGTGCCGGTGCGACCGATGCCGGTGATGGAGATCTTCACGCGCCGCCACCCTACGCGGCGCCGGCCTCGATGACGCTCCGCCAACGTCGCGGCACCGCTTCAAAAGCGGCGACGTAGGTCTCCTCCAGCGGCACGTTCACGTAGCGGCCGGGCGCGAGGAAGATCGGCATGTCGATCAGCTCGCGGCCGACGGCGGTTGGTTCGACGTAGGCGGTTGCGTTGCCTTGGCCGTCGGCGTCGTAGGCAGCGAGAGTCAGCGGCGTCTCCGGCGGCAGCAAAAACGCCCCGCCGTCCGCGGCTTCATGGCCAAGATCATCCGCGATCAACCCGTGCAATCCCTCCGGATTGAGGCGGTTCGGCGGGAACGGATCGAGCAGAAGGACGTGGATGCCGTTGGCGAGCGCGGCCACGGTCTTGTCGACGAACCTCTGCAGGTCACGGCGGCCGGACTTGTTGCCGGGTGAGACGAGTTCGACGACTGCCACGGGGCGATCGCCCGTGACCGTTCGTACAGAGATCTGCTTCTGCTTGGCAAGCAGAATGCGCGACTCGGTAAAGCGGGTCAGTACCGACGCCTGCGGAGGAGCATTAGCGACTAGAACGCTACTTTCTCCGTCTCCCGCATCGCTCACACCACCACCGCCGTCTTCGACCTTATCGATGCGATCCAGCGCTACCACGTCAGGCTCGGTTCGATCGCCATCATTATCGATCGCATGTTCAATCAACGCGTAGTAACGATCAGGTAGTCGGCCTCTGTTGAGCGACCGCTCGATCTCGACCATCCAGTTCACGTGGAACTGGTGGTACACGCCGGCCGTTACTGTGGTCCAGTCGTGCATCGGCATGACACTTATTCTACGTCGGATCCCGTTCGGCTGATCGGCAGCGGTTCCTTGAACGTCAGCGTGCGGTACGGGAACGGGATCTCGATGCCGGCCGTATCCAGTGCTTCCTTTACCGCCTGCACGACTTCGTCGCGGCTCTTGCGAATCTCTACCGGCGTGCTGCCGGTCCACCAGGTGACCTCGAAATTGATCGAAGAACTTGCGAATTCCTGCGCGAAGATCTGCACCGGCCTCGCGGCGGAACGGCGAACGGTTTCGCAGGCCTTGACGGCCTCTTGAATCACTTGCCGCGACTCGCCGACATCCTCATCGTACGCGACGCCGACGATGATGGTCGTGCGGCGATCTTCAAGGTTCGTCCAATTGATGACCGGATTGGTGAAAAGCGTCGCATTCGGCATAATTACCAGGTCGCCATCTACCTGGCGAAGCTCGGTCATGCGAATGTTAATGCGTTCGACGCGGCCTTCGATGTCGTTGACCTCGATCCAGTCGCCGATCTCGATCGGGAAACGCCAGAGGATCAGAACGCCGGCAATAAAGTTCTCGACGATGTCCTTGAACGCGAAGCCGAGGACGATGCCCGTGATGCCGAGGCCGGCGAGGAGGCTGCCGGGCTTGACGCTGGGAAAGACGATCGTCATGGCGACGAGGATGCCCAGGATCCACATCGCCGTGTAGACGAGCTGGGCGATGAGGTCGACCAGGCTGCGCCGTAGTCGGCTCTTGCGGGCGATCTTCGACGCCAGGCGTTGCGCGAAGCGGGCGAGCAGGGCGAAGATCACCAACGCGATGAAGCCCAGAATGAGGTTCGGAAGAACCTTCAGGAACCCTGTGCCCATATCCTCAAGGCGGTTGCGGATGACCTCGTGCCAGACCACATTCGGATCGCTCGGCGGCTCGACAGGGCCGGACGGCACGGGCGTCGGCTCAGGCGGCGGAGCGGGCTGCACGGCGGACGGTAGCCATGCCGCGGCGATACGCTTGCATGTGCCGACGCCGAAGCTGGTCCTGATTCCCGGCCTCGGTGCCGACGCCGGCCTGTACGCGCCGCAGCGGGCGTATTTCGGCGACCGGCTCATTGTGCCGCCGTGGATCGACCCGCTCGGCGAGGACGAATCGCTCGCCAGCTATGCCCGGCGGCTCGGCGAGACGATCGACCTCGACGCCGACTTCTGGATCGGCGGCTATAGCTTCGGCGGCATGCTCGCAGCTGAGATCGCCGAGGCCCGCGCCGGCCGTATCCGCGGCCTGTTCATGATCGGTGCGTGCACCCACCGCAGCCAGATCCGCCAGAGCTTTCGCACGCTCAGCCGACTCGCGCCGTACCTGTCGACCGGCTGTTCGAAGGCGATGCTGAACCGCGTCGTCCCGCGGCTGTTCGCCATTGCCGAGCGGGTCTGGCAGAACCCGGCGGCGGTCGCGATGCTGGACGACGTTGCGTTCCGCACGGACGTCCGCCTGCTGCAGTGGGGTGCGCCGGCCATCCGCTCCTGGCGGCCGGGGGCGGTGCCGCAGTGTCCAACGTTCACCGCGCACGGGGCCAAAGACACGGTGATTCCGCCGCGGATCGAGGCGATGCGGCCGGGCGTGGATCTGCTCGTGCCGGACGGTCGACACCTGATCGGGCTGACGCACGCGCCGCAGGTCAACGCCTGGATCGACGGCATCCTCCGCCGCGACGCCGGCCAATGATGTTGGCATGGCCGACAAATTCAGCTTCGACGTCGTGAGCGAGATCGACTGGCAGGAAGTGCAGAACGCCGTCGATCAGGCGCAGCGGGAAGTGCAGACGCGGTACGACTTCAAAGGCACCGCGGCCGGGATCGAGTACGAGAAGCGCGAGGAGCCGATGACGCTGACGGCCGAGGAAGAGAGTCAGCTCGAGGCCGTGCGTCGCGTTCTCATCGAGAAGCTGATCAAGCGTGGCGTCGAGCCGAAAGTCATGGACCCGCAGACGCCCGAGAAGGCCAGCGGCGGCAGCCTGCGGCAGGAGGTGAAGTGGAAGCACGGCATCGCCCGCGACGACGCCAAGAAGATCACGAAGCGGATCAACGCCAGCGTGCAGGGCGAAACCGTCCGCGTCGGCGGGGCCAAGAAGGACGAGCTGCAGGCGGTGATCGCAGACCTGAAGGCCAACCCGCCCGGTGAACTGCCGTTGCAATTCAACAACTTCCGGTAGAGGGTGTTTCAGCGGCGGACGAGCACAGTGGAGCCGGGGGCGAGTTGAAGGACGAGCTCGATCGGCTCGCCGCGCACGTCACATTGGAGCGTCGGCTGAAGCTGGCGGAGGTGGCGTGGCGAGAACGCGACCGGCTTTGGCGGCGGGT
>CAYQCT010000003.1:45352-51947 GCA_964416015.1 uncultured Tepidisphaerales bacterium
CACGGAGCGTCTGGCGGGTCGGTGCGAGGTTCTGCACGGCGAGAAGTCGTTGGCCGTCGTGCTCGATGATCCGCGTGGCGAGGTTCGGACGGAACGCGAGCCAGAGCGTGCCAAGGGCGATCAAGAGGAGCGGGACGGCGAGCAGAAGTAGGCGTGCCAGGCGACGGCGGCAGCGGGAACAGAGGACGATTGCCGCGAAGCCGACGGCGACGGCAATGACAGGCAGCCAGCGTTGCAGCGGGGGCCGACTCGGTCGCCAGCCGAGAATGTCGGCGTAGGCGGCGGGGCGAGTAAACGGTGAAGAAACTCCGGTCGATGATGCGTCGAGCGACCCATGCCCGACACCTTCAACACGCACGACTACATTTGTAGATTCGCCGGCCAGGGCGACGGGAATTCTGATCCGGCCGCCGGCGTGGGGCCATCGGGTGGTGAAGGGGCCGGAAGTGATCGAAGCCTCGCCGGCGGGCAGGTCGGCGACTTCGAACATCGTCCAGCCGGCGTTCGTGAATTGCTCGCCGATCATGCGCAGCTCGGCTGCGGCGGCCGGTGTCGCGACGAGGACGAGCCAGAGGAGCCAGCACCTCATCGCGGCAGGAACGGCAGCTTTTGGCGGAGAATCCGCTGCGACGCGAGGTCGATCGTCGTGGATGCCGTGCCGGCCGCGTCGCCCATGCGGAGCAGGTCGCGGCCGTCCGGCGACAGGACGCAGCTGCCGCCGACGTAGCTCGTGTTCGGGTCGCTGCCGACGCGGTTGACGGCGACGACGTAGGCCTGATTCTCGATCGCTCGCGCCGCGAGCAGGGCGTCGCGGTGGAACTGTCGCGGTGCGGGCCAGTTGGCGATGACAACGAAGACTTCGGCACCGACGGCCCGGCGGAACGTCTCGGGGAAACGCAAGTCGAAGCAGATGAGCGGACAGATGTCGCATCCGCCGAGGTCGAAGGTCGCGACTTTGTCACCGGATTCGAAAGTGAAGCTTTCTTCGCCAAGGGCGAACAGATGAATCTTTGCGTATTCGCAAAGCTGCTCGCCGTCCGGCCCGAATCCGACAGCAAGGTTCTTTGCCTTGCCGCTTCGGCCGCGACTGATGATGCCGCCGATTACAAAGCAGGAATGTTGCGCCGCTACCTCTTTGAGAAACGTGACGGTCGTTCCATCATCTGCCTGCGTCACGTCGCCCGTAAATCCAGTCGCGAAGGTCTCTGGAAGTACGAGTAAGGAACCGGCCTCCGGCGGCTCGCCTTCCAGCATCTTGCGTACGTCCGCGATGGACGCAGCGGCATCGTGCCACGTCGCCGCGTTCTGCACCAGCGTCACGCGAAGCTCGTTACGCATCGCCGGCCTCTTTCCGGACCGTCACGAATGCGGCGACGGCTTTCTCCAGGTCGGCACGCGTGTGGGCGGCGGAGACCTGGCAGCGAATTCGCGCCTTGCCCTTGGGCACCACCGGGTAGCTGAAGGCGATCGCGTAAACGCCGTGCCGAAGTAGGCGCTCGGCGTAGTCGGCAGCCTTTTGGGCGTCATGCAGCATCACCGGCACGATCGGGTGATTGCCCGGCAGCACGTCGAAGCCCGCCCGCTCCATTTCGCCGCGGAAGAACGCGGCATTCTCTTTCAGATTTCGCCGCAAACTCGCCTCATTCTCCGCCAGGTCGATCGCCGCCAAAGCACCGGTCACGAGCGGTGGGGCGATCGTGTTGCTGAACAGGTAGGGCCGGCTTCGTTGCCGCAGCAGCTCGACGATCTCGCTGCGTCCGCTCGTGAATCCGCCGCTCGCGCCGCCGAGGGCTTTGCCGAGCGTGCTCGTGATGACGTCGACGCGGCCCATGACGCCGCAGTGCTCGTGCGTGCCCCGGCCGGTCTCGCCGACGAAGCCGGTCGCGTGGCAGTCGTCGACCATCGTCATCGCGTCGTACTTGTCCGCGAGATCGCAGATGGCGGCAAGGTCCGCCACGTAGCCGTCCATGCTGAAGACGCCGTCGGTCGCAATCATGATGCGGCGTGCCCCGGCCTCGCGAGCCTCTTTCAGTTTCGTCTCCAGATCGGCCGGATCATTATTCGCGTAGCGAAATCGCTTCGCCTTGCAGAGCCGGATACCGTCGATGATGGAAGCGTGGTTCAACGCGTCGCTGACGACGGCATCATCCGGGCCAAGGATCGTCTCGAACAGGCCGCCGTTGGCGTCGAAGCAGGAATTGTAGAGGATCGTGTCTTCCGTCTGTAGAAAGCGGCTGATGCGATCCTCAAGTTGCTTGTGGATTGTTTGCGTCCCGCAGATGAAGCGGACGCTTGCAAGGCCGAAGCCGTACCGGTCGAGGCCGTTGCGGGCGGCGTCGAGGATCGCCGGGTGCTCGGCGAGGCCGAGGTAGTTGTTGGCGCACATGACCAGCACGTCCTCCGGAACGTCCGCCGCCTCGGCACCGTGGCGGCCTTCGGTCGCCGGGGCGACGCCGACACGGGCACCTTGCGGCGTGCTGAGGAGGCGCTCGTGCTTGTACAGGCCGTCGCTGCGGATCGTGTCGAGCTCGAGGCGGAGGTCGTCGCGCGTGCTGGTGTCCACGGGAAACAGTAGGAAGTTTCGGCCAGCATGAGGAAGTTTCCGCTGGCGTGGGGCCGATAAGTCGCTACCTTGCCGGGGTCCGGCCGCGCCGCACGCCTCACGGGAGAGACCCAATGAAGCCAAACCATCTCGCTACGAGTTTTCTTATCGCCGCCGCCTTGCCCGCCGTCGCCTCGGCCCAGGCGACCGCGCCGACGCTCTTCGTCGCCAATGGGTCGAACGACAGCGTCTCGAGTCTGACGATCAACCCGGACGGCACGCTCAAGTTGACGGACACGCTCGCGACGCAGCTCGACCCGGACCACGTCAGCGTCTCGCCCGACGGCCGGTTCCTTGCGGTGCCGCAGAACACGGACCTTGATTTTGATCGCGTGTCGATCCTCGAAGTCTCGCCGGGCGGCCTGTTGTCGACGGTGACGACGCTCCAGCTGCCGACGGCGGCGTTGGACAGCGTGTGGGTCGACAACGACACGCTCGCCGTTGCCGGGACGCAGATCGGCTCGTCGTTCGTCCGCACCTATGACCTGGACGCGACGGTGCCGAGCCTGTCCTTCATCGATCAGGAAGCGACCGGTTCGTTCACGACCGACTTGCAGATCAACGGCAACGTCCTCTACGCGAACAACAGTTTCGGCGGCAACACGGTCGAGGTGCTGAGCGTGAGCGACGCGGGCGACTTGGTGCCCATCGAGTCCCAGCCGAGCGGCGACGCGGACGCGCTGACCTTTGCCCTGACGCCGGCCGGCGAGTTCCTCTACAGCGGCACGGGCATTACCGGCATCACGGACAACGAGATCCTCGGCTATAGCGTCAACAGCGACGGCACCCTCGAGCTGCTTCCGGCCACGCAGTCGCCGTTCCGCACGCCGAACGAGGTCGCAGTCAGCGGCGACGGCAGCATTCTGGCGGTCGGGCACTCCGAGGGCACGCTGGCCACCTTCGCCATCGCGGGCGACGGCTCGTTGAGCTTCACCGGCAACAGCACCGACTTCGGCAGCGGCATCGATCTGGCCGACATCGAGACGCTCGGCGGCCTGCTCTTTCTGGCCGACAGCAACGAACAAGTAATCCGCAGCTACGACCTTGGCTCCGACGGCTCGTTCAGCGAGATCGTCGGCATCGCCAGCGGTGGCACGGGGTACCGCGACCTTGCCGTGTGGCGTGGCATCCCGGAGCCGATGTCGGCGGCGCTGGTGCTGCCGGCGGCGCTGCTGTTGTGGCGTCGGCGGTAGGGCGCGGCATCGGTTCTTGCTTGGTTCGAATGCAGAGAGCCCACGGGCAGAGCCCGTCGGCTTTCCAGTGGGTAAGCGTGATGATTCTCTATCACGCGCCGCGGCGGCGACGCAGGGTGAGCAGGGAGAGTCCGGCGAACCCGATGATTGCCGATGTCGGTTCGGGGACGGCGACAAGGGAGAACGAGGTCGGCGTCGAGAGGAGCTCGAGCGTCAGGCCGTTGGACAGCAGCAGCGGCGTGAAGTTAAAATCGCCGGTGATGCCGGCGGACGCCGTTAGAAACTCGAATGAGTCGCCGAAGCTTGGTGTGAAGCCAGCGCCGAGGACCACGTCGAGGTCAGGGTTGCCCGTGAGGAACGCGTTGCCGTCGACGATGATGCGGTCGAACTCATCGGTGCCAGTGCCGAAGAGTTCGATCTCGAGCGTGCTCGACTGCGTGTAGGTGCCGGAGAAGTTGCTGGTGGCCGGGCTGTTGCCGGGGCTGAAGCCGCCGAGGAAGACGAAGTTGCCGCCGCCGAGGAAGTCGCCGGCCCCGTTGACGTTGCCGACGAAGGTGGCGGTGCTGCCGGGGCGGACGTCGAAGAGGCCGTTGTTGGTGACATCGTCGAGGAAGCGCACGTCGCCGCCGGTCGCGGCCGAGACGCGGGCGACGGTGGAGACGTTGGGCTCGCCAAGGTTGAAGAAGCCGGCGACGCTCGTCGTGCCGTCGAGGGCGGCGAGCGAGCCCTGGAGGTCCCAGAAGCTGCTCCGCAACGTGCCGCCGTCGCTGACGATGCTCGCGGTCGAGGAGACGAAGGTGCCCCCGCTGAAGTCGACCGTCGCACCGGCGGCGACGTCGACCTGCCCCTCGAGCGCGTTCACCGTGTTCGTGCTCGGGCTGCCGTCGAAGCGGAGCGTGCCGCCGGTCGCGTCGATGCGGCCGGCTTGGCGGAGTCGGAGCGGGGCGGAGACGGTGCCCTGGCCGGAGATGGTGCCGGCGTCGACGGTGACTTGGCCCGACGCGACGCGGCCGCCGTCGAGGGCGAGCGTGCCGCCGGTCAGCTCGAGGCTGCTGTCGAAGCTTGCCGCGCCGTCGACGTTCAGGCGGAGCGTGCCGCCGGTGGCGAGGAAGCCTTGCCCGGCGGTGAGGGAGGCTCCGCTGCCGCCGACGCTGACGTCGGCCGCGCCGCCGAAGGCGCTGCCGATGCGGACCTCGTTCTGGAAGCTCGCCCGGCCGCCAAAGGCAATTTCAACTTGTGCGACGGCGTTGGTGTTGTTCGTCGCAGCGAGCAGCGAGTCGCCGGCCAATGTCGAGCCGAAGCCGTTGACGCGGACGAGCCCGTTGCCGGGGCCGAACTCGTCGGCGACCAGGACGCGGCCCTGACTCACGTTGACGAAGCCGCCGCCGACGACTTCGACGAGCGCTGCGCCGCTGCGGGCGGCGACGAGGTCGCCGCCGACGTTGAGGGTCGAGCCGAATCCTTCGACGCGGAGGTTGCCCGCCGAGGCACTGCTGTTGCCGATGTCGACGAAGCCGTTGGCGCTGACGACGGCACCGCCGAGCAGGGCGAGTCGGCCGGGCGCTTCGGGAGCGACCTGGATGAAGCCGGTGCTCACCGGGCCGGCGATGCCGTCGGCGAGCTGATTGGCCTGGTCGCGGACGTCGCCGCCGACCTGGATGGTCGGGGCGGCCGAGGCGACGGCGGCGACGAGGAGCGGGGCGGCGGCGAGCGTGGCGGGTCGAAGTTGCATAGTCGTTGAGGTGCAGTCAGTGGTGCATCGCGAAGATACCACAGATTCGGCTTCGTCGATTCGGCCGAGGCCGTGGGCGGCGGGTTATGCTGCGGGCCGTGTCCGGTCCTGCCACTCAACACAGTTATGCCGACGATCTCCGCCTCGCGACGCGGCTGGCGCGGCAGGCGGGCGGCGTCATAGGGGCTGCCATCGGCGTCCTGCACCCCGACGAGCCGGTCACCGTCGCCGATCGCGCCGCGCAACGCGTCATCGTCGCCGGCCTACGCGACCACCGCGGGACCGACGGCATCATCGGCGAAGAGTCGGAGACCGGCGAAAGCATCACGGCGACGAATCTCCAGCCGGACGGACGGAACTGGGTGATCGACCCGATCGACGGCACGAACAACTTCATTGCCGGCGTCGACAACTGGGCGATCTGCATCGGCCTGCTCGACGCGGGCGAGCCGGTCGTCGGCGTCGTTTACGATGTCACACGCGACCGCCTGTACGCCGGAGCCAAAGGTGTCGGTGCGACCGTCGGCGACGGGCCTGCGGCGGCGTTGGAGTCGCCGATGAGCGACGCGAGCGTCTTCATGCTGACGAGCAATCTGCTCGGCCCCAGCGGCGAAGCGCCGGCGTGGGCGATGCGGCTGCTCGACCAGACCAACTGGAAGGTCCGCATGCTCGGCACCGCCGCCCTCGAGTCGGCCTCCGTCGGCGCGGGCATCGCGCACGCGGCCATCACGGTCAACGGCAAGATCTGGGACTGCGTCGCCCCCGCCGCCTTCACCCTCGCCGCCGGCGGCGTCGTGACGAAGCCGGACGGATCGGCCTTGTTCCCGTTCGACGTCACCGGCTACGCCGGCGCGAAGGTTCCGTTCCTGACGAGCGGGAAGCAGGCGCACGCCGAAGTCGTCGAGCGACTGCGACGAGGATGACGGTCTCCGCAATCGTGCGCCCGAGCAACATCTCTAACCTGCGCTTGACGTGCGACTGGCCGGCCTGATCCTCGTCGCATACGTCGCGCTCGGGTTGCAGCGTGGGCTCGACGCGTACCTCTCGGTCCGCGTCGGCGAGTCGACC
>CAYQCT010000003.1:51957-52896 GCA_964416015.1 uncultured Tepidisphaerales bacterium
TGTCGGGCGGGCGGACCTGGTGCTGGTGGCGGCATTGCTGATGGCGGTTTGCCTGCCGGCGTCGAGCGGGCCGTTGGCGGCGGTGGTGCTGGGACTCGTGCATGACGTCACGTCATCCGGGCCGATCGGGGCGCGGGGCGTCGCCTACGGCCTGGCGGCGTTGCTGGTGACGCGGGCCAAGCCGACGTCGTTCTCCGTCATGGCGATCGTGCTGCCGGCGGCGGTGGTCGTCGCCGCGATGAGTCGGTGGATCGTCGGTGGGCTCTTCCTCGACGGCGGCCAGACCTTCGTCGGCATGCTCGGCACGATCCTGCTCAGCGGCCTGCTGGTGCTCGTGTTCGCTTGGCCGATCCACCGCGTGCGGCCGCGACTTCTGCTCAGCGAAGCGCGACGGTAAGCTGGACCGTGTCGCCGGATGCGACGTCCTGTCTGCTGACGCGTCGCCGCCATGGCCGCCGCGCGCCGCCACGCGTTCAAGGAGGAACGAAGCATGTTCGAACTCCGCGCCCGCCTGGTTCTGGTCATCCTGGTCGCCGTCTGCGGTCTGCTGTTGCTGCGTGCCGGCCAGCTGCAGATCGCGCAAGCCGACGAGTGGCGAGACGTGGCCGAGGAGACGTTGCGGCGGAGCACGTTGACCGAGGCTGCGCGGGGCCCGTTGCTTGACTTCAAGGGCCGGGTCATCGCCGAGGACGTGCCGTGCAACGACGCGGCCGTCGCGTACTGGTTCGTCCGCGATCCGCCCGACGAGGACCGGCTGCGTCGGCTCGCGCGGGACTTGGCCCGGCAGACGCCCGGCTACTACGGCGCGACGACGGCGGAGCAGATCCGTCGCGTCGAGCAACATCTGCCCAAAGCAGAGCAGGCGCTGGCGGACTTCTGGAAAACGCTGGCCGAGATCGGCGGCGTGTCGGTGATGATCTACGACCAGACCTGCGCCTC
>CAYQCT010000003.1:52906-62916 GCA_964416015.1 uncultured Tepidisphaerales bacterium
TCGGCGGCGTCGACGGTGACGAGATTCTCGCCCGCCGGGCGACCACCATCCGCCGCGTGGAGGCCCGGCGGCGCGACGTCGTTCTGCGTCGACATCAGCGGGCGGTGCAGGAACACGAAGAGCAGGACTTGTCGCCCTGGTGGCGTCGTTGGCTGCTCGGCGAGGGCGACGCGCCGCCGGAGCTGGCGGAGTTCGAGGAGCCCGTTGCCGACGAGGAGCAGGCGCACGTCGTCCTGCGTGACCTCTCGAATCAGCAGTACAACGCACTTGTCAAGCTGCAGGCTGATCTGCCGCCGGAGCTCAGCAACGCGCTGGTCCTGCGGGCCAGTCGCACGCGGGCGTACCCGATGGCGCGGGCGGCGGCGCACGTCATCGGTCGTCTCGCCGAGGTCGGGCCGGACGACGTGCGGGACGATCCGGAGCTCGCCGATGAATTACGGCGGTATCTGCCGGGCGACCTCGCCGGGCGGACCGGCCTGGAGCGGCTGGCCGAGCGTGAGTTGCGTGGGACGCGTGGCCGGATCGACATCGACCTCGAGCACGACGCCCGCGACATCGCCTCCGACCCGATCGACGGCGGCGAGGTGCGGACGACGCTCGACCTGGGTCTGTCGAAGGCCATCGCCAAGGCGTTCGAGCGGGTCGAGTTCCGCTGGCCCGAGGCATACGAGCGCGAGCCGCTGGAACACCGCATCGTCCGCAGCCCGATGCCCGGCGCGGCCGTCGTCATCGACGTCGAGACCGGCGGCGTCCGGGCGATGGTGAGCTACCCGGACTTCGACCTCAACACCTTCGCCGACGATGCCGCGAACCTCTACGCCGATGAGCTGAATCGGCCGACGCTCAACCGTGCGACGCTCTTCGCGACCGTGCCCGGCAGCACCGTCAAGCCGATCGTCGGCCTCGGCGCGATCAGCGACGGCCTGCTTTCGTACGACGAGCCGATCGAGTGCGACGGCCACCTCCACGTCGTCGTCGACGGCAAGCTCCGCACGTACACGACCGTCGGCCGCTGCTGGACGATGAAGATGTTCGGCAACCTTGCCTTCCTGCAACGGCACCAGGGCGGCAGCGACCCGCACCCGACGCCGGCGTTGCACCCGCACGCTCGGCTGCCGGCGCCGGGCATGATGACCTTCGCCGACGCGGTGCAGCGGTCGTGCAACATCTACTTCGAAACGCCCGGCCACCGCGGCGGCGAAGCGCAGCTCGCGTCGTGGCTCGGCGACTTCGGCCTCGGCAGCGTCACCGGCGTCGGGCTGCCGGAGCGAGGCGGGCTGCTGCCGGACGAGCCGGATTACCGCGGTATGGAGCGGATCCGCAACAACTGGTTCGCCGCGATCGGCCAGGGCCCGGTGCTGGCCACGCCGATGCAGATGGCCGTCGCCGCGGCGACGCTGGCGCGCGGCGGCGTGCGGGTGCGGCCGACGTTGCTGGAGAAGGACGCGGCAATTGCTTTGCAAGAAGCCGTCGACCTCGAGCTAGACGACGAAGCCGTCGCGGCAGCACGTCGCGGCATGTGGGCCGTCGTCAATACACCCGGCGGCAGCGGACATCGGCTCAATGAGCGACTTCCCCTCGAGATCGGCGGCAAAACCGGCAGCGCGCAGGCGGACGTCCTGACCATCGTCGATCGCGACGAGGACGGCCAGCCGATCCTCAACGAAGCCGGCCGGCCGACGTACCGCCGGCTCAGCGACCCGGCCGACCTGAGCATCCGCGGTCGGCCCAACCCGCTCGTGCCGTGGTACCGCCGCACGAATCAGCCGACGGACCCGACCATCGAGGTCACGCACGCCTGGTTCATCGGCTATGCCCCGGCCGACGAGCCGAAGTACGCCTTCGCCGTCTTCGTCGAATACGGCGGCAGCGGCGGCTACGCGGCGGGCAGTGTCGCGGTCGACGTCGTACGAGCCCTCGTCGAGCACGACTATCTCACGCCGACCCGCGAGCTCTCGCCGGAAGCCGACCCGGAGAATCCGACCTACGTCGTCAACCCCCACCCCCCGTCGCACTAGCGAGCGCCGCCGCTGTGCTGACGGCGTTGAACAGGGCGTGGACGAAGATGACCATCCAGAGATTGCCCGTTTTCTCGTACAACCAGCCGAGGAAGAGGCTCAGCACGAAGATGACCGGCATCGACCACGCCGGGTGCATGACGGCGAAGGCGGCGCTGGTCAGGATGACGGCCGCCCAGCGTGACACGCGTACGCCCAACGGTCGCAGGCCGGCGGACAGGGCCGTCTGCAGCAGGCCGCGGAACAGGAGTTCTTCTGTCAGCGGTGCCACGACCACTGCCGAGGCGACGACGGCGGCGATGATCGCATACTGCTGCCGCGCGGTGGCGGAGGTAAGCTCTTCGAGCAGCGGGTGCGACTCGTCGGTTGAAAGCCCGAGCCAGCCGCGAACGAGGGTGAGCAGCAGCAGCGTGACGTACGTCCACGGCAGCGTGAAGAGGGCCCACGCCGGGGCGTACGCGGCGGCGCGGCGGAGGTGCATCGTGCTGAGGCCGAGCCGGAGCAGGCCGCCGCGGCCGATAACGAGCGCGACGCCGACACCGGCCATCGTGGCGAGGACGAAGAGCCCGGCGTTGACCGCGATGCCGGCCGCCGGGGGAAGATT
The DNA here is from genome assembly GCA_964416015.1 of uncultured Tepidisphaerales bacterium. Lineage (GTDB taxonomy): Bacteria > Planctomycetota > Phycisphaerae > Tepidisphaerales > Tepidisphaeraceae > JBCDKH01. The sequence continues at coordinate 55,529 of CAYQCT010000003.1, forward strand.
GCGGTCCGGCCCGACCAGCGTGTGCAGCGCCAGCCCGGCGGCGACGAGCGTCCAGAAGCTGGCGAGCAACCCGATGGCCGTCGCGACGGCGCCGCGGGCGGAGGCGACTCGCTCCGGGATCTGCCGCAGGCTGCCGCCACGCAAGCCGCCGAGGAACCAGGCGGCGAGTGTGAGGGCGACCGCGACGGCTGCGATGACCGCTGCCGCGACAAGCAGGGCGGCCGGTTCGAGCGTCGCCGTAGACTCGCCGCCCGCAGATTCGATGGTCGGCCGCGTCCCGGTCGTCATGCGTCGGCGGCCATGCTACGGAGAAGAAACAGGGCCACGGAGAAGAAGCAGCCATGCCGGAAGCGATCCTGGACAAGATTCTGGCGACGAAGCGAACGGAAGTCGCCGCCGCCAAGGAGGCCGAGCCCGAGGCCGACCTTCGCCGCCGCGCTGCCGATGCGAGCCCGCCGCGAAACTTCTTCCAGGCCGTGACGGTCGACCGCGGCAAGCCGCTGAACCTGATTGCCGAAGTCAAGAAAGCTTCCCCGTCGGCCGGCATGATCCGCGATGACTTCGATCCAGCCACGCTTGCCCGCCAGTACGAGAAGGGCGGTGCGGACGCGCTTTCGGTTCTCACCGACGAATCCTACTTCCGCGGTAGCCTGACGCATCTCGAGGAGGCGCGGCTCGCCGTCAGCCTGCCCGTGCTGCGAAAGGACTTCATTGTCGACCCGTACCAGGTCTGGCAGGCCAGGGCACACAATGCCGACGCCATACTCCTGATCGCCGAGGCGTTGGCGGTCAACGAGATGATCGACTTGCAGATTCTGGCGACCGAGCTTCGCATGACGACTCTCATTGAGGTTCATTCCATGGAGAATCTCATCCGCGTCCGCGACACCGTTGTCGGGTTTCCGCACAAGTCCTACTCGCTCATCGGAATCAACAATCGGGATCTCGACACGTTCCACACAGACCTCAAGACGAGCCTCCGCCTAGCAGACCTCATCGAGGACAAGCACGTCCTCGTCAGCGAAAGCGGCATCCGCACGCGGGACGACGTTGCGAAGCTCGCCGACGCCGGCTTCCGCGCGATGCTCGTCGGCGAGTCGCTGATGCGGGAAGACGACGTCGAACAGGCGACGCGACTGCTGCTCGCATGAGGCGCCGAGCATGGTGTCGGCAGAGCTTTGGCATTAGGAGCCGTCTGAGAACGTAGCAGCGGCGGCTCGCCGCTGCCTCTGGATCCGGGATCCTCTGCGAAAAGGAACGGCAGCAGCGAGCCGCCGCTGCTACAGCCCGAGTTCTCGAACGGCACCTAGTTCTTCCAGGAGCAATTCCAGAACGAGTAGGGTGGGCCCTGGCCCACCGTCCGTGCCTGGCTAATTTTGCACATCCCGAGGGTGGGCCTGGGCCCATCCTACACAAGAATCGTCATCGTGAGCGGCTGACAGGCAGACGATATTCGCAGGAAAGCACGCCCGAAGTTGCGGCTTCAGGCGTGCAAGGTCGATCTATGGATGCTGCGGGAGCCCTACTTCCGCCGACGCAGCAGCGTGAGGCCGCCGAGGGCGAGGAGGCCGGCCGTGGCGGGTTCGGGGATGGTGACGCTAAAGAACGTCGTCGTGCCGCTGACTTCGTTCGTGACGACCAAGGCGGGGGCGCCGGTCGGGCTCGTCAGGGCGTCGAGGAAGATCAGGCCTTCGGGCCCAAGGTCGCCGGCGAGCGGGTTGCTGCCGCCGGTCGAGAGTTCGGCGTTTTCGGTGAAGTCGCGGTTGTTGACGTAGTCGAGGAACGCCGGCGAGAGAGGGTCCGTCACGTCGTAGATCATGATCCCGCCGACGCGCTCAAGGCCGATGAAGGCGTAGGTGCGGCCATCGATCTCGCCCAGCGCGACGCCTTCGGGCTCCGGACCCTTGTCGTCGCTGCGGTTGTCGAAGCTGTCGTTGTCGTCGTTGGTGCTGTTGAAGTTGGCTGGCAGCTCGGCGGCGATGATCCGCTCGAAGTCGTCTCCGGAGTCAAAGACGAGAGTGCCGGCGGCGTCGAAGATGCTGAACGAACGTGCGCCGTAGCTGTAGATCTGATCGACGTCACCGTCGCCGTCGAGGTCGCCGCCGGCCAGGCCGGCCGCTTCGGTCGTGCGGAGGCGGCCGAGGTTCTCGTCGAGCTGCAGCGTCGCTGCGTTCGGGTAGACCGTCGGATCGAGCGTCAGATCGTCGACGCGACCTTCTTCGCTGAAGCCGTCGTAGTCGCGGGCGTCGCCTTCGTTGGCGGTGACAATGTACGTCGTGCCGGCGACTCGGTAGCTGGCGATGGCGTCCGGCTGGTAAAGACCTTCGACGTCGGCGGTGACGAAGTTGATGCCGCTGTCTCGATTGCTCGGGTCGAAGCTGTTGGCGGCCAGCGAGTGGTCTTTGGTGCCGTAGCTGGTCAGGCCGGTAACGGTGCCGGAGGCGATGTCGATGGTCGCGAAGGCGTTGTTCTCCTGCAGGCTGACGAAGGCGGTCGTGTTGTCGGGCGAGACGGCGATGTACTCCGGCTCGAGGTCCTGGGCGACGGTCGCGTTCGGGCCGAAGATGCGGACGCCGGCGGCGTTCAGCGAGGCCTTCTGGCCGTTGAAGCTGGTAAATCCGACGTTCGTCACGGCCTGCGTGGCGACGTCGATGATGCTGACGCTGCCCTCGGGGTCGAACGTGTAGGCGTCGTTCGGTTGTCCCTCGTTCGCGACGAGAATCTTCGTGCCGTCCGGCGTGAAGGTCAGCATGTCCGGCAACGCGCCGACGCCGACCGTGCTGGTGACGGCGAGCGTGCCGGGATCGAAGAAGGAGACGGTACCGGGCAGGGTTTCGTCGCTGGCGTCCTCGAGCGCGACGACGGCGACGCCGTTGTTGATGGCGACGCTGTTCGGGCTGCCGGCGAACCTGATCTGGTCGACGAAGCTGAGCTGGCCGGTCGGCGAGACGCTCAGGACGTCGACGGCGTCGTCCTCGGCATTGGTGATGAAGAGCCGCTGCGTGATCGGGTCGTACGCCGGGATCTCGGCGGCCGAGCCGTCGAAGATGCCCGAGTCGTACGTGTCGAGCGGCGTCAGCACCTGCGCCGACGCAGCGGCGGCGGGGGCGAGCAGGGCGGCAGTGAGGACGGTAGTTGTGCAGCGATTCATGGTGATTCTCCCCGGGACGGGTTCGCAATAAACTACGGGGCCGTCTTGCCCGCGTGTGTGAAGTTCGTGTGAAGGTTGCAGTGACGTCCGACAACCTGCTGGCGTCGCTGGTTGATCAATGGCGGGTTGACGCGACGCCGATACGGCGCGGCCGATGTCCGACGCTGCGCCTGTTGCCGATCTTCTCGCCGGGCTCACGACGCGTCTCGAGGGCCTGGCGCTCGACGACCTGGCGGGGCTGGCCGAAGCACACGAGCAATTCGAGGCGGCGATGGCGGCGGCGAAGGACGGCAGCTCGTTCGATGTCGCGCGGTTCGCCGACAGCGCGGCCAAGGGCGTTGCCGGGCTGGAGGCTTTAATCCTGAACGAAGCCGACGATGCCGCGACGCAGCTGGAGGAGGTTCGCCGGCTCGCCGGCGAACTGGCGGGCGTGGTGAGCGGCGAGGCACCGGCCATCGCAGAAGTCGGCGGCATCGTCACGAACGACGTGCCCGAAGAAGCCGTCGAATCGGCACCCGTCGAGGCTGAGGCCGAGGCGGTGACGTTGGCCGAGGACGACCTGCCGCTGGTCGTCGAGTTCGTCACCGAAGCGAATGGCCACCTCGAGCAGGCCGAGCAGGACCTGCTGACGCTCGAGGACGATCCCTCCGACGCCGACGCGATCGGCTCGCTCTTTCGGGCTTTCCACACCATCAAAGGTGTCGCCGGCTTCCTCAACTTGGGCCAGATCCAGTCGCTCGCGCACGGCACCGAGAACCTGCTCGACCTTGCCCGCGAGAACAAGCTCCAGCTCACCGGCGACGCGACCGGCATCGTCCTGTCGTCGCTCGACCTGATGAAACGGCTCGTCAGCGACCTCGACGACGCCGCCAAGGGCGACCACATCGTGCCGCCCGCCGCTGAAGTGGGGCCGCTGACCGCCGACCTGCTCGCCTTTGCCGAATCCGGCGGCGAGAAGCGCACGCAGGTCGATCGCCGCCAGGCCCAGGAGCCGATCGATCATCCCGACCGCCGCCAGGACGAACGGCGCGTCAACGCGAAATCTCAGACCTCCGGCGACGGCACCGTGAAGGTCGCGACCGACCGGCTCGACCGCCTGATCGACATGGTCGGCGAGCTCGTCATCGCCAACGCCATGGTCGGCCGCGACATCGCTGCGAGCACCACAAAGAAGGACGACGCCGACGACGCCGCGAGGCTCGGCCGCAACGCGGGGCAGATGGGCAAGATCGTTCGCGAGCTGCAGGACCTGTCGATGAGCCTGCGCATGGTGCCGGTCGGCAACGCGTTCCGGAAGATGGCCCGCGTCGTCCGCGACGTGGCCCACAAGGCGGGCAAGCGGGCGGAACTCGTCGTCGTCGGCGGCGATACGGAGCTCGATCGGAATGTCGTCGACGCACTCGGCGATCCGCTGGTGCACATGGTCCGCAACAGCGTCGACCACGGCATCGAGCCGGCCGAGGAACGTGAGGCGGCGGGCAAGGATCCGGTCGGCCGCGTCGAGCTGCGGGCGTTCCACAAAGGCGGCTCGATCAACATCGAGATCGCCGACGACGGGCGCGGCCTCGACCCGGAGAAGATCGTCGCCAAGGCACGCAAGAACGGCGTGCTCGGGCCGGACGAGCCGATCAGCGACGCCGACGCCTTGCGTCTGATCTTCCACGCCGGTTTGAGCACGGCAGAAAAAGTGACGGACATCAGCGGCCGCGGCGTCGGCATGGACGTGGTCAAGCGCAACCTCGAGAACCTGCGCGGCCGCGTCGACATCGCCAGCACGCCGGGCCAGGGCAGCGTCTTCACGATCCGCCTGCCGCTGACGCTCGCCGTCATCGACGGCCTCGTCGTTCGTGTCGGCCCCGGACCGGGTGAAGACGGCGAAGCCGGCCAGCGATACATCGTGCCGATCAACAGCGTCGAGCAAAGCCTGCGGCCGACGCCGGAGATGCTCAGCAGCGTGCAGGGCCGCGGCGAACTCTTGCACGTTCGCGGCGAGCTGCTGCCGTTGGTCCGGCTGCACGACTTGTTCGACGTCCCGCCGCGGACGACGAAGCCGGAGGAGGCGATCGTGGTGATCGTGCAGGACAACGACCGCCGGTGTTGTTTGCTGGTCGACGAGCTTCTGGGGCAGGAGCAGGTCGTAATCAAGAGCCTGGGTTCACTTGGCGAGCAGGTCGGGCCGATCAAGGGCATAAGCGGCGGCGCGGTGCTGGGCGACGGCGGGGTTTCGCTGATCCTCGACGTGCCGGGCCTGCAGGAAATCGCCGCGGATTAAAGAAGTAGGGTGGGCTTCAGCCCACCTTTGGAACAGGACGCGCTATCGCCAGATGGTGGGCTGAAGCCCACCCTACGCAGAAGAAAGTTCGACTATGGCAGACGACACCCAAACCACCGCCGGCGGTAAGTACCTCACGTTCGCCCTCGGCGACGAGGGCTACGGCCTGGAGATTCTCAAGGTCCGCGAGATCATCAAGTTCATGGCGATCACACGCGTGCCCCGCACGCCGCCGTTCGTTCGCGGCGTCATCAACCTGCGCGGCCAGGTCATCAGCGTCGTCGACCTCCGCGCCCGCTTCGAGATGGAAGCGGCCCCGGCGACGGACGAGACGTGCATCATCGTCGCCGAATGCGACTCGCCGGCCGGCGGCAAGGTGACGACGGGCGTCATCGTCGACCGCGTGAGCGAGGTGCTGACGATCAGCGAGGAACAGATCGAGCCGGCACCGCCGATGGGCGGCGACGTCCGCGGCGACTTCATCCTCGGCATGGGCAAGGTCGGGCAACAGGTCAAGATCCTGCTCGACATCGACCGCGTCCTCGACACGCGGCAGGACGAAGAGCCGGCGCTGGCGGCATAGGTCACGCTATCGTGCCGCCGCACGGGCGCGATGCCGATTGGGTAGGCAGCAGACTCATAATCTGTCGCGGGCAACCGCAGAGCGGGTTCGATTCCTGCCGCGCCTATTCGCTAGCATCCCCGCATGTCGGAGCCGACCCCCGTCGCGACGCCGGCCGACGACGAGCGCCCGCCGTTCGCCGAGCCGTTGTATCCGCAGCCGTATGTCTGGTTCGTCTTCGCCAGCGCGCTCGACGTGCTGCTGACGTTCATCGTCCTCTACTTCGGCGGCCGCGAGGTCAACAAGGTTGCGGCCTGGGTCATCGAAGAGGCCGGGATCGTCGGAATGACGCTGTTCAAGTTCGCGCTCGTCGTCTTCGTGATCCTGCTCTGTCAGGTCGTCGGCCGACTCGACCGAGCCAAAGGCCGCCGGCTCGCCGAGTGGGCGGTGGCGATCACCTTCATCCCCGTGACGTTCACCTTCGTCATGCTGCTCGCCGACCGCTTCCTTTGATCTGGAAGACGTTTTGACAACGTAGCAGCGGCGGCTCGCCGCTGCCTCTGAGCCATCCGGCCGGAGTTGCACGGACGGCAGCGGCGGGCCGCCGCTGCTACGACCGGAGTTCTTCAACGGCTCATAGGCGTCACCAGTGCAGCCGCGGCACGCGGTGGCCGATGCCGCAGAGCAGTTCGTAGGGGATCGTCCCGCACAGGTCGGCCAACGCCTGAGCGCTGCACGGGCTGGCCGGGTCGTCGTCGATGACGATCACCTGGTCGCCCGCGCTCGCCCAAGGTGCTGAGGCGAGGTCGATCGTCAGATAGTCCATGCTCACCCGACCGACGACGCGGCAGAAGGCGTCGCCGCCGGCGTGATCGGCCGGGGCGGGCAGGCGGACGAGGGCCTGGTTCGAGAGGTGGCGGTCGTAGCCGTCGGCGTAGCCGAGCGGGAGCAGGCCGATCCGCGTCGCCGTGTCGGCGTGCCAGGTCCGCCCGTAGCCGACGCTGCTGCCGGCCGGGATCTCGCGGACGCTCAACAGCGGCGAGACGAGACGCGCCGCCGGGCGGAGCGGCAGGTCGTCGTGCGTCTCGCCGCGCGGGTCGATGCCGTACAACGCCAGCCCGCACCGTGCCGGGCCGCCGTGCGTGCGGGCGTGGCCGGTCGTGACGCCGCCGCTGTTGGCGAAGTGCACGATCGCCTGCTTCGGCAATCGCACCAGCTCGAGCGCGGCGTGCAGGTCACGAGTCTGCTCGTCGCTGTACGGCTCTTCGTCTCGCTCGCCGTCGGTCAGGTGCGTCCCGACGCCGCCGAGTCGCAGGGCCGGCTCCCGTCGAATCGCCTCGATCGTCGGCACGAATTGCCGCGGCTCTGCCATCTCGCGGGACATGCCGGTGTCGAGCATGACC
>CAYQCT010000004.1:0-6302 GCA_964416015.1 uncultured Tepidisphaerales bacterium
GGCCCGCAGGCTCAGCACCTGCCCGCGGACGACGCGCGCCATCGTCAGCCAGCTCACCAGGCCGATGGCGAGGAACAGGACGGCGATGTTGGCCGTCTGCAGCGGGTTTTCGAGCGCGGTGTAGTTGGCGAAGAGGTTCTTCATCGGGTCGCGGAAGGCGACCTGGAACATGATGACCAGCAGCAGGTACGGCAGGCCGTACATGACGTCGACGAACCGCATCAGGGCTGCGTCGACCTTGCCGCCGGCGTAGCCCGCGAGCAGACCGACGCCGACGCCGAGGACGACGCTGATGAGCGCCGCCGCACAGCCGACGGCGAGGCTGATGACGCCGCCGAGGAGCACCCGGCCGACGAGGCTGCGACCCTGCTTGTCCGTCCCGAGCAGGCCGGCGGCGTCGGTGGTGTTCTCGACCCGCAGGCGATACGCGAACTGCCGCGAACTTGTTGTCGGCGGCGTGTCGTCGAAGCTGGCGGCGGCGACGTCGACGCGGCCGACCACCGTGAAGTCGCCGCGGACGAAGTTGTCGATCGGAGCCCGTTCCAGCACGACCTCACCAGGCCCGGCCGGGTCGTGCTGCGGCAGGTGCCAGCGAAGCCGTACGCCGCCGGCGGGCAAGGCGTTGGCGTAGAAGCCGGGCTGGCTGATGGGCTGGAGCTGGACTTCCTGCTGCTCGGCCGGCGGCTGGTTTAGCGTGACGCCGAGGCTCGGCCGGCTGCCGCGGCGGCGACGCTTCGGGCCGGTGTCCGAGGGCGGCGCGGCGACGGTGACTTCGCGTTCGTATTCGTACCGGCTCGACGGCGGCGTGTCGCTGATGCCGTTGACCTGCGTGTTGAAGTGGACCGTCCCGCCGGAGCCGAAGAAGGTCCACGGCAGCGTGAAGAGGCAGGCTCCGAGGATGAGCAGCAGCATCCCACCGCCCAGCAGCAGGCGGCCGTTGCGTAGGGCGAGTCGCCACAACGACTCCGGCGGCTTGCGGCGCGTCGGCAGCTCTGGGGCCTCGAAAGCCGTCGCCGTTGCGGTCGGTCCGGCGGCGGTCATGCCGTCACCTCGATCCGCGGGTCGACGAGCGTGTAGGCGATGTCGACGAGGAAGTTGAGCGTCAGCAGCAGCAAGCTGTAGACCATCACGACGCCGAGGATGAGCGTCTGATCACGGTTTTGGACGCTGGTGACGAAGATCTCGCCGAGGCCGGGAATGTTGAAGACCTTTTCGACGACGAAGCTGCCGACCATGGTCGACGCGGCGGCCGGGCCGATGAAGCTCAGCACGGGCAGGACGGCGTTGCGGAGCGCGTGCTTGCCGACGACGGCCGTCCGGCTCAAGCCCTTCGCGCGGGCGGTGCGGACGTAGTCGGCGCCGAGCGTGTCGATCATGCTGACCCGCGTCAGCCGCGTCACGTAGGCCATCGGCAGCAGCGACAACGCGATCGCCGGCAGCACCATCTGGCCCGGCGACCAGTTCCAGTCGTCGTACGGCGCGATGCCGAGCCAGAAGCCGAAAACCGCCAGCAGCACCGCCGCGGCGACGAAGCTCGGCACGCTCACGCCGGCAAGCGCGACGCCAGTACTCAGCCAGTCCAGCGGCCCGTCCCGCCGCACCGCAGCGAAGCTGCCGATCAAGACGCCGACGCCGAGGGCGATGGTCACGGCAAAGGTGCCGAGCACTGCGCTGACCGGCAGACGGTCGCCGATGATTTCCTGGACGTCCTGGTTCGGGTTGCTGAAGCTCGGGCCGAAGTTGCCCTGGATCATTTGGACCGGGTAGTACGTCAGGAAGCCGAAGGCCGATTCCGCGTTGAACTTCTGCCGCAACGCCGCCTCGACCTCCGGCGTCAGCGTCCGCTCGCTCGTGTTGAACGGCGTGCCGGGCGCGACCCAGACGAGCAGAAACGTCGTGACGTAAATGACGCCCAGAATCAGCGGATACTGCCAGAGGCGTTTGGCGAGGAACGACAACATCAAAGGCGGAAGTGTGAATGCGGAACGCTGAAGTCAGAGGCGGATGCAGAAGCTCCTCCGAACTTCCGCATTCCGCATTCCTCCTTCACACTTACTTCTCCATCCCGGGCCCACTGCTCCGCGGCGTGCTGATGTTCATCATGCTCACCATCTTCCGGCCGTTCTGCGGAATGCCTTTGACTTCCGGCTTGTGCAGGAAGTAGTTCACATAGTGATACAGCGGCAAGATTGGGGCCTCGCGAAGCAGGATCTCCTCGGCCCGGCTCAGCAGCTCGTACCGCTCGGCCAGGTCCTTCGTCCGCAACGCCTGGGCGGCCAAAGCGTCATACTCTTCGTTGACCCACTTCGCGTCATTGTTGTCGGCGGTTGAAAGGTATTTGTCGGTGAACGTGCTGATGTCCATGTAGTCGCCGTACCAGCTAGCGCGGGCGACGGCGTACTGCTGGCTGCCGAGGCGTTGCTTGAACTGCGCGTTCTCGATCGGCTCGAGCTCGATGTTCAGGCCCAGCTTGTCCTGCCACTGCTTGACGATGATCTGGGCGATGTCGCCGTGCGTCTTGACGTTCGTGTCGTAAAGCAGCGTGATGCCCGCCGGGAAACCTTCGCCGTCCGGGTAGCCGGCCTTGGCGAGCAATTCCTTGGCCGCGGCGACGTCGAATGGCAGGCCGAACGGCGCCTCATATTCGGGGAAAAACGGCGGATCGACGAACGGGACGTAATTCTCCGTCACCGGCTCGCCGAGCCGCGTGACCGTCTCGACGATCGGCTTCTTGTCGAGCACCATCGTCAACGCCTGCCGCACGCGAACGTCGGCGAACGGGTTCTCACTGCCGTCGGGCAGCGTCGGCAGGCAGTTGAAGGTGTAGAAGTACGTGCCGTAGCCGGGGAAGACGAAGACGTCCTTGCCGCCGCGACCCTGAGCCAGCAGCGACCGCACGAGATCCGGCTCGCTGTCGGTCAGCCAGTCGATCTGCCCATCCTCGTACTGCTCCAATGCAAGGCCGGCGTTGCTGTTGGTGACGGCCTGGATCGTGCGGCTCTTGACGTTGTCCCGGTCCCAGTAGTGTTCGCTCATCGCCATCGTCAGGTCGACTCCCGGCTGCCACTCGGCGAGCGTGTAGGGGCCGTTCGTGCTGATGTTGCCAGCATTGGTCCACTTCGTGTCGTACGTGACGGCCCCGTTGTCGAGCGGCTGCTTGAACGGCTCCATCGCCGACTCGTCCTGCGGCCAGTAGACGGTGAAGGCGAGCAGATCCTTGAAGAACGTGATCGGGTATCGCAGCGTCACGCGGAGCTTCTTGTCGCCCAGCACCTCGATGCCGACCTTCGAGAAGTCCGCCGACTTCGGGTCCTTCGTGTAGGCCTTGTAGTAGTCGTCGGCCCCTTCGATGTACTGGGCGATCAGGTAGCTGTAGTCACGCCATTCTCGCAGGTTCCGCTGCCAGGCGAAGGCGAAGTCGCTCGCGAGAACGTCTTCGCCGTTAGACCACTTGGCGTTGTCGCGGATCGTGATGTCCCACGTCAGGCCGTCCTCGCTTACCTGCACGTCGCTGGCGGCACCGAGGCGCGGCTTGAGGTCGGGCGTCGTCGGGTCGAGGCGGTAGATGCCTTCGAAGATCTCCTGGCCGACCTGAATGTCCTGCATCCAGGACATCTGGTTCGGATCGAGCACCGTGATCGGGCCACGCGTGGCGTAGACGAGTTCGGCCTTCTCGGCCGCGGCGGGCGCGACGAGAAGGAGCGAAGCAGTGACGAGAACGAGGCGGCGGAACGTCTGGAACATCGAGCGGTATCTCCGACTGCGGAACGCACACGCGAGGACGAGCCGCAACGGCTCGTGGAGCGACCTGCCGACACAGCGGGCCTGAAGGACGGTAAGCGTCCTGTTGCGGATGTGCCAGTGCGGGATTTGCAGCGACTATTCGGCGGCGTTCCGGGCGGGCAGATCCGGGTACGCGGCGGCGACGGCGGATGCGAAGGCGTCGACGGCTTCCTGGATCTGGTTCGACGACGCGGTGCGCGGCAGCTCCGCCAGCTCCTGGGCGGCGGTGGAAAGGGCTGGCTGGTTGTCCTGCTGGGCCATGAACTGCATTGAAGATCCGGCGACGTTCAGCAGGTCCATCAGCTCGTCCTTCGCCGCCGACTGGACGCTGCGCTCGAGTCCTTCGGCCTCGGAGGCGACGATGGCAGCTTCGGCCGCGGCCAGGACGAGGTCGCGGACGGCAGTGCGCGCTCGCGTCCGGATCGGCCGGTCGAGCACGGGCCAGATCGTCGGGAACGTCAGCAGCTGCAACCCGTCTCCGCCAACGGCATCGGCGGGACCCGTGGCAGCACGAACTGCGGCTCAACCTCAGGCTCCTCGGCCGGCTCGGTCTCTTCGCCCTCGGGTGCAGGAGTCGGCGTCTCGGGCTTCGGCAGCGGCGGGCCGAAGAGGAGGACGCGGCTTTCCATCAGGTCGATCGTCGCGCCCGCGGCAGCCGGGGCGACTCGTTGGAGCGTCGGCCCGTCGAGGACGCGGTCGGGATTGAAGCTGCCGCCGCCACCTTCTTTGAGTGTCTCGTACGCCTGCTGCGCCAGCTCGCCCTGCCGCGGGAACCGTTTGGCTGCGTCGACAATCTGGGCTGGCAAGCCGGCGTCGTTGCCGACCTGCCGGCGGATGCTCTCGGCAAGCAGCGGCCGGGCTGCCTTGATGCCCCAGATTGCGACGCCCGGGTGTCCGTCGTTCAGGAGCGGCTCGACCAGCGACAGAAGCCGTGGGCTCCCGGTGCGATCGGCGACGTCCGACACGGCAATGGCGACATTCATCCGCCCGAATGGCCCCGCGCCACTCGATGCTGTCACCGGCTCGAGTGCGGCGACGACGGCCCGGGCAACCTCCTCGCGATAGCTGCTGGACGTCTCGGCGCCGGCGGGCAGCAGGTCGTCGATAACGCGGCGGGCCTCGCTGGCTTGGCGGGCGTCGCCGGTGGCGAAGCGTTCGGCCTGGGCGGACAGAATGCTGTCGATCTGCGTGCGATACTGACCGGCGTCGGCGGCCTGGCGGGCATCGTCGGGCAAGGACTGAGCCGCGGCGACAGTGGGACGCGCAACGAGGCTCGCGGTGGCGAGCAGCAGGATCGCAGCCGGGAGGCGGTGGTTCGTCATCTGCGGGGCGGAAGGCGGGTTCGTCAGACGGGCGGTCGTGACGAAGACGACGCCGCAGCGGGCGGCGTGCGTCGCCCGTGAGGCTACCGGCCGCACCGGCATCGGGCAACCATCGGCCGCGTCCGGTAGTGCGGCGGTTGAAAGTGCTGCCGCTTTTGTTGCGACGTCGGGTTGCGTTGCATGCACCGGTACCGCACCGTGGCATGTCGGTGCCCACGCGAGTCGACCGCCGCCGACGCACGCCCGCCGAAGCCGCCCAACCGGTGCCGGCAGCGGCAATTCGTCGCTTGAGCCTCTACCTCCGCGAGCTCGACGGCCTGGCCGACCGAGGTCGATCGACCGCCAGTAGCCGCGACCTCGGCGACGCCTGCGGCCTGTCGGATGCGCAAGTCCGCAAAGATCTCGCCGCCTTCGGCAGCTTCGGCCATCCCGGCGTCGGGTACGACGTCACCGCACTCGCCGAACGCGTCCGCCACATCCTCGGCACGGACAAGACGTGGCCCTGCATCCTGCTCGGCGTCGGCAACCTCGGTCGCGCCCTCGCCGGCGGCGACCGGTTGAGCGGGCGCGGGTTCCGACTTGCGGCCGCATTGGACAGTGATGCCGGCCTGATCGACTGGGAAGTCGCCCCCGGCGTGCGCGTGCGTCCCGCGTCCCAGCTCGCCGAAGCCGTCGCCGAAACGGCGGCTCGTATCGGCATCCTCGCGGTCCCCGGGCCGTACGCGCAGAAGGTCGCCGCCGAGGCCGTCGAGGCGGGCCTGCGTGGCATCCTCAACTTCACGCCGGTGCGGCTTGAGTTGCCGGACCACGTTTCGGTGGTCGACGTCGATTTGGCGCAACAGCTCGAACAGCTGGCCTATCTCGTGCACGACCATCCGAAGGATCCGTCGGCGGCCGATAAGTGAAGCTTAGCTCGCCATCGCCAGGACGCGCTGGTCGATGAAGAGCGCGAGCAACTCGCCGCGGCTACTTACGTCGAACTCGCCGTAAAGGCGCTTGACGTGCGTGTGGACGGTGTGCGTGCTGACGCTGAGGTCGCGGGCGACTTCCTTTTCGCTATGCCCGCGGAGCAGCAGGCGGAGCACGTCGAGCTGGCGACTCGAGAGGTCGCGGCCTTGCAGCGGCGAAAGCGTCAGTTGCTGCTGTTGCGCCTCGTCCAGGCCGTTGGCGATGCGGGTGGCTGGATCGGGCGTCATG
>CAYQCT010000004.1:6312-11137 GCA_964416015.1 uncultured Tepidisphaerales bacterium
CGAGCATTTCGCGGTAGATCACCGGTGCGATCGCACGGAGCATGAGCGAAGCGAGCCGGCGGTCGTTGGCGTCAAAGCTTTGCCGGCCGCCGTCGCCGTAGGTGGTGAGGCCGACCATGCGGTCCGGCGAGCTCGCCCAGACGCCGATCATCAACCGCGTCCAGCCGCGCGGCTTGAGGTGCGGCACGACGACATCCCGCTGAAACTGTTCTCCGTACGCCTCCGGCAGGTCGTCCGGCACGACGAAGACGTGCGGCCGGCGGACGCGTGCGATGGCCTCGCCGACGATGATCCGACCGGCAGGCGCGGCGGCGTCGATGATCGCTTGCACGTCCGCGTCGGTCCGCGGTTCCAACGCCTCGAGCTGCGGCCCGACCACGACCCGCTCCATGACCCGCGGCCCGGCAGGCCGATGCAGCTCGTCATGCAGGATCAGCTGAACGTCGTGATCGTGCCCGATCAGCCGCTGGTACTCACGAAGCAGGAACGTGGCACGCTCCCGCGGCGTCACATCGAAGGCAAGTGCCCGGTTCAGCGCATCGACCACATCCTCGGCGTCCCGCAACGTCCGAGCGGCGTCGATGCAGGGGTCAGGATCATTAATCGGCGGCGAGTCGGGCATGGGTCTACTGGTTGAACTTCCCAAGCAAGACGTGGACCGCTTATAGGCCGGATCAACGGACCGTCGCGTGCCGCAGGCGTGCCCGATAAGCTGTTACACTTTCCTAAGTAGCCAGACAGCGTAGCACGAACTCGCAACGACCGTTTCGCGATTTCATGTACGGCCGGCCGGCCCGCAGAAGCTTCTAGAATCTGTTTCGGAACCAGATGACTGGTAGATACTCCGCACTACTACGAGCTGCTGCCACTCGGGACCTGCCCGAGTCGCGGCAGGATCTTGGGCAGGGGTTGATCTTGTGCGACGTGCTTGCGAAGCACCCGATCGAGCCAGCGTCTGTCGCGGCATCCGATGTTGAGCCAACGGACGGAGCCGGACATCGGCGACCCGTCTACTACGCCCTTCTGTCGTACGCCGTCACGCGTGGCTGCCAGCTTGCCAACCTCCCGTTGCCGAAGCTGCCGGCGTGGCCGAAGCCAGCCGATTCCGATGGTCAACCTGCCGATCGCGCTGAGGCGACTTGCGTCGAGCTCTGGCGTGACCTGGCAAGGCTCTGTCATTCCAGGTCGACGCCGACGATCGATCGACTGGTCGCCGAGCCGCAACCGGCCGGGCACTTCTTCGCCTTCGACGGCGGTGCGGGTGAGAACCCGGAGCCGTGGTGGTACCACGAGCTGATCGCGTTGCATGCCGTGACGACCTTCGCCGCCATCACCGACCGGGCCGACGCCGCCGCGGCGAGTCGTGCGGCGGCGATGTTTCACCACAACGAGACGCAGCCGGACCATGCCACGGGCCAACCTTGGGCGGTGCACGCGTTTCTCGCCGATCCGGAGACGCTGCCAACGGCGGATCTGCTGCTGTTGCCCGTGACTGGACCGGGTTCGCCGCGCGTCATCGACCGGATCCTACTGGCGGATGCCGCGTTGCACCCGATGGGCGATACGCTCGGGTAGATGCCCGGCCCGTCGCTACGCGAGAGCTTCGAGCGGTACAAGCGCAGCGGCCTCGACGCACGCCGGCGTGGTGAGTGGGAATCGGCCCGGACGTACCTGCTGCACGCAGCCCGCACCATGAACGACATGGCACGCGACGCACGCGGCGATGCCTTGCGTGCGGCCCGCGAAGAGACGGCCCGGAAGCTGCTCGAGCTCGCCCGCGACTGCCGCAACGCGGCCGACGAGGGCCGCGGCAAGCCGACGTCAGTGAAGCCGAAGCAGCAGAACCTCGGTCGCGAAGGTGCCGACGATGACGCGCCCGATGCCTCAATGTGGGAGGTGAAAGAGCGGCCCGATCTGCGGTTCGACGACATCGCCGGGCTGGAGGACGTTAAGGACGAGATTCGGCTTAAAATGCTCTACCCGTTCCGCCACCCGGACCTGGCCGAACGGTTTGGCATCCGTCCCGGCGGCGGCGTGCTGCTCTACGGGCCGCCGGGGACGGGCAAGACGATGCTCGCCCGCGCTACGGCGGGCGAGCTGGACGCGACCTTCTTCACCGTCAGCGCCGCCGACCTGCTGAGCAAGTGGGTCGGCGAAGCAGAGCAGAACGTCAAGGCCTTGTTTGACGCGGCGACGAGTGCGGACCGCAGCGTCATCTTCATCGACGAGATCGAGTCGCTCGTGCCGGCCCGTCGTGACGACGCCGGCAGCGGCGTGATGCAGCGTGTCGTGCCGCAGCTCTTGCAAGGCATGGAAGGGTTCGCCAAGAAGAAGGGCCAGCCGGTGCTGTTCATGGGCGCGACGAACGTGCCCTGGCAGCTCGACCCGGCCGTCCTGCGACCCGGCCGGTTCGACGAGAAGGTCTACGTCGGCCTGCCCGATCTGCCGGCGAGGCGGAAGCTGCTCGACATCCACCTCGGCCACCGTCCGCTCGCCGAGGACGTCGATCTCCATGCGTTTGCCGACCGTCTCGACGGCTACAGCGGGGCCGACATCAATTATCTGTGCGACCGCGCTGCGACGATCCCCTTCCTCCAAGCGGTCGGTGCCGGCGGCAACGGCGAGGCGACCATCGGCGGCGACGTGCTCGACCAAGTCCTCGCCGCCACACCGCCGAGCGTGCGGTCCGACGCCATCGCTCGATTCGATCAATGGCGTGAACGGCACGCGTAGGGCCGCCGGCTACTTCGATTCGGCGGGTGCTGGGAAGAAGCTGGCGACCTTCGCCTCAAAGCCTGGCAGTACCGGCTCACCGGTGATGGTGTCATCGGCCGAGTAGACGTGCGCGGTGCCGTCCGCCTGCTCCGCCTGAACCACGCGTGCTTCGGGATCAACCGTCCAGACCACCCGCACGCCGGCACGAAAGTAATCGTTGACTTTGGTCCGCAAGTCGGATGCCTTGTCTTCAGGCGATACGACCTCCACGCAAAGATCCGGCACCTTGCGTGCCACACCGCGTGCAGGGAGTGCGCCCGTCGGGTACTTCTCGATCGACCAGAAGGCAACGTCCGGCCGCCGCTTCCGAGATTGGTCCCACGGGAAGCAGGCGATGTAAACCTCGGTCGCGGCAACACCCAGTTGATGGTCTTCGGCAAACGGACCAATCTTGCGGTCGATGCGGGATCCGACTTGCTGGGCGAGCGCGCTCATGGGTTGGTAGATTCTTTCGCCGTTGACGATCTCGAACATCGGCTGCGTGTCGTCGTCAATCACGTCGCCGTCGCAGTCAAGAAACGGCTCGGTCTCTACGACGGCTTCCTCTGCGACTGCGGACGCGGACGCGGCGGGTGGATCGGCAAGGACAGGCGGCATGACCGCATTTTACACGATCCCATTCCCAGAGTCGTCGCAATCTTGTCCCTCGACTGCCCTGGCGGCTTCGTACGATGCCCGCGATGGCCGTAAAGGAGAAGAAACTGTCGCCGGCGATGCGGCAGTACCAGGAGTTCAAGGACAAGCACCCCGGCTACGTCCTGTTCTTCCGCATGGGCGACTTCTATGAAGTCTTCCACGACGACGCCAAACTCTGCAGCCGAACGCTCGGCATTACCCTCACGGCCCGGCAGGACAAGGTGCCGATGGCGGGCGTGCCGTACCACCAGTTGGACAACTATCTGAAGCGGATGATCGTCGCGGGGCACCGCGTAGCGATCTGCGAGCAGGTCGAAGATGCGAAGCAGGCCAAAGGCCTTGTGAAGCGGGACGTGACGCGGCTGGTGACGCCCGGGACGCTGACGGACGAGCCGATGCTCGAGAGCAAAGCCGCGGCCTACCTGGCGGCGGTCGCGTTCGGCAAGGGGCGGCAGCAGCGGGTCGGGCTGGCGTGGGCGGACCTGTCGACGGGACAACTGCTGGCGGCGAGTGGTGCCGAGAGTGAGCTGCTTGACGAGGCGGCGCGGCTGGGTCCGGCGGAGCTGCTCGTGCCGGAAACGGCCGGCGGCGAGGAGCATCCGGTCGCCCGCGAGATGCGTGCACGCGGCGTCACCGGCACCGTCAACCGGCCTGGCTGGCAGTTCACGGATCGGCACGGACTGGAGGAATTGCAGCGAAATTGGGGCGTCTCGACCGCTGCGGGCTTCGGATTCGACGACGACGACCCGGCCGTCGCGGCCACGGGCGCGGTCCTGAGCTATCTTGAGGAGACGCAACGCGGAAAGGCCGAGCACGTCCGTCCGCCGCGGCGGCATGAGCCCAGCGAATTCCTGCGGATCGACCCGGCGAGCTGGCGGAACCTGGAGATCGATCGAACCATGCGAGGCGGCGCGGCCGAGGGCTCTTTGCTAGCGGCGGTCGATCGGACGAAGACGCCGATGGGCGGACGTCTGTTACGTGAGTGGCTGCGCTCGCCGTTGACAAATGTCCGCGCGATCGAGCAACGGCAAGCCGCGGTAGCCGAGTTGCGGGCGTCGGCCTCGCGTTTGGCAAAGGTACGAGAGCGGCTGGACGACATCTGCGACGTCGAGCGAATCGTCGGCCGATTGGCGGTGAATCGGGCCGGGCCGCGGGATCTGGCGGCGTTGCGGTCGTGCCTGCAGGCGATGCCGAAGTTGCTGGATGCCTTGCGTGAAGTTCCCGCCGCGGCGGCGACGTTGCCGGACTTGGCCGAATTCGCCGCGGAACGGGCGTCTTTTCTACAGAAGGCGATTGCGGCCGATCCGCCGGTGAACCTGCGGGAGGGAAGCGTCATCGCCAAGGGCTTTGATCACGAACTAGATCAGTTGCGAATCGTCGGCCGCGACGGCAAGCAGTGGCTGGCCGAGTACCA
>CAYQCT010000004.1:11147-13915 GCA_964416015.1 uncultured Tepidisphaerales bacterium
CGGGAGTTCCCCTGAAAATCGGCTTCAATCGCGTCTTCGGCTACTACGTCGAGGTCAGCAATGTCCACAAAGACAAGGTCCCGCCCGAGTGGGCGCGGCGGCAGAGTACGAAGAATGCCGAGCGGTTCACGACGGAGGAGCTGAATGAGTTTGAAGGCAAAGCTTTGAGCGCCGAAGGCGACGCGACCGAGCGAGAGCAAGTGTTGTTCGAGCGCGTGCGAAACGATCTTCTTCCACACATTCCCGAGTTCCAGAAGTTTGCAGCCGGCCTTGCTCGCGTGGACGTGCTCGCGGGACTGGCAACGCTTTCTACAGAGCGTAACTACTGTCGTCCGAAGGTCGACGCGTCGCGCTTTCTACAGATAGAGGACGGTCGGCATCCGGTGCTGGAGCAAAAGCTCGGCAGCGAGTTTGTCGCGAACCCGATCTCGCTCGGTGAGGCCGACACGCTCCGCTTGATCACCGGCCCGAACATGGCAGGCAAGAGCACGTTCATCCGGCAGGTCGCGCTGATCGTCCTCCTCGCCCAGATCGGCAGCGACGTGCCGGCGAGGGCGGCGACACTTGGCGTCTGCGACCGGCTGTTCGTCCGCGTCGGCGCGAGCGACGAGTTGCACGCCGGGCACTCGACCTTCATGGTCGAGATGACAGAATCGGCGAATCTCCTGAACAACGCAACGGATCGAAGCTTGGTCGTCCTCGACGAGGTCGGCCGCGGCACGAGCACGCTCGACGGCCTGTCGCTCGCTTGGGCCATCGCCGAACATCTCGCCAAGGTCGTCGGCAGCCGCTCGCTCTTCGCGACGCACTACCACGAACTGACGCGACTTGCCGAAGAATTGCCCGGCGTCGGCAACCTGTCGGCGGGCGTTCGCGAGTGGGACGGCGGCATCGTCTTTACGCACCGCGTCCTCGACGGCGCGGCAGGCCAAAGCTTCGGCATTCAAGTGGCGAAGCTCGCCGGCGTGCCGAAAGCGGTCACGGAGCGTGCGACCGAACTGTTGCAGCGGCTCAAAGTCAGCCACGGCGACGACGAGCCGCCGGCGAGTGTGCCGACGCCGGACGCCGCCCAGATGTTCCTCTTCGGCGGCGTTCCGCCCGCGGTGCAAGGCGTTGTCGACGATGTCTGTCGCGCGGACATCGATGAGCTGTCTCCGCGGGAGGCACACGATCTGCTGCGGAAGCTCCGCGAGCGTCTCAATTCGCAGTGACTACGGCGATGCGATGCGGCCGCGGATCGCTTCGCCGTCGAACGGTTCGTCGGGCAGGTAGCGGATACGGTCTAAGATCAGTTGCCCCTCGGCGAGCAGGTAGCTGAACTCCCACGCCGTCGGCAGCGGCGTCGGCGGTTGGTCCTGCTGGCTGAAGACGCGAATACGAACCCGCACGCCGGCCGCGTCGACGTCCGGCTCGAGCGAGCGGATCGTGACCGAGTCCTGGCCGATGGCGTTGTGGATCTGCTCGGCCCGGGCCGCGACGTTGTCGCCGCCGATGACGATGTTTTCGATGCTGGTCCGCGGGTCGAGCAGCTCCGCCAGCTCCGGCCAATCCTCGCCCTCGTAAGCCGCAACAATCGCCTTCGTTCGCGAGACCGCCTGTTCCGACGGCGTCGCGACGGCCCAGCCGATCGCCGCCCACGCGAGCGCCGCGGCGAGTCCGATGGCTCCGACGCGGCCGACACGAACGTCGCCGCGGAGCAATCCATACGTCGCCGCCGCCAACGCAGCGACGACGGCGAGCGCGAGGTAGAAGAACGGCGGGTCGTACAGCCAATCCACGAGAGCAATCTACGTCAGTCATGGAGCCGACCGATGTTGCAAGGCGTGCCGGTCCGATAGCTGAAGGGTGTCCGCTGCTGCGCTTGACGAACATCGACACGTCCTACCGGCCGATCACCTGCTGCTGGCGAACCTCGCGGCGCTCTGGCGTAGTGATGCGGCGACGGCCGTCCGCGTCGAGGGCGAGCTGACGACTCCGCCGCCGAAGCACGCTGCAACCGTCGACCTGTCGCTGGTTGATCGCACGCACTTCTGCTACGCCGCCGATGGTCTCGAAGCGGCCGTGAAGGCGTGGCGTCAAACGGGCGGCTCGGCGGGCAAGGCGATCATCCTCTGCCACGACGACGGTGGCCTGCCGCAACAACTCTGGCACGTCGATGCCGCCGATGCCTTGCGAAGCGGGCGAATTCTGATTACTCGTGACGGCGACGAGCTGCGTCTCGCCGAGCAGATGAAGTCGCTCGCCCTGCTCGCTTCCACCGGCTTTCGCCCGGTCGCGACGGCCCCGGCATCTCCCGGCTTCGCCGCGAAACTGCAGCGTCTCGAGGCCACTGCCGAGGAGCAGAAGACGACGGTCGATACAGCTGTTGCCTACAGCCGACGGACGGCACAGAACGTCGCAACCAACCTCGCCCGCTATGCCCGCAACCCCGGCTTAGAACGCCTCCGCAACGCCTACGCCGGTCGGACCGGCGTCCTCGTCTCGGCCGGGCCGTCGCTGCGGAAGAACATCCAACAGCTCCGCGGGCAAGGCGACCGTGTCGTGATCGTCGCGGTGCAGACGGCGTTGAAGCCCCTGCTCGACGCCGGCGTCGTGCCGCACTTCGTCTGCAGCATCGATCACAGCGAGATCAGCACGCGCTTCATCGAAGGCCTGCCGCGCGGTCTCGATGTGGAGATGGTTGCCGAGGCCAAGGCGAATGCGGCAGTGCTTGACGCGTGGACGTCCGACCCGTCGCGTCGGCTCACGCTGACCGGGAACAACGTCGC
>CAYQCT010000004.1:14029-16453 GCA_964416015.1 uncultured Tepidisphaerales bacterium
CGCTTCTGCACGTTCGAGATGAAGCAGTGGGAGCACATCGCCCGTGATCGGCACGCGCTGCTTCGCGTCCGCGATTGGGCCGGGCACGAGACGTACACGGAAAAGCGGCTCATGGCGTACCTGCAGCAATTTGAGCGTGCATTCGCTGAAACGAGCATGACCGTCATCGATGCGACCGAGGGCGGCGTCGCGAAGCAGCACACGCAGCGGCAGGCGCTGGCGGCGGTGCTGAGAAGCTTGCCGCACGGGCCGAGCCTGCCGGCGGTGCCGGTGCATCCGGGCGACGCGTCGGTCGACCTGAGCTCCAACATCGAGCGTCGCAAGCGGGAGATTCGGGTGATTCGGCAGGCCTGCGACGCGACGCTGCCGGAGCTGGCGAAGATCCAAAGGTTCCCTCGTGATGCCGCGGTAGTCAACGCCGCGGTCGCAAAAGTAGACGCGGCCCGCTTGACGATGGCGAGCGATGCCAACGTCGAGCGGACGTACTCGCTTCTGCAACAGGTCACGCAACAGACCGAGCGAGATCGGCTGTTGGCCGATCTTCGCATCGCCGCCTCGGGAGCCGACGAAACGGTGCGGCGGAAGCTTTCGTGTGAGCGCGATCAGGCCAATGTCGCTGCGATGCGATCGGCCGCGGATGAGCTGGAACACATGCTTTCTACAATCGATCTTGCACAGGACGACGAGTCGAAGCTGCGTCTCGCAGCCTGAGCGACGCGTCGGCTATTGATCCGGAATGTATAGTTGCCCGCGAGATGGTGTCTATCCTGCCGGCATCGACCCGCTCGTTCGTCAGTACGGCCCGTTGACGCTCGCTTCGCCGCTGATGCAAGCGGGATTGGCCGGGTACAGCGATCGCGCGATGCGGAACGTCGCCCGGCGGCGCGGGTGCCCGTATGCGGTGACGGAGGCGATTCTCGACCGCGTCCTGCTCGACGGCGGCAAGGGCCTCAAGCGGAGCATCGACGTCGATGACGAGGACCATCCCGTCGCCGGCCAGATCATGGGCAGCGAGCCGGATGAGGTCGCGGCGGCGGCGGCGTTGCTGGCCGGGGCTGGCTATGACGTCATCGACCTGAACTTCGCTTGTCCGGTGAAAAAGGTCAAGAACAAGGCCCGCGGCGGCTGGATGCTGCGGGACGACGACTTGGGCATTCGGATCCTCCGCGCGACCCGCCGGCGGCTGCCGGACGCGTTGTTGAGCGTGTCGCTGCGACGCGGCTTCGACGACGAACCGGGCAGCGAGGACCGCTTTTGGCGGCTGTGCGAAGAGGCACGCGACCTCGGCTTCGTCGGCGTCCGCGTGCACGGGCGGACGGTCGAGCAGAAGTACGCCGGCCGCAGTCGCAGGCCCTTCCTCGGCGAGATCGTGCGGGCGTTTCCAGACTGGTTCGTCTGGGGCAGCGGCGACGTCTTCGTGCCGCAGGATGCTGTCGACATGCTCCGCGAGACCGGCGTGGACGGCGTCTGGGTCGCCCGCGGCGCGATCGGCAATCCGTGGTTCTTCCGCGACACCGTGCGACTTCTCCGCGGCCAAACCGCCCCGCCGCCGACCATCGACGAGCAACGGGCGGCGCTGCGCGAGCACATGGAGGCAGCGATTGAGATCCACGGGGCGACGCAGGCCGCACGACGCATGCGCAAGCTCGGCCTGAAGTACGCCCGCTTCCACCCGCAAGCCTCGGCCGTCCGGCAACGCTTCATCCGCGTCGCCAGCTCCGCCGACTGGGAGTCCGTCGTCAGCGACTTCTATAGCATCGACGGTCCCGGCGTCGTGCCGCCTCGCGACGCGGCCGACGAGGTGAACGCGAACTGTGAACCCGCAGCAAGGTCGGCGGCATGAACGACGAAGTTCCACCACCGCTGCCGCCCCGCCTGCTCGGCGGCATCGCGGCCGGCCTGATCGTCGTGGCCCTTCTCGCTCTGGTTCTTGCCGGTCTCGACGCCGGGCCAAAAGCGATCAAGAAGGCGGCCCTGGTCGTGGTACCGTTGATGTTCGTCGCGTCGTTCCTGTCCGTTGCCGGCTGGCGAAGTCGGCTCAGCCGGGGGACGCTTGGCATGTCGCTGTCGCTGCTCTTCGGCGTCGCCGGGTTCGTCGTCGTGCTTCTGTGGAGGGCGTCATGAAGTCGCCGCGACCCGCCCCGCGTAACCGCCTCGCCAAGCCGCTGCCCGACCGCTGGCGTCGGTGGCTGGTCGATCAGGGCGTGCCGCGCCGCAAGTACTCGGCGATCCTGACGGCGACGATGTCCGACGGCAGCGTGATTGAGAACGTCGTCGTCGAGGACGGCTGGATCATCGCCGTCGGTCTAGAAGCTTTGGCCGCGTCGACCTTCGAGGTCGCCCTGCCGATCCACCCGGCACAGATCCGCGACCTGACGCTGGTCAGCACCGTCTAGGAGCCATCTGAACACGTAGCAGCGACGG
>CAYQCT010000004.1:16463-38431 GCA_964416015.1 uncultured Tepidisphaerales bacterium
CTGGATCTGCAGTCTTCTGCGAGATCGAACGGCAGCGGCGAGCCGCCGCTGCTACGACCGGAGTTGTCGGACGGCTCCTAGCTTCATCGTAGAGCGACGGTGCACGCCGCTACGCGTCGACCTTCTTCGCGGCTTCGACCAGTTCTTTGACGTGGTCGATGCTCGTCTGGAACGCGGCTTTCTCGTCGTCGTCCAGCTCGATCTCGAGGACCTTCTCGACGCCGCCCGTGCCCAGGATGCAGGGCACGCCGACGAAGTAGCCGTCGATGCCGTACTGGCCGTCGCAGTAAGCGGCGGCGGGAAGGATCCGCTTCTTGTCGCGGATGATCGCCTCCGCCATCTGCACGCTCGCCGCGGCCGGGGCGTAGTAGGCGCTGCCCGTCTTGAGCAGACCGACGATCTCGGCCCCACCCTTACGGGTCCGCGTGATGATCTCCTCGAGCCGATCGGCCGGGATGAGCTGCTCGACCGGAATGCCGCCGGCGAAGGTGTACCGCTTCAGCGGCACCATGTCGTCGCCGTGCCCGCCGAGGAGCAACGCCTGCACGTCCTCGACGCTGCAGCCGATCTCCTGGGCGAGGAACGTGCGGTACCGGGCCGTATCCAGCACGCCGGCCTGCCCGACGACCTTGTGCGGCTCGAACCCGCTGGCCTTCCAGGCGACGTAAACCATCGCGTCGAGCGGGTTGCTGACGACGATCATCGTCGCGTTCGGCGAATGCTCGGCCACCTGCTTGCTGACCTCGCGGACGATCGTGGTGTTCTTCTCGATCAAGTCGTCCCGACTCATCCCCGGCTTCCGCGGCAATCCCGCCGTCACGATGACCACATCCGACCCTTCCGTCGGCCCGTAGTCGGTCGCCCCGACGATGTTGCTGTCGAAGCCCTCGACGGGCGAGGCCTGCATGAGGTCGAGTGCCTTGCCCTGCGGCATGCCGTCGACCTGCGGGATATCGACGAGGACGACATCGCCCAGTTCCTTCGAAGCCGCCCAGTGGGCACACGTTGCGCCGACGTTGCCGGCACCGATGACGGAGAGTTTGGCGCGTCGCATAGCGGGAATGTAGGACCGATGCCGCCACTTGTCGGCCCTGCGGCAGTCTGTGGCAGGTGCTGCAAAAGCAGGCACCACGAGCTTTCGCTGCTGAAACATTCCGCGTTGACTTTTATCGACCGTTGCTGTTGCAAACCAGCGGCGGAGGCCCGATAGTGGTGGCTCAGATACACCGCGAACGCGTCTTGGGGTGGTCCCGGGGACCGCGGGGCGGCAGGGTAGAGAACAAACATTGAAATGACCAGATTCATCCTCGCCGCCGCCACGGCGGCTGCTGTTGCTTCGCCGGCTTTGGGAAACACATTCACGTATGGGGGCTATACATTCGACGATGGCGGACCAAGTTCTGCGACAACTTCCGGAAATGTCGGAACGTTTGGCATCGGGTTTGGGTTCGATGGTAATTCTTCCGGACAGCTTGTTGGTGGCACAGATCCATCTGCGGTCTCCTTAGGCGACCCGAATCTAGATACGGTTCCAGGCGTCCCTGAGGATGGTTCCGTCACTTTCTCCTACAGTTCAGCTCCTGAGCTTCGCAGCGGCGTTGACTTCGTAATCTTTGAATCTGGCACCAAGAATGGGCTGGGCTTTGGTGCTGGCTCAGGCTTTGAAGGTTTCGTCCTTCTTGTTGACGGACCCGGCGCGGCTTTGCCTTTTCCAGGACTGACTGGTCTTGCTCTGGTTAATGAAGCGTCGGGCTTCGTAGACATCAACGGAAACATGGTCGCCGCCTCTGATGACTCTGGCACGGCGGGCTTCTTCACCTACGAAGTTGACGTAGAGCAGGTGTTTGCGACTCTTGGCGGAACAGCACCGACAGGTGTGTCTAGCTTCACGATTTCTTCGCCGCGAAACGCTTCCGGTGCAGCTTTCTCCAGTTTTTCCGCCGGGAGCCTAGATCCGGATATCGCGTTCATCGGGACGGTCGTCCCCGAACCCGTCGCCGCCATGGGCGGCCTGTCGCTCCTGAGCCTCGTCGGCCTCCGGCGTCGGCAGCAGGCGACGGCCTGAGTTGGCGGCACAACCTTCGCACGCTTTCGAGCCGGCCATGTCTATGGCCGGTCTCTTTCGTTGTAGTTACGCAACAGCCTTCGACACCGTGCCACCCGCCGAACGCCGCTTGTGTAACGGGCCCTTACTCCCGCGGCAGCAGATCCGCCACCTTCAGCGTCGCCTCCGGCTTGGCCAGCGGCGAGACGGTGCCGTCGGCGGCGATCGTCGTCTTGTCGGCGTACGTCCACTCGCCGTTGCTCTGCATCGGGTTCCGGTAGACCTCGAGGACCCGGTCGACGAGGTTCACGATCCAGTAGTCCCCGTACCCGGCCTCGGCGTAGAGGGCGAGCTTCGTCGTGCGGTCATAGCCAATGGACGTCTTGGACACCTCAACGACTAGCACGACGTGCTCGGCGTCGCTCGGCCGATCATGGATCGAGCCGCGGTATACGAAGCCGTCGGGTTCTGGTTCCGAATCCGAAAGCTGCAACGGGACCGGCACGCTGACGATGAATCCATCGGTTCGCTGGAAGTGCTCGTTCAACGCGTAGTTGAGCAGCCTCGTCGCGGTGATGTGTTCGGGGCCCATCGCGGGCATCTCGATGATCCTTCCTCGAAGAAGCTCGACGCGGCGATCCTGAAAATGACCGGCTTCGGCCATCTGCTGATACGCGAGTGGAGTTATCGTAAAGAGCGTCGGACCGGAGGCAGACGAAGCTTCCTCCTTCTCCGCCACAGGCTCACCAGCCTCAAGAGGAGCGTCCGCGACATCGCACTTCTTGCCATGAGCAGGACGTGCCCGTGCACGCGGCGGTTCGACGAGCGTCTGCGTCATGCCGACATCCTAACACACGACGGCTATCCTGCGGGATGCGATTCGCCTCCGCGCTCGTGCTTCCGCTCTTTGCCGCCGCCCCGGCCGTTTTGTTGGCGGCGGAGCCGGCTGCTTCTGTTGACATCCAAGTGCCCGACATCGACTTTACCACCCAAACGCTCGACAACGGCCTGCGCGTCGTCTACGCGCCGATGGACAACGCGCCCGTCGTCCACGTCCGCGTCCTCTACCACGTCGGCTCGAAGGACGAACAGCCGGACCGGCAGGGCTTTGCCCACCTGTTCGAGCACATGATGTTCCACGGCAGCGAGCACGTCGCCCACGAGGAGCACATGAAGCGCATCAACGGCGTCGGCGGGAGCTCGAACGCCTTCACCAGCTTCGACCAGACCACCTACGTCAACACCGTCCCGAGCAACGCGCTCGAGATGGCGCTCTACCTCGAGGCGGACCGCATGGCGAGCTTCAAGGTGTCGGCGGACACGTTCGCGACGGAACGGAGTGTCGTCAACGAGGAGTACCTGCTCCGCGTCGTCAACCCGCCGTACGGGCGGCAATCGATGGACTTCTTCGAGCTGGCATTCGACAAGAGCCACTACCAGTGGACGCCGATCGGCAACATGGAGCAGTTGGCTGAGAGCCAGCCGGCGGAGCTGCAAGAGTTCTTCGACACGTTCTACGTGCCAAACAACGCGGTGTTGGCGATTGCGGGCGATTTTGACGTCGAAGAGGCCAAGCAGTGGGTCGAGAGCTACTACGGCTGGATCCCGGCCGGCGGCGAGGTGCCGCGGCCGAGTCCGGAGGAGCCGGAGCAGACGGAGCGTCGCGAGCGGACCGTCTACGCCGAGCGGGCGCCGCTGGCGTCGCTGGTGCTGGCCTTCAAGGCGGGCGGCTGGGGCAGTGAGGACGTTGTCGCGCTCGAAGTACTCGGCAACATCCTGGGCACCGGTCGCTCGAGCCGCATGTACCAGGCGCTCGTCGCCGGCCAGGGTGAGACGCCGCCGCTGGCGCAGCAGGCGTCGGCGGGGATGTTCCGCCTCGAAGACGCGGGCCTGATGTTCGCAAGCATCTTCGTCCTGCCGGGCCAGGATCCCAAAGCCGTCGAGTCGGCGGCGATGGACGTGCTCCGCGAGGTCGCCGCCAACGGCGTGACAGACGAGGAGCTCGACAAGGCCAAGACGCAGATGAAGCTCGCCCTGCTCCGCGGCCAACAGACGGCCGAATCCGTCGCCAGCAGCGTCGCCGAGGCGTGGGCGTTCGGCGACGACCCGAATCTCGCCAACGAGCAGGCGAAGAAGATCGAGGCGGTGACGAGCGAGGATCTGGCCCGCGTCGCCGAGCAGTACCTCGACGACTCGAAGGTGGCGGTCCTGACGTACCTGCCGGGCAAAGATCCGACCGGCGGCGAGGCGGAGGTTCCGCAGGAGGCGGCGGACGGTGAGGGCGCTGCGGAAAAGCCGCAGGAGGATACCGCGGCCGATGGCGAGGCAGCTACGCAGCAGGTCGAGTTTCCCGAGGAGTACCCGGAGCAAGCGCCGGTGCCTGACGAGGTCGTGCGGGCCGACTTCGAGACCGGCGAAAGCTTCGAGGTCGATGGCGTCGACGTGGTTCTGATCCGCGACACCCGCCTGCCGCTCGTCGGCCTGTCGATGATCTTCGAAGGCTTTGGCGGCGACGCCCTGCCCGACGAACAGGTCGGGCTGGCCGGCATCGCGACCGACCTGATGACCCGCGGCGCGGCCGGTCGGTCGGCGACGGAGCAGAGCGAATTGCTCGAATCCGTCGGCATCAGCCTCAACGCGAGCGACGGCGGCGACCACATGCGAGTTTCCGCCAGCTTTCCCAAGGACGTTGCCAGCCAAGCCGCCGGCTACGTGCAGGAGTTGCTCGTCTCGCCGAACCTCGACGAGCGGGAGTTTCTAAATCTACGCAATCGTTTTGCCGCCCAAATGCAACAGTCGCTGGCGGATCCGACGACGGTGGCGCGGCAGGAGCTGGACAAGAACGTCTTCGGCGCGAGCAACCCGGCCGGCCGCACCCCGTCGCTGCCGACGATCATGGGCCTCGGCCTCGAAGACGTCCGCCGGTTCCTCGGCATGGCGTTCAACCGCGACGAGGCGACCGTTATTGTCGCCGGCGACATGACCAAAGACGAAGCGACCTCATTCGTCCGCGACGCCTTGCAGGGTGTCGGCGCGACAGAGGCCGAGATCGAGGCGGACACGTACGTAATGCCGGAGTACGCCCCGCAAATCCTGCTCGTCGACAACCCCGGCGGCGGCCAGGCGGCGGTCCGCATGGGCAACCGCAGCTTCACCGTGCAGAGCGACGAGAAGTACGCGTCGAGCGTCGCCAACCAGATCCTGTCCGGCGGTATCGAGTCGCGGATCAATCAGGCACTGCGGGCCGACAAGGGTCTGACCTACGGCGCCGGCGCCAGCTTCCGGCCGAGCCGAAACTCGGGCGCTTTCTCCGTCGGATTCGCCACGAAGCCGGAGACGACCGCCGAGGCCCTCCGCACCGCGTTCGGCGTTCTGGAGCGGATGGCGAAGGAGCCCGTCACCGACGCTGAGCTCGCCGACGGCAAGCGTCGCGTCGCCGGGAGCATGGTCCTCAGCCAGCAGACGGTCGGCCAGTTGGCAAACCTGCGATCGAATATCCTGCTCAACGATTACGACCTCGACTACTACAACAAGTACGCCGATCGCATCGCCGAGGTGACGGCCGACGACGTGCAGAAGGTGGTCGCCACCTACGGCATGCCGGAGCAGCTGTCGATCGTCGTCGTCGCCCCGGCCGACGTGGTGGAGGAGCAGCTTGCCGAGTTCGGCGAGGTCTCGATCGTGCCGATGCCGCTCGCACGAGGTCCGGCCGGTGACTGATCTGCCCGTCGCGGTCGGCGAAAGTTTCGCCGGCGGCCGCACGTTGCTGTGGATCGTCGCTGCCAGTTATCCGCTGTCGGCGGCGTTGCTTCTTTGGATGAAACAGCGTGGCGAGGACGTGCCATGGATCTGGCCGCTCGCGTGGCTCGTCACGGGCGTGATCGGCCTCGTCAGCACGTCTGTCCTCCGCGACAACGGCGGCCTCTGGTGGTGGGTCGCGCTGCTCGCTCTCGTTCCGATGATGATCGTCTCGACCGTCGTCGACGTCCGGCACGGCTACTGGATCATCGTCGCTGTCGACGTCGCCGGCCTCATCGCGCTCGCCCTCGGCTTTTGGTGGACGAGGTAGAACATCAGTCGGCAGAGAAGGTGTATTTTGTCACCTGCCGGTACTTCTCGCCGGGACGCAGAACGTTCGAAGCAATGCCTTCTGCATTGGCAAAGTTCACCGCCGCTGGATACGGATGGGCTTCGAAACAAAGGCCAGCGAATGGGTCGTAGCGGACGCCGCCCTTGCCGACGTCGCTGCCGTCGAGGCTGACGCCGGTGTAGAACTGCAAGCAGTCGGCGGTCGTTGCCACGTTCATCCGCAACCCTGCCGCGGCAACCTCCGCGGCCGGTCGCAGCTCGCCGAGCGTTCCGTCGACGAAGTAGTTGGCCCCGTGGCTGCCGTGCAAGTCCTCGACGATATCCGCCAGCCGTATCGGCGTTTGTAGATCCTCGCCTCGTCTTTCGACCGACACCCGCCGCCCGTCGAGTTGCATCGCTTCGTCCGCCGGACCGTAGTC
Organism: uncultured Tepidisphaerales bacterium; assembly: GCA_964416015.1. GTDB lineage: Bacteria > Planctomycetota > Phycisphaerae > Tepidisphaerales > Tepidisphaeraceae > JBCDKH01. The sequence continues at coordinate 23,016 of CAYQCT010000004.1, forward strand.
GGCCGCGTGGATCTTGACGAAGTGATTCAAAGCCGAACCATGATCGTGACCGGCTAAGTTGAAGTACGCATGATTCGTCAACGCCACCGGCGTCGGCTTGGTTGTATTTGCATCAAATTTGATTCGCAAGCCATCCTCCTGCAACTGATAAAGAACGGCAACATCCAGGTCGCCCGGATATCCCTGATCGCCGTCCGGGCTTTGTAGCGAGAGTCGCAACGCGTCGTCGCCCGACGGCTCGGCGTTCCAGATTCGTCGGTCAAAGCCTTGGTCGCCGCCGTGCAGGTGATTGCCCGTCTTCTCGTTCCCCGCCAGCTCGTACCGCGTCCCGTCCAGCGTAAACGCCCTGCCGCCGATCCGCCCGGCGACGCGGCCGACTAGTGCGCCGAAGTACGGATGCCGCCGCGTATACGGTTCCAGCGTTTCGTAGCCGAGCGTGACATCGCGTCCCCCGACGTGCAGCTCCGTGATGATCCCGCCCCAGTCGAGAATACGCATCAGGATGTCGCCCCGGAAGAGCGTGTACCGCGTCACCTGTCGACCATCTGAGAGCCGGCCAAAGATCTGCTGCTTCATGCCGCCACACTACCCGCGTTCGCGCTGGCAATGTCGCAGTGATAGGATTACCGTAGAAGCAGGCCGTTAGATGAGTCGCCTCAAGAAGAATCTGTCTCGCCTGTTCCGTCGGCCGACTCCGGGTGATGTAAGCTTCGAAGAGATCGCTTCCGTCTTTTGAAGATGCGGCGGAACCATTCTCTCCCCGACAGGCGGCGGGAGTCACTTCAAGTTCACGATCGGCGGAAAGTCGCAGATCATTCCCCGCCACGACCCACTCGACCGCGTGTACGTTCGGCTCGTACGCGACCTCCTAGCGGATGCAGGACATAAACCATGACAAGTTCTCCCTCCATCGCTGAAACCGAATCGCGCCCGTTCCTGGTGCACCGGGGGCTCGTCGCACGCGTCTGGTTCGATGCCGACACCATGCGGCTTTACGCTCATCATCAAGGAGAAGCGGAGGGCCTAGCAGTAGATGCGATCTCGGTGGATGAGCTCGTCGCAAGTTACGTACAGATGGTAGACGCAGCTCTCGACGATGATTGGCAGCCGACACGCGAGCCCGAGTCGGCCGTCGCTGCATGACTGCGGTGCACGCAGTGTACAAGCCGATCCTCGACTACAAAACGTCGCACGCACGCGGGTAGCTGCCGAGGACCGTCAGCTGGAGGCAGTGCTCCCGCGCCGCGGCGAGAGCGGCCTGCACCGTTGCGTCGTCGGCGTGGCCCTCGGCGTCGACGAAAAAGACGTATTCCCAGTTCGTCCGCCCGCTCGGTCGCTTCTCGATATCAGTCAGGTTCACGCCGTTCGTGCGGAACGCGTCGAGTACCGCTGCCAAGGCGCCTGGCTTGTTGGCGGTCGTGAACAGCACGCCCGTCTTGTCGTCGCCGGTCGGTTTGCCCGCGTCGCGGCCGATGACCCAGAACCGTGTCACGTTGTCCGGATCGTCCTCGACATTGTCGAATAGCACCGGCACGTCGTACACCTCGCCCGCCAGCCGACTGCCGATCGCGGCGACGGTCGGGTCCTGCGAGGCACGCTCCGCAGCAGCGCTCGTGCTCGCGGCGGCTTCGACCTGCTTGTCCTTCGCGACGTTCGCCAGCCACTGCCGGCATTGCGCGAAGACTTCCGGCTTCGTCGTCACGACCTTCACGTCCGTCCACTCGCCGCGGCAGAGCACGTTGTGATGCACGTTGATCAGGACCTCGGCGCAGACCTTGGCCGAGTGGTCGAGGAAGGCGTCGAGCGTGTCGATCACGCCGCCGTGACTGCTGTTTTCGACGGGAACCAAGCCGCAGTCGGCGTGCTGGCGGGCGACGGCGCCGAAGACGCCGTCGATGTCGCCGGCGGCGACGTAGTCGACGCTGTTGCCGAATTTCGCCTTGGCGGCGGCGTGGCTGAAGCTGCCGGGTGGGCCGAGGTAGCCGACACGCAGCGGCTTCTGCAGCCCGATGCTGCCGGACATGATCTCACGCCAGATCGCTTCCAGCGTCCGATCCGGCAGCGGGCCGGCGTTCAGGTTGCGCAGTCGCTCGAAGACCGCCCGCTCGCGGCTGGGCACGTAGAAGCTCGCCGCCGATCCGCTGCCGCCGGCCGTCTCGCGCTTGGCCCGCCCGACCTCGACGGCCACTTCTGCCCGCTCGTTCATCAGCCGCACCAGCTCCTGATCGATCGCGTCGATGCGGCCGCGGAGCGGGGCAAGTCGTTGCTCGAGTTCGTCGGCCACGCCCGCATCGTCGCCCACCGACGACCGCCGGTCCACTGGCGACGGCAGGCGCATGCGGTCGATGCAAAGAAGAGGCATGCAAGGCTCGCCCGAACTCTCCGCGCCCGCGGCGCCCGCCGACGCGTGGGAGGAGGTCGTTACCGACGTTGCCAGTGCGGTCGAGGAGGTCACACCGTCCGCCGCTGAAGCCGTCGAGCTCGCGGACGTCGCCGCGTCCGTCATCGACTGGCCGAACCGGCTGGAACTGGTCGAGCTCGCCGGCCAGCTCGACCCGCTCGTCGCCGCGTTGCTCATCGCGCTCGGCGTCGCGTACCTCGTCTTCGGCTACTACCTGCACCGCGGCGTCGCCATCATCAATGCAGCGGCCTTGGGCGCGACCGGCGGCTGGTACATTGGTGAACAGGCTGGGAGCGGCCTGGCCGGTTCCGTGCTCGGCGGCATCATCGCGGGGGCCGTCGCGTGGCCGGCGATGAAGGCGATCGTCTCGCTCTCGGCCGCGATCGTCGGCTTCAGCCTCGGCTGCGCCGCCTGGCGAGCCGGCGGTTGGGCCGACCCCTACGCACCGGCCGGCGGCCTCATCGGCGCCGTCTTCCTCTCCATGCTCGGCCTCGCCTTCTTCCGCACCGGCGTCACGCTCGCGGCGGCGTTGCAGGGGGCCGTGATGCTCCTCGCCGGCGTCGCGTCGTTCGGCTTGCAGTACGAGCCGATCGCGGACTTTCTTCGCGAGCAGATCGCCGACCGGCCATTGGCGCTGCCTGTGACCCTCGTGGCCCTGACCGCGATCGGGACGCTGCTGCAGACCGGCGAGACGAAAGAAGATTGACCGTGCGCCGACGTGGCATCTCGGATCGGCAGGCGGATAATGCAGGACGTGCCCGCGGTTGATGACGACGTTCGAAGCTTCGCCCGCGAGGTGCTCGCCGCCGAGGCCGACGCGGTGCGGTCGCTGATCGACACGATCGACGACGGCTTCGCCGCGGCGGTGCAGCTGTTGCTCGACCTTCCCGGGTCAGCCGTGACGACCGGCGTCGGCAAAGCCGGCCACGTCGCGCGAAAGTGCAGCGCCACGCTTGCCAGCACCGGCACGCCAAGTCATTTCCTCAGCCCCGGCGATGCCCTGCACGGCGACCTCGGCAGCGTCCGCCGCGGCGATGCCGTGCTCTTCTTCAGTGCCAGTGGGGAGACGGACGAGTTGGTCCGCCTGCTCGACGCCGTCCGCCGCCTCGGCCGGCCGACGGTCGCGATCTGTGCCGGCCGCGCGTCGAGTCTCGGCGAGCACGCGGACGTCGTCGTGCCGATGGGTCGCGTTGCAGAGGCGTGCCCGTTGAAGCTCGCGCCTTCCTGCAGCACGACGGCGATGCTCGCGCTCGCAGATGCGCTGGCGTTGTCGGTGATGCGGCAACGGAACTTCACCGCCGATGACTTTGCCGTCTTTCACCCGGCGGGCCAGCTCGGCCGCAAGCTTCTCCGTGTCGAGGAGGCGATGAGCTTCCGTGCTGACGAAAATCTTCCAACGGCTCAGCAGACTGAGACGGTGGGCGACGTCCTGCAACGCGTCAGCCGCATCCCGCGTCGGCCGGGCGCGGTCGTCGTGACCGATGCGGACCGCAAGCTCGTCGGCGTCTTCAGCGACGGCGACCTGCGGCGGCTGATCGTCCGTGACGCCGCATCGGCCCTGACGCAGACGATCGGCAGTGTCATGACGCGTCGGCCGAAACACCTGCAGAATGACGCCCTCGCGAGCGACGCCGTTGCCATCATGCGGGCGCACCGTATCGACGAGCTGCCGGTGGTCGACGCGGCGGGCGTTGTCGCGGGTCTCATCGACGTGCAGGATCTCGTCGTGCTGCGACTTTTCGACGAAGATCGTTCTGCCGCTGCGGAGGCTCGATGAACGCGTCGGCTCGATCCTTCGTCGTCGCGATCGGCGCGACGCTCGTCGTGGGCCTTGCTTTCGTCGCGACCAACGCCCTGCTGCCGGATCCGACGCGGCCGACGCGGGATCGCGAGAAGGCGACGACCGTCGATCTACCGCCAGTCGGCAACGCGCTCGAAGGCGAAGGTGTCGGTCCCGGCGAAGGCGTGCGGCTGCGACTGTTCGACCCGAAGACGAACGAGCCGGCCGCACAGGTGCAGGTCGGCCGGTATCGGCGGACTTCTGAAGAAGAGGCGGCGGTCGAGGACGTCGTCATCACGCTGCTCGTTCGCGGTGGCGCGGCGGCGACCATTCGCAGCCCTCGCGGCACGCTTCGCGTCGGCCGGCCACCCGCGGGGCGGCAGGCGGACGTCGCGACCGACACCCTCGCCGCGGCGGACGCCCTGCGGCTGGACGACGTGGAGCTCGCCTGGTTCACCGTTGCCGATGAACTCGCCGCCGGTCGGCCGCCGTCTGCGACAGTGACGCTGCCGAATGCGCTTGTCGATCGGTCGAAGCTGACGCTGCAGACGATCGATTCTGTCGTCGCAGGTGGGACGCGCTTGGGCGACGAGCAGCCGGTAAAGCTTCGCGGCGTCGACTACGACCTCGACGCGGAGGGGTTGCTCGTCGAGTGGGACGCTGATGCCGGTCGCCCGGGGCTGGTGCGGCTGGCGCGGGCAACGCGGCTGGTTTTGAAGAATCCGCCGGAGTTTCTACCACGCGGCGTCCTGCCGGGCGACGATCGGCCGACGCAGGAGGCAACGGCGAAGGTCGCCACATACGACCTGCTTGCTTCGATGGAGCTCGCCGGGGAACCCGCGGATCGGCCGTCGCGCGACGCGAGCTTTACGCCCTTCCGCGTCACGATCGACGGGCCACTCGTCGCGGAGCAAGCGGGCCAGACGCTGCTGAGCGGGCGCGACGCGGTGGCACTTCTGCCGCTTGCCGAGCAGCCGAAGGAGTCGGCCGAGCTGCCGACGCCCGCGCCGCGTGCGGACCCGCCGGCCGATGTAGCGCCGGCTACGACCGCCACTCCTCCGCCGACGACACCAACGACATCGACGCCGGCGTTCCAGCCGATCATCGTCCGGCTGAACGGCGAGGTCCGGATACAACCTGCCACGGACGCAACGCTCGAGAGCTCAGCTGACGCCGCCTTCTCCCTCGCCGGCTCGCCGCTGCAAGCGGAGCTGGGCGGACAGATCATCACCGCCGGCAGTCTCGACTACGCCAAGGCACAGGACCGTCTTGTCCTCCAGGCGGCCGGAGATGGTGCCGTCACAATTCGCGATGCTGAAGGTGCCAGACTCGTCGCACCGCGGTTTGTCGCGGCACCGGAAGCAGGCACTGCCACCGCCCTCGGTGTTGGTTCGGCGACGCTGCCGGGGGACGAGGAGCCGACGACTCTGCGATGGGTCGACGCGTGCGAATTTGCCTTCTCCGACGCCGGCGGCCTCGAGACGCTGCACGCGCGCGGCGACGTGAGGGCGAGCGGCGTCGCATTCGATCTGGATTGTGACGATCTGCATATTTCTTTGGAAGACGACGAAGTTCGCCGGCTCGTCGCCGCGGGCACTGTCGTCGCGCAGTTCGAGGACGAAAAGCCGACGACGCTCGCGACATCTCGCCTGGTCGTCGACCTTCCGCTCGGCATCGACGGCCCGACGGATCTCTCGGCCAGCGGTGGTGTCCGAGTCGATCGCGGCGACGGGTCGAGCCTGAACGGCAAGCAGCTCCGCGCGAAGCTGGTGGACGGGGTACTCGAGCAACTTCGCGTCGAGCACGACGTCCGACTGCAGGACGCCGACGGGCGACAGGCCGAGGCAACGATCGTCACGACCCGCGGCACCGACGGGCCGCTCGTGCTGACCGGAACGGAGGATCGGCCGGCAGTCGTCCGTGCGCCGCAGGGCGAGTCGGGCCAGATGGTGAACGTTTCTTCACAAACGCTGGTCCTGAACGCGGCCGATGGTTCGCTCGCTTCGCCCGGCTCCGGAATGCTTTCCGCCGAGGACGACGAAGGTGGCTACGAAGTACGCTGGACGAAAGCCATGGCGGCGACCGAGCGACGCATCGACCTCAGCGGCAGCGTCGTCGCTGAGGGTCGGGACGTGCGGGCGATGGCGGCGAAGGTAACGATCCATCTGGCCGCGGACGCACCCGCCGATGACGCCGCGGCGGCGGTCGAGCGGGTTCTGCTCACGGACGATGTTCGACTCGACGCGGCTGTCAACTTCCGTCGCGTCGCCCTTCGCGCGGAGCAGGCAATCGCCTTCCCCGCGACGGGCGCGGCCGAGGTGCCTGTGCCGGGGCGGGCGCTGGTGGAGGATCTTCGCCCCGATGATGACGGAGACGGCTTCCGCGGAACGGCCGCATTCGCATGGGAAAAGCGGCTCGATTACGACGGTACCTTCGCCGCGATGATTGGCGGCGTGACGATCGTGCTGCGCCCGCGCGACGGCATCGAAGTGACCGTGAAGGCGGCGGAAGTCTCCGCGGAGACGACGCGGGCGGATGATGCCGTCGCGCTCGCAGCCGCCGCGACTGGCGATGTGCGGATCGAGACGGTCGACCTTTTGATCGAGGCCGAACGGGTTCAATTCGATGCAGCCCGCAACCTGTTGATTGCATCGGCCACGGAAACAAGCTCCGTCCGCCTCTTCGACGGAAGCGGGCGATCCCGCGGGAGCTTCTCCTCCATCGAATACGATGTCGCCGCCGGACAGGTGGTGCGGCTGGTCGACCTCCGCGGGCAATAACTACGCGATGAAAGCCGCGGCAGTGCGGATGTCGTCGACTCGTGCGTCGCCCGCCTCGCGTTCGATGCAGAAGTCGCCGTCATACCTGCTTTTCTTCGCCACGGCAAAGAAGGCCAACCAATCGACTTCGCCGGTACCGACAGGGACTTCCTCGCCCCAGGCCACGCCGGGTGTTGTCGAACCCTTGGCGTCTTTCAAGTGAATCTGCCGGATGCGTGGCATGAGGTGGTGGAGCGCTTCAACCGGGTCGCCGCTCCCGTAGAGAATCATGTTTGCCGGGTCGAAGTTGACGCCGACATCGCCGCCCACTTCGTCGAGCAGATCGGCCAGCGCGGCGGCGTCCTCCTGGCCCGTCTCGAGCGCGACGGAGCAGTCGGCTGCCGCAAAGATCTCCGCTACCTGGCGGAGTCGGTCGATCAGCTTCGCCCGCGACGGATCAGTCCGATCGTGCGGAACAAAGCCGGCGTGAAACGTCACGAGTCGACAGCCGATCCGCCCCGCGACGTTCGCTGCATCCCGCATCTCCGCCAGCGTCGCCGGCCACGTCGCGTCCGGCACGATGCCGCCGGTCCGCGTGATCGCGGCAATGCTGGTGTAGTCCTCGCCGGGGCATGTGACCATGCCGCTGACGATGTCGATTCCTGCTTCTGCTAAATGAGCGGATGTGTGCGTAAACCCACTGTCGCTCGAGAGCGGGTTGAGATGAAGCTGCACTCGTGAGAGTCCGGTCGCGCGGACCTTCTCGACGAGGTCCTGCGACGATGTCGGCTGCAGCGACCAGGAACAGACGGCAAGCTTCTCGGGCGGGATCATGATCAAAAGAGAGCGTAAAGGATCGGCCTCATCGCGCCGCCGGCTGCCGGTCGAGGTCGAGCATTGTCCGCAGACCCGGCGGGCAGTGCGGCAGGACACGGGCGGCGTTGATCAGCGCGGCGACGGTCGCCGAATCGCCGGGAGTTCCGCCGTCGATCCGCGTCTTCATCGGCACCGGGCCGTCGAGCTCGATCGCGTCGTGCGGGTCGGGCCAGCCGACGCTCATGATAAGATCGAGTTCGATCATAAGACCGTCGCCGCTCCACCGGCCGACGTTGTGGATGCCGGCGACCTGGCCCGGCTCAATCGTGCCAAGTGCGGAGGGCGTCTCGGCCTCGGCGAGAACCGGATCGAGCGTCTCCTCGACCGCCCCGGGCACCACCGATCGGCCGAGGCCGGCGGCGACGAGGGCGACGCTCTCGGCCATGCCGCGGTGTCCGATCGTGCCGGCCGCTTTGCGTGCGGCGAAGTCTGAAGGCGTCATCGTCGCCCCGACCTTCGCCTGCAATGGCCGTCGCCGCGTGCCGGCGTCGACGCGACGCCGCGCCCGCACGGCCGTGACTTCGAGCAGCATCGAGCTCAACACGACCGGCAGAAGGTCGAGGACGAAGCCCGGGTTGACGCCTGTGCCGAGGAAGGAGACGCCGTGCTGCTTCGCAATCGCGTCAGCTTCCGCGGCAGCGTCCGGATGGCGGTACGTCGGGTAAAGCATCTCCTCGCAGCTGCTGACGACGTGCGTCTTTTTTGCCGCCGCCGTCCGCAGGATCGGCAGCATCGCAGGGAAGTCGCTCGTCGTGCAGACGATCGCCACGTCCGCCGGCGGCAGCTCGGACGTTACGACAAGATCCTCAAATGGCTCGATGCCGACGAGGTCCGGCGACGTGTCGACGAGGCCGACGATGTGCATGCCGGGGTCGACCCACGCCGCCCTCGCCGCGGCCATGCCGATCGGGCCAAGGCCGACGATGGCGACGTTCAAGATACGATTGCTTTCGCTCATAATGATCGGGTTCAACCTTTCACCGCGCCTGCGAGAATGCCCCGCGTCAGCCAGCGTTGCATGACAAGGTAGACGAGCACCATCGGCACGAGCGCGATGACGCTCGCGGCGTAGGCCCAGCGAATCTCGCTCGCGTGGACGCTGAGAAGTCTGCTAATTGCGACGGGCAGCGTCATGTTCGCCTCGTCCTGCAACACGATCAGCGGCCAGAGCAGATTGCTCCACGCGCCGATGATGCTGAACACCGCCAGCGTCGCCAGCGTCGGTCGGGCGAGCGGAAGCATGACATGCCACCAGACGCCCATCGCATCGGCTCCATCGATACGTGCGGCCTCTTCCAGTGATGCAGGTATACCTAGGAACGCTTGCCGGCAAAGGTAGATTCCGAACGCGGTAACACTGAACGGGAGAAAGACCGCGGCGAGCGTGTCATAAAGACCAAGATCGCTGACGGTGACGAAGAGTGGGACGACGATGACCTGCTCGGGGACCATGAGCGTCGCGAGGACGAGAACGAACAACGTGCCGCGTCCGCGGAAGCGCATGCGGGCCAGCGGGTACGCGGCGAGCGCAGCGAGGACGACATTCAACGACGCCTGGCAGATCGTGACGATAACGCTGTTAAGCATCGGCCCCCAGATGCCGCCGGATTTGGCAGCACCGCGAAAATTGTCGTCCGTCCAAAGATTCGGCGGCGTCAGCTCGTTGACACCGATGGCCCGCGGCTGCAATGCGACGTTGACCAGCCACAGCGCCGGCCCGACCGCGAGGAGTGCCAGTGCAACGGCCGCGGCGTAGTACAGCACGACGATCCACATAGGCCTCGGCGTCATGCGGCCTCCTCGCGGCTGAGGCGAAGGTTAATGCCGCTCATCGCCAGCAGCACGATGAAGAGACAGACGCCGACCGCACACGCCTCGCCGAAGCGGCCGGCTTCGAAGGCTGTTTCATAGATGAGCGGGACGGCAGTCTTGCTCTCGGCCGACGCGCCGGCGGCGACGACGTAGAGCTCGTCAAATACTTTCAACGCACCTATGGAACTGATGACGAGCACGAGCGTCAGCACCGGCTTGAGCGAGGGCAGCGTGACGTGGCGGAAGACCGCGACCCGGCCCGCGCCGTCGATGCCGGCGGCTTCTTCGAGCTCGCGCGGCACGCTCATGAGGCCCGCGAGGAAGATCATCATGTAGTAGCCGAAGCCCTTCCAGAGCGTGACGACCATCGCCGTCACGAGCACCCACGGCCAGCCCGTAAGCCACGGGATCTCGAGCCCGAGCATCGTGTTGAGCAGGCCGTCTTCTTCCGTGAAGAGCAGGCGCCACGCGACGGCGGCGACGATCGTCGGGGTGACGACGGGCAGGAAGAGCAACGCCCGCAGCCACGGCCCCGTGCCGCGTAGGCCGCTGTGGATGACGAGCGCGGCGAGTAGTGAAACGGCCATGATCGCCGGCGTGACGAGGAGGTAGATGCCGCTGTTGAGCAACGCCCACCAGAAGCGCCCGCTGCCGAGGACGCGGCGGTAGTTGTCGAGCCCGGTCCACTCCGCGCGGCCGAGCAGCGAGCCGGTGCCGAAGAGGTCGACGCGGGCGAACGACAGGATCGCGACCTGCACGAACGCCCAGACGACGAAGAGGCTGAGCACGGAAATGGCCGGCAGCAGGAAGACGTACGGCGTCCAGGACTGGTGCGGCCGAAGGCTCATCGGCCAGCCTCCGTGGCGTCGCGGCCAAGCAGGCGTCGCCACTGCTTATCCGCCTCGGCGAGTGCATCTGCTACGTCCTGCTTGTCGATGAGGATCCGCTTCATCGCGTCGTCAAAGGCGAGCCGCATCTCCGGCCAGACGCCGAGGGGCGGCTTGAAGGTTCGGGCGTTTGGGAGCTGCCGCGTGCTGATGACGGTTGCTTCGGCGGTGAGGTCGCCGGCGGTGGCGGTCGTGAAGGCGGCGTCGGTAAGGCTGGCGATCGTGCTTGGCACGCGGCCGGCGGCGACGGCGAGTTCCTTCTGCCAGTGCGGACTTGTCACGTGCCACGCGAACGTAGCGGCGAGCTCTTTTTGTTGCGATTGCTCCGTTACTGCGACGTGCGTCACCGCAACGCTTGGTTGATTCAGCTTGCCGACGACAGCGGGCGCGACCGCGAGCGAGTCGAGAACAGTCGGAGCGGACTTCTTGATGTGAGCGACGGCGTTGGCGTTGATGAGAGCGACGCGTTGCTCGGCGAGACCATCGAGCATCGCCTGGTAGCCGCCGGTCGCGGAGGATCGCGGCAAGACGTCGGCGGCGAACGCGCTTGCCCAGGTCTTCACGAAGCTGATGACTTCGCTTTCTCGCAAGCGGGGCGAGCCGTCGTCGGCGAACAGTTCGATGCCGTCGGCGAGCATCATCGCCGGCAGGTCGCTGCGGTTGCCGAGCGGCAATGTGAAGAGGAAGGCGTCGGTCTTCTTGCGGTACGGAGCGGCCTGCGCGAGTAATGTCTGCCAGTCGCCGCCGACCGTCTCCGGAGAGAGGCCGCCGTCGCGGAGCAGTCGCGTGTTCATCGTCCGCACCGGCGTCGAGAGGTACCACGGCAGCCCGACGAGTCGGCCGTCGATGACGTTGGCGGCGAGCGCACCTTCAATATACCGCTTCTGCGGATCGTCCGGCAGCACGTCAGTCAGCGGTGTCAGCGCGCCGAGGCCGGCAAACTGCGCGAAATGTTGATCCGAAAAGTTGATGACGTCTGGCATCGCCCCGGCCGCACCGGCGGCGAAGCACTTCCGCCTCATCGCATCCGTGGCGACATCCGACCAGACGACGCGAGCGCCCGGCGTCTTCTGCTCGAAGTCCGCGATCATCGCCAGCATCAGCTCGTCGAACCACGGCCGCAGCGCCCAGGTCCAGAACTCGATCGTGCCCACCGGTCGACGCGTCGCACATCCGCCGGCGGCGAGCAAGCCGAGTGCAGCCGACGCGGCGATGCGAAGCACCTCGCGGCGGGACGGAAGCGGGCGAAGGTTCGGCGAAGCGTTGGCCAACGGTGCGACGAGATCGAGTGACAACGGCCGGACGGCAAAGCGGGCCACGGCTGCGCGATGCAAGCTAGTTGTCGACCTCGTACTCGACCAGGACATCGTCCAGCGGCGACCAGCGAACGTCGCGGGTACTCGTCCACGAATCCGGATCCGCGATGTCGCCGATCGTGACCGCGCTCTTGACGTCGATGAGCTCGACGTGCCCATCGGCGAAGGCGTAGTTGGCCTTGCCGTCGTCCTGCGGTGCGTCGGGATCGCCGAGCTGTTCGCGGGCGTGACGGGTGTAGTCGAGCTCGATCGCGACGTTGGCACCGTCGGGGCCCTGCGGCTCTGGCGTCTCGGTCACATCGACGAAGCGTCGGCCGGGCAGGACGCCGTTGAAGCCGATGGTTGCTTGCGTGAAGGTTTTGCCGTCTTCGGTGATCGAGCTCCACCGTTCGCCGACGAGGAGCATCGTCGTGCTGTCACTAACGCCGGCGTTGAACGATTCGCCACGGGCGAGGCCGGTCGAGCTGACCGGGTTGAGGAGGAACGAAGCGTTCGGGTTCTGCGGCTTGACGTCGCTGCTGGCCCACGTGTTCATGGAGTAGGACCGACCGGCCTCGCGGACCTCGCCGGGGCAGATGAACACGCCACCGCTGACGGAGGTGCTGACGGTGTCGCCGTCATCGGGCAGGTACTGTCCGATGCGATCCTCATCGTACCAGAACATGAACGGGCCCGGCAGCGCCGGCACGGGCCCGGCGGCCTGCGAATAGTTCGGCGGAAACCGGCTGTCAAAGTCGATCGTGTAGTTGACAAGCGACGTCGCGATCTGGCGCATGTTGCTCGCGCACTGGACGTCGCGGGCGGAAGCGCGCGCTCGGCTCAGCGTCGGCAGCAGGATGCTGATCAGCAACGCGATGATGCCGATGACGACGAGCAGCTCGACCAGCGTGAAGCCGACCCGCTGCGGGCGTTTCGGGGCAAACTTCGAGTCGTTCTGGGGAATCATGGCCGCTCCTCGAGGGGTTGGGTGGTGAAGTAAAGCGCTGCGGCCTCTCCCCGCGGCGTGACCTCAGCGGCGGCGACGCAGCATCGCGAGCCCGCCGAGGCCGAGGACGGCGAGGCTCGTCGGTTCGGGAACCGTGGCAACCCAGGCGTCGACCAGAGCGAGCTGCTGCGTGTTGATAGAGTTGCCGAAGTTGGCACGCAGGATGCCGAAGTCGGCGAGGTTGACGAGGCCGTCTCCGTTGAAGTCGCCGGTGGCGAAGGTGGCGCCGCTGGCGCCGAAGTTGCCGCGAAGGATGCCGAAGTCGGCCAGGTTGACGACGCCGTCGCCATTCGCATCACCGGGCAGTCGCGGCGTGTCCTCGATGCCGAGGACGCTGTTCAGGTCGTAGCCGAAGCGTGGTTCGTCGTAGAAGAAGCTGCGGCCCCAGCCGAGCGTGGCGACGTTGAGCCGGTCGACGTCGCCCGGCTCGTTGAAGGCGAAGGTGCTGAGCGTGCCGGTCGCGGCGGCGGTCGTGCCGAGCGCGGTTTCGCTGCTGCCGTCGGTCGGATCGACCCAGAACGTCACCTCATCGGCGGCGGCGGTCGGTGTGACCTTGAGGACGACGAGGTTCGTCGCGTTCGCCAGGCCAGGCGCGAGGCTGAAGTCAACGAGGTCGCCGCTCGAGTCGCGGGCGCTCATGATGAGGTCGAAGTCGTTGTCGCCGCCACCGCCGTTGCCCTTGTAGCCGACCTGCAGGCCGAAGACGTTGCTGCTGCCGGGGACGTTAACGAAGGCGAAGTCGTCAAAGAAGTTCGTGAAGCCGATGAGTGCGCGACCGTCATCGGCGGAAGTTTGGAAGTTGCCGCCGGGGTTCACGAGGAAGCTCATGAAGTAGTCGTCGCCGTTGGCGACGGGCGTGTACTCGTCGAGCGGGCGGAACGCACGGCGGAAGGCATCGGAGGAGGACGCGAGATAGCTGCCCTTGCCGCCGGTCGCGTAATTGTCGGTGATGGGAGGTTCTTCGAGCGTGTTGACGTCGCCCTGCAGGTTGGCGGTGCCGCTGGTCCAACGCTCGCTAAAGCCGAACGTGCCGACGGTGGCGTCCGTCAGGTCAAGACGCAGGCCGTCGGTGTAGGTGTCACTGCCGGCTCCTTCGACGAAGCTGTCGGCGGCGATGAGCTGCGCGTGGGCGGAACCGACAAGACCGACGGCGGCGGTCGCGGCCGAGAGGGTCAACAGGGCGTGCATTTTCATCAGGTTCTCCAGCAGAAGCGGGCGGTTCAGGCGGGTACCGGCAAGAGGCCGGCGAAGGCGGCCGGCCGCAATTAAGCGACCGACCACCCGGGTGGGGAACTAGTTGCGACGACGCCGCAGCGCCGCCAGACCAGCCACGGCCAGCAGGCCGGCGGTCGCAGGTTCGGGCACGACCAGCGAGCTCGGCGAGGCCGCAATCGTCGGCTCGTCGAAGAAGGCGTTGCCGTTCCACTGGAACGAGACGTAGTTCAAACGATCGAGATCGGCGTCGCCGTAGGCAAAGCTCGAGAAGCTGCCCGTCGCGGCGGCGCTGCTGGCGAGGCTCGCATCGTCAGTGAAGTCGGTCGGGTTCAGGAACCACGTGATGTTGTCCGTGCCGCCGCTGGCGTTCACCTCGGCCTTGTAGACGACGTTGTAGGTGATGCCCTGCGTATCGGTGGCGTCGCCGTCGACGAGGACGACGTCCTCGGCCGATTGGGCGGTGGTCTGCCGCGAGCGCAGGACGAGGCTGCCCTCATCCGTGTCGCTCTTCTGTGCCCAGCCGACGTAGACGCCGTCGAGGAAGCCGCTGGTGCTGCCGAGGGTCGGCGCGACGAAGTTGCCGAAGCCGGTCAGGACGTAGCCGGCTTCACTTGTGTCCAGTGAGATGTTGCCGCGATTGACGAGGTGGCTGACGTAGAAGGTGCTCGTGCCGGGCAGGGTGCCGTCGACGTTGCGGGCGTTAGAGCGGGTGAACTGGTCGATCGGCGCGGCGGAGTAGGTCACCTTGCCGCTGTCGCTGCCGTCGACGCCAAGGGCCGGATAATTGAGGCCGCCAGTGGTTACGGCGAATTGGCCGGTGCCGCTGCCCTGGTTGTACGGGCCGGTCTGGAAGCCGAGCGATTGGAGGCCGGCGGGCTGGTTCTTGAGCTGGTCGATTTCGTACTCGCCGGCGGACTCGTTCGGGCCGACCGGGTACGAGTCCTGGACGAGCAGCTGCGCCGAGCTGGCGGTCGTTAGGCCGGCGACGGCGAGGCCGGCGGCGGTGATGAGGGTTCGCTTCTGCATATTTCTCCTACTCCGGGGGACAAAAGCGGCAGGTCGCTCGCGGCGATCTCGCAGGGGCCATGGGCCGCCGCTCGGAAACTTATATAACGCGGAACGTACCACGCCACGGCATCTTGTCAATCCCTAATCTGGTGTAACAGGCACTTCCTTCGCGACAGGCAATTACTCCGGCCACGACAGCTCGAATCCGCCGGCCGCAAGGTGCTGGCGGAACGCGTCACGCCGCGCCGCATCGCCACGCACCTCGTGCGGCGTCGTGCTGTGCGTGACGCACCATGCCGCCAACATGCCCGCTGCTTCGCCGACCGTCCACTCGACAGGATGCAGACGCGTGCAACCGTTGGCAACGTGACTGACCC
>CAYQCT010000004.1:38441-54437 GCA_964416015.1 uncultured Tepidisphaerales bacterium
TTGCCGGCCGCGATGACATTCCGCCAACCGGCGGATCCCTCACGCGGCAGCAGCGAGCCGAGCGGCACCTCGAACGGCGCGGCCTTGACGTAGACACTGTTCCGCCCCGCCGCTGTCGGGTGCAGGTCGATCATGTAGTGACCGATGCCGACCGAGTCGGCGAAGCGTTCCCCGTGCGTCGTTGCGAGACCTTCGCCGCGGCGTTGAGCGACGCCGACGTGCCGCTCCGTCAGCATCGCCTCGGCGAGGAGGCGGCGTGGTTCGCGGACGTACACCGCCATCGCCAGGCCGTCGTTCGTGCCGAGGGCATCACCGGTCAGCCGGAGGCCGGGGTAGCCGGCGCCGTGGTCGTGCCGCGGGGCATCGGTCTGCAGCCAGTGGACAAAGCACAATGCCTGCTCCCGCGCCGCGGATTCGACGGCCGCCCGACCGGCGTACGGATCGGCACCCGGCAGGACCGCCGGCGCGCGGAAGAAGTCGGTCTGCACCGTGTTCCACAGACAAACGTCGCGTCGGCCGTCGGTGAACTGCGACGCGTCGACGATCCGCCGATACCGCCAGAGCTCCAGCTCGTCGCCCGGCTTATCCGGCGGCGGAATCATCCGCAGCGTCCGCGGATCCTCCGCGTCGTCGATCTGCCACGAAAACAAGGGCCCCGGCCAGGGCGGCGAGAGCTGGGGAACATAAGCTCGCCATCGCTCATATGCCGCCGGGCGATCGATGACGTGTTCCTCGCCCGGCCGATGCTCGAGGGCGAAGCACCACGTCACCGCCTGCTGGTCAGTCGCGTCGGCAGTGTCGCCCGCGTGCAGTTCGTCGAAGGCTTGCCCGTCGCTGCCGAGGAAGAAGTCGGTGCCGACGAGCGGGTAGAGGTCGCCGAACTCGGTCGCATCGAGAAAATACCGGCCGCGGAGCACGATCTCGCCGTCGGGTGCGCGGACGGTGACGGCATCGACGAGGCCGTCGCGCTCGTCAGCGGCGACGGGCACGGCTTCGTACAGCACGTCGATATGCTTACGATCGAGCATATCGCCCAGCACATCTACGCCGACGCGCGGCTCGAAGCAGAGTCGACTCACCCAGCCGCCGCCGGGGTTGAGTCGCGAGCCGGCCGCGGCCTCGGCGGTCAGGTGGCCGCTGCTTCGGTAAGCCTGGCGGACCCGGCGGCGGAAGTCGGCGTAGCGGGCGGTGCATCCGCGGAATCCGCCGTCGCCTTCGACCCATTGGTGCTCGTCCGGCGGCACGCCCTGGCTCGTCAACTGCCCGCCGAGCCACCGCGTCGGCTCGACGACGACGCACCGCAGACCGGCCTCCGCGACCGCCATCGCCGCCGCTACGCCGCCGGTGCCGCCGCCGAGAATGACGACGTCGTAGCGATTCATGCAGCGCGGGTGCTGGCGCGGACGATCAGTTCCGCTGCCAAGGCCGACGTGGGTTGCGTCGGTTCGCCGGCAAGACGATGCCGAAGCTGCGCCACCGCCCGGCGGCCGAGCTCGACCAACGGCTGTCGCAGCGTTGTCAACGGCGGCGACAGATGCGCCGCCGACGGCGGGTCATCGACGCCAACCACGCTCAGCTCGTCCGGCAGCTCAACGCCGACCGTGCGGGCGGCGGCGTAGGTGTCGAGCGCGTAGTAGTAGCCGGCCGCGAAAATCGCCGTCGGCCGGTCGGGCGACGTAAGGATTGCTTGCAGCCTTTGCCGCGAACTCTCGTTCAACGTCCAGACGTCGACCTCGACGATATGAGCGGGATCGAGCACTAGCCGCGCGACCTCGCACGCCCGCTCGAAACCGTTGCGGCGGTCGCGGGCGTTGCTGGTCGACGTACCGCCGACGTAGCCGAGACGTCGATGACCGAGATCGATCAGGTGCCTGGCAGCGGTCGCCGCAAGCTTGCGGTTGTCGGCGTCGACGCTCGCCACGTCCGCCGCCTCGGCCGTCGCACCGACAACCACGCTCGGTCGACGACCGGATCGCTCGCCAATCGCCTCGACTTCGCCCGGCAGCGGGTTGACCCAGAGGAAACCGTCGCATTCGCCGCGCAGGTCATCGCCGAAGCGCAGCAGGACGAGGTCGAGTTTCGCCTCCCGCGCCGCCTGACGGACGCCTTCGAGGACTTGCCCGTGGTAGTGGTCGGCGAGGCTGCTTTCGCGGTGGACGACGAGGCCGATGCGGCCGGTCGCGCGGGAAAGCGTCGTGCCGTTACGGCAGGACTTGCGGACAAACGTGCCGCGGCCCTGGCTTCGATCGAGCACGCCGTCGCCGACCAATTCGCCAAGTGCGCGATGCGCTGTGACGAGCGAGACCCGAAGGTCGCGGCTCATCTGTGCCGTCGAAGGCATCCGCTGGCCCGGCTCGAACCGGCCGTCATCGATCGCGCGGCGGATCGCGTCGCGTGTAACGAGGTAGAGCGGCTTACCCGTCTCGGCCTCGACCGGCCGCAACCGCTCGTCCGCCACGGCAGACGCCGTGCTGTGCTCGTCGTCGGCCAATGTCATTCCTCTCGCCCCGACTTTACTCGAATTCCGAGATGAACGGGAGCGGGCCGCCGGATGACGCCAGACTGTTTCGTTGCGAAGAGCGTGTCGCCGTCGCGCCAAACCATCGAAGCCGACCCGCCGCCGTCGAGGTTGATCGCGTCCGACGCACCGGCTTCGAGCAGAATTGCCGCCAGCTCCGGCAGCGTCACGCCGACGCTGTGCCCCGGCTGGCGGCCGTCGATGACGACGAGATAGAGCGTGCGGCCGTCTTCGCAGACGCCGACGGCCGACCGCGGATGCCGCTTGCTCGGCTCGACACGCGTCGTCTTGCCGAGGTTCTCGCCGTCCTCAATGAGCAGTGAGCCGAATGCCGCCGTCTCGCTCACGCCGACGCCGGCCACGGCTTGCACGACGTGCAGGCCGACTCGGTCCTGCGTCGTCACTTCGGCGAGGCCGGTGTCGTAGATCAGGAGCACCGGGTCATCGCCGCGTGGCCCGCTGACTTCACGGCCGTCGACGATGACAAGTCCGACAATGCCGTCGCCGCCGAAGTAGTTGGCGTTGATCGCGAGATCAGCCATGCCTTCGCGGACAATCGACTCCGTCGTGCGACGCGGCCCGGCCACCACACGCACCTGAACCTCCGGCAGCGTCAGGTCCACGACCGCCAGCCGCCCGCGGGCGATGCCATCCGGCGTCTCCCGCGTAACCGCTGACACGATGAGCGGCTGCCCCGCCGAGCAACCGAAGCAGAGACCCGCCAAAAGCACAAGCATCCACCGCAACGAGGCACGCCCGTAAGGAAGTGCGATCGCGGAATGCGATGTCTGCTCGCACAAACGCGAGGACGCCTGCGGCAATCGCACTCCCTCACGGTCGTGCCTCGTGGCGAGCGTCGTCATACCCGTCACAGCCGAATCCTGTCGTTTCGGATCGCCTCGAACGCCTGCCGCACCGCCTCTGCGATGCCGTCGCGGGCCCGTTGCAGTTCAGCCTCGTCTTCGTCCTCCGTCGCCTCGCCCTGCCAGTAGACGCCGACGAAGTAGTGGCGGTTGTTCTTAACGTCGTAGACGTAGGCCGCGTCACAAAACGCACCGTCGCCCGGCCACCAGCCGGGCTTGGCGTAGACCTGGAAGTCGCCCATCTCAAGGAGTCCCCGACCGACGAACGGCTCGTTATTCTCGCGTAACGCTTTCGCCAAGACGTCGAAGCCGGGCAACTCGCGAGCATCGGTCAGGAACGTCGCCGCCAGCAGGCGGACGAAGTCGTCGGTGCTCGACCAGTTCGACTCGCCGCCGGCCGCGTTCTTCGGCAGATCCGGGGCAGGCCGGGCGGGCACATCGATCGTCGCGTCGCCGTGCGAGAACGTCGCCGGCCGGCTGCGGTTCCAGTGCGGCCGCGTGAAGTGCCGGCGGATCGCCAGCGACTCGCAGCCGATCGACGTCAAGAAGTCCGCCGTTTCCTGAAAACCGGCGACTTCCTGCAGCGTGTTGAACGCCTCGTTGTCGCTCTCGGCGATCATGTCGTAGAGCAGCGTCGCCACGCTCTGCGGCTCGCTGCCGTCGAGCGAGACCGACCACTTCTCGAACGGCACGTCCGGGTTGAGCGCGTGGACCTGCCGGAGCGTCATGAGGGCGGTCGCGAGTTTGACGGTGCTCGCCGGGTAGAAGCCGACGTCGCCGGAATCCCGCCAACGGATCGCCCGCACGCCGCCGACGCGGTCGACGCTGGCGATCGTCATCGCACTGCCGGCCGGCATCTCAATCGCATCGAGCACCGCCTGCGATTCGGCTGTCGCGCCGCCGTCGAGGAGGACGATCGGCGTCGAGCGCCTGGTCACCTGCAGCCAAGGCGGACCCTTGAAGTTCTCCTTCGCAGAAGCTGGTCGAGTGGTCGTTACTGCGCGGCCTCGTTCCGGTATGACGACGTGCTCGGTCTTGTTCATGTTGCGGTGGCCGAACACGTTCTCGTGATAGAGCGTGACGGTGCTGAAGTCCGGCGGAAGCTGTGCAGTAACGCGACGGCGACCCTTCTCGAACTCGTGCGGCCACACCTTGCCGTCGACGGTGAGGCGGATGGTCGACGGAACGGGCCCGCGAAACTCGTCGCCCCACGTCTTCGTCAGGCCGCTGTCAAGGATCGCCCTCATGTAGAATCCGACGAAGTCCTGGTAGTAATTGATCTGCTGCGTCGGACGACCGCCGCTGGCGTACTCGCAGAGGCCTTCGTAGATCGCGTATGCCTCGCGCAGATTGTAGTGGGCATCCGCAAGCCGCTGTTCTTCCGCAGGGTTCGAGTGGAACGAGCTCTCGATGAGCATCGCCGGCACGTTCGCCGCCCGCAGGACGCCGAAGCCGCTCTCGTACATCTGCCGGTCGCTCATCAACGGCGACGTGTAGCTGACGTCCGTCCGCAGGTGCCGTTCGAGCGACGCCGCGACGTACCGCGCCACGTCGACCTCCGGCCCGGCCGTCGCGAGATCGCCGTGCAGCCAGACGCTCGTGTAGTTGACCTCCGGCCGATCACTAGCGTTGTGGTGGATCGAGACAAACAGGTCCGCATCGAGTCGATTCGCGACGGCCGCGCGGTTCGCGAGGGACAAATCACGGTCGACGTCCCGCGTCAACTCGACCGTCACGCCGGCATCGACGAGCAGCTTTTCCAGGAGTTTCGCGACGCGCAGGTTAATCTCCGCCTCGCGTACGCCCGTCGGTCCACGCTTGTAGCCGGGCAGGTGCGCGTCGCCGCCGTGGCCGGGGTCGAGCACGATTGTCATGCCAGCCAGCGCCTTCTCCGCCGGGTGCCGCGCGAGCTGCAACGGCGGCCGATCATTCCACGCGGGGCGGTCATTGAGCAGCCGCATCGCGTCTTCCAGCGACATCGGCCGCGTCGTCGGCTCGGCGGATGCGGCGACGCAGAACAAGCCGAATATCAGTACTAACGGCCAGATTTTCATCGAATCTCCTCGACATCCACCCAGTCGCCACCCGCCGCCGCCGACGTATTGCCGGCCTCCATGACGGCGACGTTCTCCACGATGTCGCGGAGCTCCACCGGTGCCGGCCCGCCCTCGAAGAAGCGACACATGCCGGCAACGAGTCGGCCGTACACCGGCTCGAAGTCGACGACGAAACTCACGGCGTTCGTCGTTCCGTGCACTGTCGCCCCAAACGCGTAGCCGCCCTTGCGTTCAAGGCGGATCGAGGCAAATCGGCCGTCGTGGTAGCGGAGGCGGACAAGGTCACGATCGTCACCCGTGACGCACGAAATTGCCGCGACGCCAGGCCCGGCGATGGCATCGACGAGCTCGATCGCGTGAACGCCGTAGAAGAACAGGCCGTGCATCGCGTCGTTCAACTCCCCCGGGCCAAAGGCGTCAACGGCGACGACTTCGCCAATGGCAGTACGGTCGATTTCTTCTAGTTCCCGGATAAATCGCAAACTACTCGCCGAGTAGCAGCGGGCATTACCACGCCGCGAAATCTCCAGCAGCTCCTTCGCCTCCGCCAGCGAGCACGTCAGCGGCTTGTCGACGTACGTCGGCAGACCCCGCTGCAACGGCTTCTTCGCCAGCTCCAGATGGCGGTGACCGTCGACGTTCAGGACGAGGACGCCGTCAACTTCATCGAGCATGGCTTCCAGATCCGTCGCCTGCTCGACGCCAACATCGCGTGCTTCGACGAGCCATCCATCAACATCCTTCGCCGGCATCTCGTGGCGGCCGTCGGTCCACATCTGCGTCACGCGGCAGCGTGTTTCACCGGCCTTGCGACGCGTCTTGATCCGTCCCGCAAAGGCGGGCAGGTGCGAGCTGTCGACGCCGATGACGCCCAAGCGGATCGTGTCGTCGGCGTCGGTCGGCATGCGTCAGGTTAGGAAGATTCCGCCGTAAGTCGGCTGCGGACCGCTTATTCTCACGCCTCGCCACGCCAGCGGACAAAGCCCTCGATCGCCTCGTACTCCGCCAAGCCGAGCGCGTCGAATCGCTTGGCCGTCTCGCGCGTTCGGTCCTCGGCCCGTTGCCAGAACTCGCGTTCGTCCGTTCCGGGAAACAGCGCTTTGTCTTTCTGTGACTCGTGCTTGAAAATCGCCCGCCGCTTCCGTTGCACCTCGCCCGGACTCAATGGCACCGCCATGTCCAGGTCGGCCACGTCCCACTCCTGCCAAGCGCCGCGGTAGAGCCAAACCTCACACTCCTCATACCACTCTTCGTTGCCTACTTCATCAATCGCTCGCAACACTGCGGCAAGACAGGTTCGGTGTGTGCCGTGCGGATCGGACAAGTCGCCGGCCGCGAAGATCTGGTGGGGCCGAATCTCGCGAAGGAGGTCCGCCGTGATCTGCACGTCCGCGTCGCTGAGCGGCTTCTTCCGCACGCGGCCGGTCTCGTAGAAGGGCAGGTCTAGGAAGCGAATGTTCTCCCGCGTGACGCCCGAGTGCCGGGCGGCGTTGCGGGCCTCCGTGCGACGGATCATGCCCTTGATGGCCTGCAAACGCGGGTGATCGACCTCGCCCGGCTCCTTCGTCGCGACGAAATGCGCCAACTCGTCCCGCAAATTCCTGGCCGCCTCGGCCGTCGCATCATTCATGCCCATTGCTTCCGCCGCCTCGGCCACGAAGTCGGCATGCCGCAGGGCCGCATCGTCGAAGACGGCGATGTTACCGCTCGTCTGGTACGCCACAGTCACGTCGTGGCCCTGGTCGCAGAGACGAATCAGCGTCCCGCCCATACTGATGACATCGTCGTCCGGGTGCGGGCTGAAGACGAGGGAGCGCTTGGGAAACGCCTTGCTCGCCCGTCTGATACCCGAGTAATCAGGTCGGCCTTTCGGCTTGCCGCCGGGCCAGCCGGTGATTGTGCGTTGGCGGTCCTTGAAAACTTGGACATTGATGTCGTAAGCCCCTCCAAAAGGCTCGCCGCCCTCGCCCCCGCGAAGGGCGACGAGCTCTTGAAGGCCGTGTTCGTTGTAATCTTCATCCGTCAGTTTCAGAAGCGGCTTGTCTACTTTATCAGAGAGCCAGATCGCCGCCTTCCGTGTTGCAGATCGATCCCATTCAAGGCCGAACTCGCCCATCGTGCCGACGAGCCACGGACTGGTAAATCGCGTAAGACCGTCGGCCGCGGCTTGATCAAGGACAACGCGAGCATTCGGATGATCCTGCAGGTAGCTCGCGGCCACGATCGGGCTGATCGGTCCCTCGACGGCCTCGCAGACGATCGGCGCCTTGTTCTCGCCCCAGGCCAGCATGAGCACGCGGCGGGCCAAAAGAATCGTCGCGACCCCCATCGTGATCGCGCGGCGTGGGACGTTGTTTTCGCCGAAGAAGTCACTGGCGGCGTCGAGTCGAGTCGTGCGGTCGAGCGTGATCAGGCGCGTTCGGCTCTCCCGTCCGCTGCCGGGCTCGTTGAAGCCGATGTGCCCCGTGCGGCCGATGCCGAGGAGCTGGATATCAATGCCGCCAGCCTGCCCGATGCGTTTTTCATACTCGACGCAGTAGTCGGCAACGTCTTCGCGATCCAGTGTGCCGTCAGGAACGTGCCACTGATCTTCGGGCAGATCCACATGATCAAACAAGTGTTCTCTCATGAACCGGACGTAGCTCTGCAGCTCGTCCGGCGGCATCGGAAATTATTCGTCGAGGTTGAACGTGACGACGTTCGAGAACGACAGACCTTCGTCCGTATGAAGCCGGATCAGCTCGTCGTACACGCTCGTCGGCGTCGAGCCGGTCGCCAGGCCGAGGACGCAGGTCTCGCCGGCGTCCGCCTTCTGACGCATGACCGCTGCGATCTCAGCGGCGACGGCCCGGCTGGCGGCGGCACTGTCGGCGAAGACGCTGGTCGGCACACGCTCGTACGCGGCGACGCGGGCTTCGAGGCGGTGGTCTGGCTCGAGCGACGTCGCCAGCCGCAGGTCCGCGGAAGGGGCAGCAGTGGGCGGAGGCGGCGTGGCGGTGGCTGTCATCGGCGGCGGCTCTTATATAAGACCGCCGGAGAGCGTACCGCGTTGTCGCCTCGTTGCCAAGCAGGATCCGGTCGAACTTCGCATCAGCGGACGGCATCGGTCAACCGGGCGACCTCCGCGGCTTCCTCGACACGGCATAGCCGGTCACGCTCCTCGCTCGCCGGGTCGGCAAACGCCAGCAGTTGGCGTAGAAATCGCACATCGTGCGTCTCGATCGGCAGGTCGTTTGCCCCGCCGGTGGAACGTTTGTGTCGCAGCAGCTCGGGCTCGGCATAATCGTACGAGATCGAGCCGGTCGTGCCGACGATCTTGACTGTAAACTGCTCCGGCTCCTGCCAGCCGCTGTGGATGACGCCGGCGACGCCCTGCTTCGTCTTCAGCAGCACGCTCGCGTCGCTGTCGCCTCGGCCGGGCCAGGCGTGGTGCAGGACATGACCCGCGACGTCGGTTCCGCCGATCGGGTCAGCGATGAGGTAGCGGAAGAGGTCCAGCGAGTGGCAGCCCGTGTCGAGGAAACTGCCGCCGCCGCTGACGGCCGGGTCGCTCATCCAGGCCTTCTCCATCGCGGGGAACCAGCAGGCAAAGGTGTTCTCAAACCGCAGCGGCGTACCCAGATCGCCCGCGAGCAGGCGGCGACGCATCTCGATGACGGCGGGGGCGAAGCGGTGGCAGTATCCGACGAAGCAGCGGTCGCGGGCGTTGTGCTCGTCGACGAGTCGGACGAGCGATTCGGCCTCGACGTGCGTCCGGGCCAGCGGCTTCTCGATCAGGACCGCGAGCCCTGCGGCGAGGGCAGGTCGGACAAGTTCTTCCCGCACGTTCGGCGGCGTGCAGAGCACGATCCCGTCCGGCCGGTGGCCGCTGGCGAGAAGCTGATCGAGCACCTCATAACGAGGCAGGCCCGCGCCGGCGGGCGTTCCGTCACGCGGATCAACGACAGCAACGACCTCGACACGACCCTCCGAAGCCTCCGCAGCGGCCCGATGTGCGGCGGCAATTCCCCCGGCTCCGACGAGGGCGACCTTGTAACTTTCGCTCATGATGGTTATATAAGACGTAGCCGTCGACGGGGCGTCGGCTTGGGAAGCCGATGTTGTACGACCGCCACCTTATTGCCGCCGCCCTTGCCGGGCTTTCTGTTGCTTCTGCCACGCAGGCGGCGACGCCGGAGCTGCGAGGGACGTGGCTGACGACCACCGCCAGCACCGCCCTCGACGCCGGTGCGATCCCAACCACGATGCAGCGGCTCGGCGATGCCGGGTTGAACACGGTCTACGTCGAGGCCTGGAAAAACGGCTACGCCAACTTCCGCTCGCCGACGCTCGATGCGTTGCTCGGTGGATTTCCCGGCGCGGGCGACAACCCGTCGCTGTTGGGTCGCGACCTTCTTGCCGAGACGTCGGCGGCCGCTCGGGATGAGGGGCTCGTGCACGTCGCCTGGTTCGAGTACGGGCTTGCCGCACAGTTCGGTCCGCCGTCGCGCCCGCTGGCGCAACTGGCGGCGGACAACGGCTGGCTTCTGCAGGACCAGGCCGGGCGGTACGCGAACGGAAGCAACGCGTTCACGTGGATGAACCCGCTGGTGCCGGAGGTTCGCGAGCTGCTGGTCGGCATGACGATCGATGCCGTCCGCGGCTACGGGCTGGACGGCGTGCAGTTCGACGATCGCCTTGCCTGGCCGGTCGAGTTTGGGTACGACCCGACAACGCGGGCGGCGTATCTGGCAGAGACAGGCCGAGCTTTGCCGGCGAATCCGCGGGATGCCGACTTCACGCGTTGGCGGGCGGAGAAGGTCGAGGCGTTGGCAGCGGAGATCACGACCGCGTTGCGGGCGGAAGATCCGGATCTTCTGCTGTCTGCCTCACCGTCGGTCTTTCCCTTCAGTCTCAACAATTACGCCGCCGACTGGACGGATTGGGCGGACGCAGGCTTGTTCGACGAATACGTCCCCCAGGTCTACCGCTCGTCGTTCGACAGCTTCGCGTTCGAGTGGCAGCGGCAGCAGAACGCGGTGGGCGACGCGGTCGACTCGACCGGTGCCGGCCTGCGCGTTCTCGGAACCGGCGCACGAACCGAGTGGAGCGAGCTGCTGCCGATGCTGGAACGACTCGAGCAGGACGAGGCATACGGGCACAGCTTCTGGTATGCCGACGGCCTGCTGAATCCGGACGGGTATCTCGATCTCGTCGCGGACTTCTACGACCTGCCGACGAACGGGTACGCGGATCATCCGCTCGTGCTCGTCCGCAAGCCGGGCGATGCGACGGGGGATCGGCAGGTGAATCTCGCCGACTTCGGCATCCTGCGAGCGAACTTCGGCAGCATCGACGCCGACGCCCGCACCGGCGACTTCAATGGCGACGGCCTTGTGAACCTGGCCGACTTTGGCATCTTGCGGGCGAACTTTGGCAATCAGCCGCAAGTCGCCCTGCTGGATGCTTGGGTGGCAACCGTGCCCGAACCCGCGTCTGCCGGCGTTGTGCTGGCGGCGACTTCCCTGCTCCTGCGAAGGCATCGCCGATGAAGAGTTTCCTGCTCGCCGCCCTCCTCCTCGCGACGCCGGCCTTGGCGGAGGTTCGCGGAACGTGGATGACCACGACCGCCAATACCGCCCTGTCCTCACCAGAAGCGACCGCGGCTTCTATGAAAGAGCTCAAGAAGCTCGGCCTCAACACCGTCTATGTCGAATGCTGGAAGAACGGCTACACGGAGTGGCCGAGCCCGACGATGAAGGCGCTCGTCGGCGTCGAGCTCAAGCTCAACAACACGCCGGCGGATCTGCAGCGGGACCTGCTCGCCGAGGCGGTGCGGGAGGCGCATGCGAACGACCTGAAGGTCATCGCGTGGCTGGAATACGGTTTCATGGCGGCGTTCAAGGACACCGACAACGAGCTGCGGCACGTCGCGGCGGAGAAGGGCTGGCTGACCCAGACGCGGGACGGCCGGATCGTCGGCGATCAGAACCCGTTCGTCTGGATGAATCCTTTACATCCCGGCCCGCAACAGTTGTTGATCGACCTGACGCTCGAAGTTCTCGACAACTACGACGTCGACGGCGTGCAGCTCGATGACCGAATTGCAATGCCCGTAGAAATGGGATATGACGACTATACGAAGCAGCTGTACGCGAGCGAGCACGACGGTAGAATGCCGCCCGAAGATCCGCGGGATCCGGCATGGGTCCAGTGGCGTGCCGACAAGGTCACGGAGTATGCAAAGCGGTATGCCAAAGCCGTCCGGGCGAAGCATCCGGACACGATCATCTCGGTCAGTCCGGCACCGTTTCCATGGTCGCGGGACAACTATGCGTGCGACTGGCCGAAGTGGACGCATTGGGAGACGGAGGACGGTCGGGCGTTGTGGGACGAGTTCCTGCCGCAGTGCTATCGCATGGACGCCGCGGCGACGATCAAGAGCATCGACGAGCAGATCCTGGCGATGAACGAGCTCGGCGACGGCGACCTTGACAGCCTGGTGCCGGGCGTGCGGATCGTGGGCGACGGGCCGGACCTGCCGAAGGAGGATCTGGCGAAGATCGTCGAGCACATCCGCGAGCATGACCTCGGCGGCCACGTCTGGTGGTTCAGCCGCGGCGTGCTGGAGGTGATGCCCGAGACGGTCGAGGCGGTGTACGAATGATCCGCAGAATCCTGGCGATGTTGCTCGTCCTCGCCGCCGCCGCGCGTGGGGACGGGCCGACGACACAGCCTGCCGATGGCGATGTGTTTCGCGTCGTCGTGCTGCCGGACACGCAGGTTTACTCGTGGGGGTTCCCGGAGGTGTTCCGCTCGCAGACGGAGTGGATTGCAAAGAACGCCAAGTCGATGAACATCGTCTTCGTCTCGCACGTCGGCGACGTTGTCGACGGCGGCGGCAGTCCCGCGCAGTGGGCCAATGCCGGCGCGGCGATGCAGGTGCTCGACGAGGCCGACGTGCCGTACGGGATTCTGCCGGGCAATCACGACTGGGCCAGGACCGGCGACCGGACGACGAATCTGAACCAGTACCTTCGACACTTCGGCCCTAAGCGGTTCAAGGGCCGAGACTGGTACGGCGGTTTCATGCCGGATCGGCCGGGGAACAGCTTCCAGTTGTTCTCGGGCGGAAGTATGACGTTTCTGCACATTGCACTCGAGTGGCGGCACGACTTCAACACGAGTCCGGACCTCGGTGTCCTCGAGTGGGCGAATGAAGTCGTCGCCCGGCATCCTGGCTTGCCGACGATCGTCACGACGCACGAGGACCTTCGCGACGCCGAACCCGACGGAACCGGCGGCGGCGTCATGGCGCCGGGCAAGCTGCTGTTCGACGACTTGATCCGCGACAACAGCCAGGTCTTCCTCGTGTTATCCGGCCACAATCACTTCGGCCCCAACCGCATCAACGGCGACGGCGAGTGGCGGACGATCACGAAGAACGCCGCCGGCCAGGACGTGCATCGCCTGATGACGACATTCCAAGACTGGCGGCCGGCGGAGCGGCCCTCCGGCGGCGAAGGGTTTTTGCGAATCCTGACGTTCGACGTCGCGGCCGGCCGGGTGCATGTGCAGACGTACTCGCCGCTGCGGGACGAATTCCTCAAAGACGCGGAGGGTCCGACGGCGAGCGACTTCGTGCTCGAGGTCAACTTCGAAGCGTGGGCGGCACGTGTGGTGCGGTGACGGGCTTGCAGCCTTCGATTGCGCGACGTGTTGATGGATGCGTCTCTAGTCCGAAGCCCACGGCCTGAGGCCGTGGGCTTTCGCGGTGTTGATTCGCGCAGGTCGAACCGCTACCCGAACAAGCTCGTCGGCATCACTTCCACGGGCTCGACGAGCGACGGGTCATCGTTCTGCACCTTGCCGACGCGCATCGAGACGGGGTGCGTCATCAGTTCCTCCGCCGGCAGCGGCCGGAGCAGGTCGGCCGCGGCATTGCCATCGACCTGCTCCGTGTCCAGCCATGCCTCCCAGTGCTCCCGCGGCAGAATCACGGCCATCCGGTGGTGCAGCGTCCGCAAGAGCTTGTTCGGCTCGCACGTGCAGACCGTGGCCGTCCGCAGCGGCTGCCGTGTGAGCGGGTCGAACCACTCGTCCCACAGGCCCGCGAAGCAGAAGGTAGTGCGATCGGCTCGATAGATCGCGTGCGGCTGCTTCGTGCCGCCGCGGCTGTCGCTTGGGTCCTTCTTCCATTCATAGAATCCGTCGGCCGGGATGAGGCAGCGACGCCGTCCCATGAGCTGGCGAAAACTAGGTTTTTCCAGGATCGTCTCGCTCCGGGCGTTGATCAACTTCGCCGCGTGCTCCTGCGACTTGCTCCACGAGGGCACGAGGCCCCAGCGCACGACCTCGTACGTCGGCCCGCCCGGGTCGCTGCGAATGCTCAGCAGCGGCTGAAGCGGCGCGACGTTAAATCGCGGCTTCAGGACCGGCTCGAAGAGCTCGCCCTGCTCGAATCTGCCAAGCGGGTTGTCGGCGACGAAGGCGCGGGCCTCGTGGAGGTACATCCGGCCGCACATAACGCCACTCTATCTCGACCATTTGGTTATTGGCCCTGGCGATGACGCGGCTTGCTGTTGCAGCCGCTTCGGCTTTGCCGCTACAACGTGCGGTTCCGCCACCACCACCATGACCAGAACCACCCTCCTCGCCGCGGCCGCCCTCGCCACTCTCGCCGCTGTTCCCGCGTTGCACGCGCAGGAAGACGACGGCGGCTCCGTTATCGACATCGACATCGAAGGCATCGATACCGAAGCTCCCGTTGAGCGCATCGACACGCTCTCGGGCGTCGGCCGATTCACCGCCAACGACGTCTTCAAGTTCGGCGAAGACAACAACGGCAGCGTCAGCCTCATCCCGGCCGACGTCTTCGGCGAGAACGACCCGAACCTGACCGCCCGCGCCGGCGTGCTCCTACAGGCACGCGCCGCGATCGTCTATTACGAGGACGTCTTCGAGGAAGAGGAGTTCGATGTCGGCCTCGAGCAAAGCCGCATCAAGCCCTTCGTCTTCGGCACGTTCGGCCCGGAGGAAGGCATCGGCTTCATCAAGGGCCCGGCCGAGTTTCGGCTGCAGGGCTCGATCGTGCCCAACGGCGGCACCTTCGTGATGGAAGACGCGTACGTCCTGCTGCCGGTCGGCGACTCGATGGCCGTCCGCGTCGGGCAGTTCCAGAACCCGGTCAGCCGTGAGCGGACGATGCTCGGCGGCTACAACCTCGCGGTCGAGCGGAGCCTTGCCGCCGAATCGTTCGGAGCGGGTGGCCGGGTGCAGGGCGTGTCACTCGTCTACGTCCCGGGCGACGAGCCGCGGCTGCGTGGCGAGGTCGGCATCACCGACGGCCAGGGCTCGGCCAACACGCCGGTCTTCGACACCGAAAGCGACCTGGGCGCCGCCGGCCGCGTCGAGTACCTCATCGGCGGTAACTGGGACGACTACACCGACTTCACCGCCCTGGGCACGACCGAAGGCCTGCTCGTCGCCGGTGCCGGTGCTGACCTGACGCTCGCCGGCGACACGCTGCTCCTAACCGCCACGGCCGACGCGCAGTACGAGAACACCGACGGCCTCAGCGGCTACGGTGCCGTCTTCACCAGCCTCGGCCAGTTCGACGGCGAGGGCACCTTCAACCTTGCCCTCGTCGCCCAGGCCGGCCAGATGATGGACGACAACGTCGAGCTCGTCGGCCGGGCCGCGTTGATGCTCCTCGATGAGGACACGAACCCGAGCGACGAAGACCTCTTTCTCGAGCTCACCGGCGGCGTGAACTACTACTTCCAGCCGCAGGGGTTTCCACACCGGCTCAAGGCGTCGCTCGACGTGAACATCCTGCCCAACGGCACGCCCGGCGGCCCGCAGCTCGATTACGTGCCGAGCAACGACCTCCAGTTCGTCGTCCGCGGCCAGCTGCAGCTCCTGCTGTAGCACGTCGCCTGACATCCTCCGGCTTGCAATAAGCTGCGGCATCTGCATCATCTCCTGCAGATGCCGCAGCTGTCACGTGGGAGGCACGTGCGGTCTAGATGCGGCCGACCCTTCTTCTTCCTGGAGACACAGATGACCCGCTGCACGATCGAAACGCTCGAAGACCGCCGCCTGCTGTCGGCCGTGAACTCGTTCTCGGCTTGCCAAACCGCCTTCGTGAGCAACAGTTGGACGCTCGGCTCGAGCGCGGAGGCCCTTGCGTTCTGGGACGAGTACATCGGCTGTTACTTCGACGCCGTGATCGAGTGCTACGAGGACGATCTGCAGCAATTCAGCTTGACCGACGAGGAGATCGCGGCCGAGTCGGCGGACTTGCGGAACACGCTTCAGCCGATTCGCGACACGTTCCTCGCGACGTTGGAGGCTGTCACAGCGCAATTCGGCGGCGTGCCGTTCCCGGGCGTGGCGCAGGACGAGGTGCTTGTCGGCACGTTCGGCCGGGCGGCGGGCTCGTCGCCGGATGCACGATGGGCGGCGGCGTGCTACGGCGACTACGAGGCGTCGGTCTTCAGCAACCCGGCAACCGCAACCGCCCGGCCGGCCGACGTCGGCCCGGGCACGTCCGCGGTCGACCTGTCCAGCGTGACGG
>CAYQCT010000005.1:0-5340 GCA_964416015.1 uncultured Tepidisphaerales bacterium
TCTGGCCTTGCTCGGCGGCGTACTTGTAGGCGATGACCCACCGCGGCGACTTCGACCGCAGGCCGAGCTGTTCGCGTTGTGCCAAGCCGTCGACCTTCACGACCATGCCGTCGGTCTGGTAGTCGAGGCCGCCGCGTTGCTCTTCGAAGGCGTCGATCGCGGCCAGCGCTTCGGCGACGGTGGCGACATGTGTGGCGTGCGGACTGGTCGGCACGCCGAGATCGCGGAGCAGGCCGAGCGTCGCGTGGTAGCTGGCGAGGTCGAGGCCGACGACCTCGCCGAGGCCGTGCGCGACGAAGCGAAGGCCGCGACTGGCGACGACTTTCGGCTCGCGTTGCTTTAGCGTGCCGGCCGTTGCATTGCGTGGGTTTTGGAAAAGCTCAAGCGTCAGGTTCGCAACGCGCTCGGCGAGACGATCGGCCTTCTCCTTGGCCTCGTCCGGCTTCTTCGCCTCGGCCACGGCGGCTTTGGCGGCGTCGGCTTCTTCCTGAAGTTTCGCCTTCTTCGCGTCGAACTCGCGTTGCTCCTGTTCGTTCAAGGCTTGGAAGCTCGGGCCGGGCATGTAAACCTCGCCGCGGACTTCGAGCACGGCCGGCGCGTCGCCGTGAAGCCGCGTCGGGACGGCGGCGATGGCGCGGACGTTCGGGGTGATGTCGTCGCCACGCCGGCCGTCGCCGCGCGTGGCGGCGACCGTGAGCACGCCGTTTTCGTAACGCAGCGAGCAGGCGACGCCGTCGACCTTCGGCTCGCAGACGAGGCCGCCGGGGATCGGGAAGCCAGCGGCTTCGGCGTCTTCCAAGTGTGCGCGAAGGGCGGCCTTTAGTTCGTCGTCCTTCGCCGCCAGGTCCTTGCGCCGCTGCGTCGCGTCGGCCCCACGCTTGCCCTTCATCGCCACGACGTCGGCGGCGTTGGCGTCGATCCTCTCCTGCAAATCCGCGACGGTCGGATCGATGCCGCGGAACGTCCGCTCGCCCCACTGCATCAGCTCGGCCGCGTCATACGTGTTGTCGATGCTCAGCATCGGCACGGCGTGCTCGACCGTCGGAAACTCTTCGATCGTCTCGCCGCCGACACGTTGCGTGGGCGAGTCGGGCGTGACCAGCTCCGGGTGCTGCTCTTCCAGATCGGCCAGCTCCTTCAGCAACCCGTCGTACTGCCGGTCGGTGATGGCCGGCTTGGCCTCGACGTAGTACAGCCGATCGTGGCGGCGAATCTCCTGACGAAGTTCATCGATTATGGTTGCGGCCATGTCTCACGCTAGAACATCTTTGCCTCAGATGCTGCATTCGAGGTGATCTGCTAACGAGCCCTGAGCGTGAGCGAGAGGTCCGTGCGACGCCTGCACCCCTCGCTCACGCTCAGGGCTCGCATGAAGCACGCTGAAACGCTGCGCCCATCTGATGGTCGGTCCAGCGTCATCCGCCGGTCGGTGGGCCGACGTAGACGAGGACTTCGCGCAGAGCCCGCAGGTCGGTCGCCGGCACGATGGTTAGGCGGCTGAAGCCGACGGCATTGGGTGTTTCTTCGACCTCCGCGACGAGGCCGACGCGTAAGCCACGCAGCAGTTCGGGCCAGTCGGCGTCGACGCAGACGGCGGCAGTGCCGGGGCCGATCTCGCGGTCGGCAACGTCGCGGGTGCGGAAGCGGGCGACCGTCATCGTGCCGTCGCCGCTGCCCGTGACGACGACGGCGGTGGAGTTCGCGTCCTCCTGGTCGGCCTCGTAGTCGACGAAGTCGGCGGTCGTCGGCCGGTGCTGCGGATCGCTGAGCAGGCGGACGCTGGCGATGCCACCGGCGGCGGCTTCGACGGTGCCGACGAGGCCGACGTTGCCGTCGAGAGCGAAGAGCACGCGTTGCCCCGGCTCGCCCGCGCCGGCGATCTGCAGCATCTCGCCGCCGCTGTCGTTGGTCAGGCCGATCACGCGGGCCGGGCGGCAGTGCGGCAACAGGTCGCCGCCGAGTGCGGCGCGGTCGCGGGCGACGTTGCCGATCGTTTGCAAGGCCGCGGCGAGACGTTCGACCTGCTGGCGCAATGCGACGTTCTCGGCGTACACGGTCGACTCGTCACGCGGCTCGTCGGGCGAGGCGAGGTCCGTCGGCACGTCGTCGAACATGCGCCCCGCGACGCCCGCCATGGCGTGGGCCGGCACGGCAACCGGTGCAACCAGCAGCGACGCCACCGCACGTACGCCGGCGAGCTCCGGGCCGAAATGCGCGAACGCGGCGGAGGCGAAGAGCGCGGCGACGAAAAAGCGTTGCTGTCGACGGGGCCGCGCCACGGGCATGCACGCTACGCCGATGTCGTACGCTGCCGCGATGCCAGCCACTGCCAAGAAGAGGAAACCCGTCAAGAAGCACACGTCGCTCAAGAAGCACACGTTGCCGTTGGCGGATCTGCCGACGGGCGTGGACGTTCGTGTGACGACGAGCGAGTCGACGAAGCCGGGCACGTGCGTCGTCGCTGCGGCCGGTCGCGTCGATGGCAAGGCGTCGTTGCTGGCCGACCTGGCGATGCTGCCGGAGGACGCGCGGGGTGCGTTGCAGCAGTTGATCGACGACGGCAGCGCCACCGGCAGGCCGGGCGACGTCGCGACGGCCGTCAGCGGGCGACGCGTGATCCTGGTCGGCGTCGGCGAGGTCTCGCACGACGACCGCGTCGGGCAGATGATGAAGTTCGGCGCCGCCGTCGCACGCGCCGGTCGGCGGCTGGGCGTGGACGAGCTGGCCGTCGTGCCGCCGCGGGACGAGGACGCGGCGGACGTCGTGACGGGCTTCGTCGTCGGCAGCTTCGAGCCGAGCGAGGGCAAGGGCACCGCCACGCCGAAGCCGGAGGCGTGGCCGTCAAAGCTGACGGTGCTCGGCGGCGACGACGCGTCCGTTCGCGAGGCGGCGGCGGTCGCGACGGCGCAGAACTACGCCCGCACCGTTGCCTACCGGCCGGGCAACTCGATCAACCCGGCGACGCTCGCCGAGGAGGCAGAGCGGCTGGCCGAGGCGACGGGCCTGACCTGCCGCGTGATCGACGCCAAGAAGGCCGAGCGGCTCGGCATGGGCGGCCTGCTGGCGGTGGGCCAAGGCAGCATGACGCCGCCCTGCATGATTGTGCTCGAGCACAACGCCGCCGGCGGCAAGGGCAAGAAGAAGGACAAGACGCCGCCGCTGCTCGTGATCGGCAAGGCGATCACGTTCGACACGGGCGGCATCAGCATCAAGCCGTCGGCGAACATGCAGTCGATGGTCTTCGACAAGTGCGGCGGCATGGCGGTGCTCGGCTTCATGGCCGCCGTCGCCGCCGTCGGGCTCGATCGGCCCGTCGTCGGCGTCCTGGCCGCGGCGGAGAACATGCCGGCGCACAACGCTTATCGGCCCGGCGACATCCTCACGATGTACAACGGCGTCACGGTCGAAGTCACCAACACCGACGCCGAGGGCCGGCTCGTCCTGGCCGACGCGTTGGCATGGGGCATCGGCGAGTACAAGCCGTCGGCGTGTGTGGACCTGGCGACGCTGACAGGCGCGGCGGTCGTCGCGCTGGGCCTCGAGCGGGCCGGGGCGTGGAGCAACGACAACGACCTGTTCGTCGCCCTCGAGCAGGCGGGGCGCGAGACGGGCGAGAAGTACTGGCGGATGCCGCTGGGGCCGGAGTATCGCGAAGCGCTCAAGAGCAACGTCGCCGACATCGTCAACGCGCCCGGCCGGTGGGGCGGGGCGTGCACGGCAGCGGAGTTTCTGCATCACTTCGTTCCCGGCAACATCGTCGGCGGCGGGCCGGAGGTGCCGTGGTGCCACCTCGACATCGCCCCGACCGCCGACAGCGAGAAGGACCAGCCGCCGTACGTGAAGGGTGCGACGGGCTTCGGCGTGCGGACGCTGTTGCGGTGGGCCAAGGACGCGCCACGATGAGGCGGCCGCAGGGAACCATCCGGCACGTTCGCAGTCGAACATTGTGACCGCGGCGGTTGTGGATTACGTTGCCATGATCCCTGCCGCCCCTGGTCTCGTCGTCGGGCCGACCGGCGGTTGCGGTTGCGCTACGATGTCCGCCCCCATGAAGCTCGTCGTCACGATCCCCGCCCAGAACGAGGCGAAGACCGTCGCACGCGTGATCGAGGGTTTGCCGCGGGATATTGACGGGGTTTCGTCGCTCGAAGTCATCGTCATGGACGATGCCAGCACCGACGACACCGCCCGCGAAGCACGACGGGCCGGGGCACACGTCATCAACATCCACGGCCGCCCGGGCCTCGGTCGCGTCTTCCAGGCCGGCATCGAGGCCGCCATGCGCCGCGGGGCGGACGTCGTGGTCAACATCGACGGCGACGGCCAATTCGAGCCGGACGACGTGCGACACCTCGTGCGTCCGCTCCTGGCCGACGAGGCGGATTTCGTCACGTGCAGCCGCTTCAAGGACCGCGAGTACCACCCGACGATGCCGGCCGTGAAGTTCTGGGGCAACTGGGCCGTCGTCAAGATCGTCAACAGCGTCTGCGGCGGCAGCCGATTCACCGACGTCTCGTGCGGCTTCCGCGGCTTCAATCGAGAAGCGCTCTACCGCATGACGCTTTTCGGCCGGTACACGTACACGCAGGAGTGCTTCATCGACCTGTTCAGCAAGGGCCTGCGCATCACGGAAGTGCCGCTGCGGGTTCGCGGTGTCCGGGAGCACGGCAAGAGTCGCGTCGCCAGCAGCGTCTGGAAATATGCCGCGAATACGGGGCCGATCCTGGTGCGGGCGATGCGTGACATCCGCCCGCTCAAATTCTTCGGTGCGCTCGCGGTCCTGTTGGCGGCACTTGGGACGCTCGTGCTCGGCGTCGTCGCGGTCAACTACGTCCTGCTGAATCCCGGCAAAACGCAGCCGTTCACGAACCTCATCAGCATCAGCGGGGCGTTGTTCACGCTCGCGGTGCTCGTGGCCGTGCTGGCGTTGCTGGCGGATATGATGGCCCGGCACCGGCGGATTACGGAGGAATTGCTGTACCTCGCCCGCCGACGCATCTACGGCAACACGCCGGCGCAGGTGAACCGCCGCCCGCACCGGCTCATGGAACCGCCGACGAACGGCAACGGCCACGCTGCCTCGAATGGCACCAACGGCAAGCACGCCGCCGTCTACCGTGAAACGACACGCGCCGAAGCCGTCGCGGCCGGCTGAGCAGAATACGTCCGCCATGTCCGCCTCCGCTGACGCAGCCATCTCGACGGCCGGCCTCGTCAAGACGTTTCGCCCGCCGTTCTTCAAGCGCTGGTTCGGCGGCGAGTCAGTCGAAGCCCTCCGCGGCATCGACCTGGACGTGCCGCGCGGCGAGATTTTCGGCCTGCTCGGTCCCAACGGCGCGG
>CAYQCT010000005.1:5350-26090 GCA_964416015.1 uncultured Tepidisphaerales bacterium
CCGCAAGCGCTACGTCGCCGTGGCCGGAAACATCGGCGCGGGTAAGAGCACGCTCGTCAAGCTCCTGCTGGGCCTGTCGCGGCCGACGGCGGGGACGGCACGCGTGCTGGGCCAGACGCCGCAGAACCGGGCGGCCCGCTTCGAGATCGGCTATCTGCCGGAGCAGGCGAAGTTTCCCGGCTATCTGACCGGGCGACAGACGGTCGAATTCTTCGCCGGCCTCAGCGGGTTGCCGCGGGCGACCCGGCGTCGACGGGCGGAGCAGCTGCTAGACCGCGTCGAGCTCCTGCCCGCGGCCGACCGCCGCGTCGGCGGCTACAGCAAAGGCATGCGGCAGCGTGTCGGGCTCGCCCAGGCGTTGGCCGGCGGAAGCGATGCGAAGCGCGGCCCGGAGCTGATCGTGCTCGACGAGCCGACCGACGGCGTTGATCCGCAGGGCCGCCGGCTCATTCGCGACGTCCTCGCCGAGCGTCGCGACCGCGGGGCCTGCGTCTTTCTCAATAGCCACCTGCTCGGCGAGCTCGAGCTGCTCTGCGACCGCTGTGCCGTGATGGTCCGCGGCGTGATTCGCCGCCTCGGCACGCCGACGGAGCTGGCCGGAGGGCGTGGTTTCTACGAGATCGAGCTCGCCGACCCGCCCGCCGCGAGCGAGCTGCCGCAGATGCTGGCCGGCGATCTCGGCGTCACCTGGCAGCCGGACGAGAACAACCAGCCGTCCGCGACCCGCGGCACCCTCGAGCTGACGCTGTCGGCAACGGGCCGCCTGACGATGAACACGCTCGACCCGCACGCCGCCCAACACGTTCTCGACGCCCTCCGCGCCGCCGGCCGCGTCGTGTCCAGCTTTCGACTGGTGCGGCCGACGCTGGAAGACCTGTTCATGGACGCAGTCGCCGAAGACAACGCCGAAGCGGGAGGCGTCCGATGACGAAAGCAGTCGAACGAAAGGAAAGACAACAAAGCCTCGGCGGCGTGCAACTCGCGTTCACGCAGATCTTGGTCCTGTTCCTCGATTCGGTCCGTCGCCTGCGGGCGGCGAAGTTGTTCTGGGTTGCGCTCGGACTCAGCTTCCTTGCCGCGGCATTGTTCGGAATCTTCGAGCTGAATGAAGAAGGGTTGAAGTTTCCGTTCTTCGACACGCTTCCGAGAGATACGTTGAACACGCGGGTCATCGATCCGGGGATCGTCTATCAGTTCCTGTTTCTCGTATTCGGCGTCGCCTTATGGCTTTCGTGGGCCGCGATCATTCTCGCGCTGATCAGCACCGCCGACCTGATTCCGACGCTCGTCAACGACGGCAGCGCCGACCTGTACCTCGTTCGCTCGATCGGCCGGGTTCGGCTGTTTCTGACGCGGTACCTGACAGGCCTGCTCTTCGTCGCGGCCCAAGCGGCATTGTTCACCACGGCCGCCTACGTCGTCATCGGGTTGCGCGGCGGCATCTGGATGCCGGGGCTGTTCTGGACGATTCCTTACGTCGTCTTCTTCTTTAGTTCGCTCTTCGTCATCAGCGCCACCGTCGGCCTGCTCACCGGCAACAGCGTCGCGGCCATCCTCGTGACGATTCTCGTGTGGTTCGGTCTTTTCGTCCTGAACAGCGGCGACGTGATTACGCTTCGTGAGGAACAGGCCGTCGCGGAAACGGTTGCGACCTTCGACGCGCGGGCGGAACGACTCGCGGCGGAGCTTGAGCGACGTTCCGACACCGGCGTCAGCGAAGTCATACTCAACTCGCTTCGACTGAACCTCGACAAAACCCGCGAGACTGCCGACAGCCTGCGCCGGCAGCAAGCGATCTGGTCGACGGTGCACACGACCGTCGTTTCGATCCGCGCTCCGTTCCCCAAGACGAACGAAATCGTGCAACGCCTCGAGGCGGCGATGGCGTCGGCCAACGAGCTGCAGGCTGTGCCGGAGACGCTCGAGGAGTTACGAGAAGATCGAGAACGGGCCGCCCGGGACGAGGATGCGGACGAAGAGGTGCTTCGGGAGGACGCCCGCGAACGCGGCTACAGCAAAGCCGGCCAGATGTACGACGGCCGCTCCGCCGGCTGGGTCTTCGGGACGAGTCTGGGGTTCCAGATCGTGATGCTGGCGTTCGCAAATTGGTGGTTCGTTCGTCGGGACGTCTGACGCAGAGGGCGGTCTCATCGCATGCAGCTGCGGCACTACAACCGCGAAGAAAGCGAGCAAGATGCTCGAGGAACTTGGCGTCCATGCTCATGCGACACATTTATCCAGCCTTCCAACATGCTCGTCTTCGAGGTTTCTTGTCAACTGTAGAAAAAGTGATGGAGGATGCATATCACGTAGATCGAGATGATGCAGGTACATGAGGATATCGCTGCGATACGCTTCACTCGTCGAAGGAATGAGAGTCGAACCGTGGAAAGTGAAAGTGCGACGCCCGCTACGATGCAGTAGCAACCGAACCGGAAGTCGAGGGGCGGCTGGATTTTGTGCGTCCCGCAACCGCCGCTGGCGGGGATGAAGGATGAGATGGCGAAACCCGCTGTCGTGACGAGATAGGTGCCGTACAAGCACAGGCCGATCGACAGAAGAACCAGGAACCGGTGCGGCCACGCCGCTACTTCATTCCCGGCGTTCTGCTCAGGCGTCACGTATTGGAGCGTCTGGACCTCGCTCACGACACGAGCCTATCAGAAACTACCGCCGCCGGCCCTTTTTCTTGTTGCGGTCTTTCTTCTGCATGCGGGTCGAGCCTTTGGTCTTGAGGCCGCCGCCGGATTGGGCCATGCCGCCGAGACCGCCGCCCATGAGACCGCCGACGAGGCTGCGCATGCGCCCGACGCCGCCGCCGGCCATCTGTTTGGTCAGGCCGCGCATCGCGTCGAACTGCTTGAGAAACTGGTTGACGTCTGCCGGCTGCGTCCCGCTGCCGCCGGCAACGCGGCGACGCCGGCCGTGCTCGATCATGCTCGGCCGCGTCCGCTCGGCCGGCGTCATCGAGTCGTACATTGCCCGCATCCGCCCCATCATCCCTTCCATCTCCGGCCCGGCCATGCTGCTCGCCTTGGCCAGGTCGCCCATGCCCGGGATCATGCCCATGACTTTGCTCATGCTGCCCAACTTCTTGATCTGGCCCATCTGCTTCATGAAGTCGTCGAGCGTCAGCTCGCCCTTCATCATCTTCTCCTGCTGACGCTCCAGCTCTTCCTCGTCGAGCTTGTCCTTGACCTGCTCGACCAGGCCCATCAGGTCGCCGGCACCGAGGATCCGCTGGGCCGTCCCTTCGGGGCGAAACTCTTCGAGGCCATCGAGCTTTTCGCCGGTGCCGAGGAACTTGACGGGCTTGCCGGTGACGTACTTGGCACTAAGCAGGGCACCGCCGCGGGTGTCGCTATCGAACTTGGTGAGGATCAGGCCGTCGAGCTCGAGACGTTCGTTGAACGCTTTGGCCGTGCCGACGGCGTCCTGGCCGGTCATGGCGTCGAGGACGAGGAAGATCTGATGCGCGCCGCCGACGGCTTTGTTGACGTCGGCCAGCTCGCCCATGAGGTCGTCGTCGATCGCCAGTCGGCCGGCGGTGTCGAGGATCAGGATGTCCCGGTTCTGCGACTTGGCCTCCTTCACCGCCGCCCGCGCGACGGCGACGGCGGCGCCCTTGGTGACCTGGCCGTGCGCGGCAGCCTTCGTCGTGTCGGCATACACCGGCACGCCCGCCTGTTCGCCGACGACGACGAGCTGCTCGATCGCGGCCGGCCGTTGCAGGTCGACCGCGGCGAGCATCGGCTTGTGGCCGCGCTTGAGGAGGTATCGTCCCAGCTTGCCGCAGGTCGTCGTCTTGCCGCTGCCCTGCAGGCCGGCCATCAGCACGATCGTCGGGCCCGGCGTGACGGTGTAGATCTTCGCGTCGACCGGCCCGAGTAGCTCCAGCAGCTCGTCGTAGACGATCTTGACCATCAGGTCCGCCGGCTTCAGCGAGGCCGTGACTTCCTGGCCGATCGCCTTGTCGGTGACGTTCTTGGTGAACTCGCGGACGACCTCGAGGTTGACGTCGGCCTCGAGCAGGGCGGTGCGGACTTCACGCATCGCCTCGCGGACGTTCTCCTCGCTGATCTGCCCGCGGCCGGCGAGGTTGCGGAGGGCGCCCTGGAAGCGTTCGGTGAGGCCTTCGAGCATGGGCAGCCATCGTAGAGCCGGTCGTGTGCGGCACGCCGCGAACGTTCCGCTGTCAAGATGGGCGAGATATAGCGGACGATCTGACTGGCGCGACCGCATCGCGAGATCGCGTGCAAGATTCTGCTTTGCCGCCAAATTTGTTCGCGCCGACGGTGGCAGATGCTGGTAGTTTTTCGCTGGGGCATCCGGGCCGCGGGCCTGGACCACGAGACAGTGCACCTAATTGTTTGGACGGAGAGATTCACCTTATGACACGCAACTTTCTTCTTGCCGGCGTTGTCGGCCTTGCCGCGGCGACCACGGCGTCGGCCGCGCTGCAGATTTCGGTTACCGGCTTCGACTTCGGCTACGACGGCGACGCCATCTTCGATCAGGGTGGCGCGGGCTTCAACGGTATCGAAGACGAGCTGATCAGCGCCGACTTCTTCGTCGACGGCAGCCTGATCGGCTCGCTGTCGCTGGCCGACGACATTACGCTCAACACGTTCTTCGAAGGCGTGACGAACATCCCCGTTGCCGGTGGCCTTGCCACGTCGACGGCCAGCCCGACCTCGGCGAACTTCTTTGACCTGTCCTTCGACGGCGGCCTCGACTTCCTGTTCACCGACATCTCGAGTGTTCAGGTCTTCTACTCCGGCGGTGAAATTGGTGTGACCGGCGTCACCAGCTCGGTCGACATCTTCAACCAGGACCTGCCGTTCGATCTCGAGATCGACGCGAGCGAGCCGGTCTCAGTCAGCTTCTCGGGCCTCATCACCGATCTCGAAGACGACGGCACGTTCGTCACCAGCTTCGAAGCCTCGGGCACGGCCGAAGTTCGCGGGCAGCTCATCCCCGAGCCGACCAGCCTCGCCCTCGTCGGCCTCGGCGGCCTGACGATGCTGCGTCGGCGTCGGTAGGACCGACTGATCCTGTCAGAACAAGCCGAAGCCGCCTCGTTCGCGAGGCGGCTTCTTCGAGTGTCACGCGTCGCCGACGTGCGTGTGCGCCGGATCGTCGGCCTGCTCGGCAAAGGCGGGCAGCGTGATGCGGAACGTCGTGCCGCGGCCGGCTTCGCTCTCGACGTCGATCGTGCCACCGTGCTCTTCGACGACCTTCTTCGCCACCGGCAGGCCCAGGCCAGTGCCGCGATTGCCTTTGGTCGAGTGAAAGAGCTCGAACAGGTGCCGGCGGACGTTGGGGTCGATGCCGCGGCCGTTGTCCTCGACGGTCAGGATCGTCCGCTTGCCCTCGGCGTCGTAGCGGCAGGTCACGCGGATCAACCCGGTTGGCCCCGGCGAGCTCGTGCCGTCCTCCTTCAGCTCGCCGGGCTCGCTCGGCTGCAGGGCGTCGATCGCGTTGCTCAGCAGATTCATCAGGACCTGGTGCAAGCCTTCCGGATCGATCGGCACCGGCGGCTGATCCTCGGCGATGTCGGCGAACACCATCGCCCCGCGTCGTTCGGCCAGCGGCGCGACGAGATCGACGCACTCGTCGATCACGCGGCCCGGATTCATCAGCCGCCGCTCCGGCTCGCGCGGCTTGGCGTAGGCGAGCAGGTTCATCGTCAGGCCGTAGATTCGGTCCAGGTTGCGGTCGACGACCTGCCAGCCTTTGTCGAGCTGGTTCCAGTCGCGGCGACGGCGGGCCATGTTGACGACGCTGACGCCGCCCTTGAGCGCTTGCAGGATGTTCTTGACCGAGTGCGAGAGCGCCGCCGCCGTTTCGCCGACGGCGGCGAGCCGTTCGGCCCGCAGGCCTTGCCGGTAGAGCCGGGCGTTCTGCAGTGCCAGGCCCGTCTGCAGGCCGAACGCGCTGAGCAGGCGGAGCTGTTCGGTGCCGTAGGTGTAGCTCTGCACGCTCGAATCGACGTAGAGCACGCCGAGCGTTTCGGCATCGTCGGAGGCATCGCCCGGCTGTGTCGTGCCAGCCGCGACGGCCGCGCGGGCGTCGAGTCGACGGGCCTTGATCGGCACACAAAGCGCGCTGCGGATGCCCATGCGTTGCACGCTTTGCCCGCTGCGAAACCGCCGGTCGGCCATGGCGTTGCTGCAGAGAACGCCGTCGCCGGTACGGAGGACGTGATCAACGATCGTGCGGCTGGCGCGGATGGGCGAGGCCGTTGCTTCCTCGGCATCGTCGGCGGGTTCGGAATCGTCCGGATCTTCGTCACGCCGCCGAACGACCTGCGGCACGAGCTCGCCCTCGGCGTCGTACAGCAGCACGACGGCGCGGTCGGCCTTGACCGTCTCGAAGACGAGGTCGAGCACGACGTCGAGCACCTGGTCGGTCGTGAATTGGCTGCCGAGTGCGGCGGCGAGGCGATACAGGACCTTGAGGTTGCTCATCGCCGCCGCCGCCGGTTCGGGGACGGCGAGGACGACCGAGTCGTCGTTGCCGACGGTCGGCAGCGTGCTGACGATGCTGCTGTCCATGCCGGACTCGGGCGTCTCGAGCGTCACCTGCTCGCCGGCGGCGCGGCTGACGCCGGCGGCAGCGCCGAAGAGCAGCAGCGTCTTGCCGACGCGGAGCTGGTCGCCGGACTTGATCGGCGTCGGTTGTCCGAAGACGCGGTTGCCGTTGAGCCAGGTGCCGTTGCTGCTGTTGAGGTCGCGGACGGTCCAGCGGTCGCCGTACGCGCTGGGACGAAGCTCGGCGTGGCGGCGGCTGCAGGTCGTGTCGTCGAGGCGGACGTTGGCCCGCTCGCGGCCGATGAGCGTCGGCCGGTCCGGCATCTCGAACCGCCGGCCACGGTCCGGGCCCTGCAGCACGAGCAACGTCAGCATTCCGGGCGCATCGTAGCGACTTCTACTCGGACCCTGCGAAGATCCGCGGCGACAACACGGCCACGTCCGGCAGGTTCCGATAGCGCCCGTCGAAGTCCAGTCCGTAGCCGACGACAAATTCGTCTGGTACGGCAAAGCCGACGTAGTCCGCCTCGACGGCCGGCGCTTGCGGGAGCTCTTTGCGGAGCAGCACGCACGTCCGCACGCTGGCCGGCTCCAGCTTGCCGACGGCATCGATCAACGCAGCAAGCGTGCGCCCGCTGTCGAGGATGTCGTCGACGAGCACGACGTGCCGGCCCTGCACGTCACCAAGTTGCTTCGCCAGATCTTCGGCCAGCACCGTCGGCCCGACGCTGCTGATGCTGCGGCCGGGATAGCTGCTGACGGCCACCAGGTTAATCCGAATCGGCAGCGGAATCGCACGAATCAAGTCGGCGGCGAAAACGAGCGCGCCCGTCAGCACCGGCACGATCGTCACCTCGGCCTCGCCCGACACGTTCGGCGGCGAGTGGTCGGTCGTGATCGCC
This sequence comes from uncultured Tepidisphaerales bacterium, assembly GCA_964416015.1. GTDB lineage: Bacteria > Planctomycetota > Phycisphaerae > Tepidisphaerales > Tepidisphaeraceae > JBCDKH01. The sequence continues at coordinate 12,786 of CAYQCT010000005.1, forward strand.
TCGGCAAGCTCCGCCACACGCGACGCGATTTGCTCGCCGGGCAGCAGCACGCGCTCGACATCATCACGCGCGGTCGGACGAGGCATCGCCGCCGAGCGTACTGGCAGCGGAGGCTCGCGAAAGCCGGCGAAGTTCAGGGCGTCTGCAACGCCGCCACCGGCAGGTCCGTCAGGCGGAAGCGGAATCGGACGCCGCTGTCGTCGCCGATGCGGTCGAGGAAGAATTCAACGTCGAGTGCGGCCCGATCGAAGAATCGCGTTACGCGGATCGCACTGTCGCGGACCTCGCCCTCCTCGATGTCGACGCGGGCTGAGCCGGCGATGGTGTAGCGTTGTGTCAGGTCGTAGTTGATCGTGCCGAGCAGGCTGAGCTCGTCGAGCGGGCGGATGTATTCGCCGCCGAAGTCGTAGCGGAGCCGGCCGCCACGGTCGACGATGAGGCCGGCGTTGGCGACGAGCAGGTCGCCTTCGCGTGGCCCGGCCAACGCCCACGCGGCGTCGCCGACGACGGCGGTTGAGTCGCTGACGCGCCAGAGGCTCGACGCCGTCAGCGTGTCACGCGGCCGGGAAGATTCGGGCCGCGTCGCGAAGTAAATGCCACGAAAGTCATCCGCCACGTTCGCCGCCGCCGTGCCGCCTTCGCTGGCGTCGTCCGTGGCGAAAAGTGCGGCCGACACGTCGACTTCGAGAAAGTCGACGCTGCGTTTGGCACCGGGCGGACCGCGATAGGTTTGCCAACGCTGCCGCAGACCGACGCGGCTGGCGACGAGGCGGCGGTAGTCGTCGACGCCGGCGTCATAGATGTAGACGTCGCTCGGCTCGCCCGTCGCCGCGGCGGCGAACGCGTCGACGTAGGGCTCGACGAGGTGTCGGACACGATTGATCGAGAGGATGCGGCTGAAGATCTCGTCATCAACTCGCGCGACCGTCGTCGCCGCCCGCACGCCCAGGCCCAGCAGGCCGCGCAGCTGCGACGCACCGCTGGGCGCGTCGCCGTAGAAGGAACCTCGCGCCACGGCGAACGGCGTCACACGGACCGGCCCGACGTCGAGCGGCATCTGCACCTCCTGCCGCAGGTCGAGCCGCGGCAGGATCCGCTCGCTCGTTCCCGTATAGCCGTAGCTCGGCTGGCCGCGGCGGGTCGCGGAGGTGAAGCCGAGGTCGAGGTCCGGCTCGCCGCTGAGCCCGTCGAAGGCCAGCAGGCCGACGCGGGCTTCGGTCGAGACTGTCAGGCCGCCGATGCGGTCGCCCCAGCTTCCGCCGGTAATTTCGGGGACACGTTCGATCGTCGTGTTCTCCTCGACCTCGTCGGCGACGGTGGCGAAGGCGTGCGTTGCCAGCCGCAGCTCCGCCGTCGTCAGCCGGTTGCCACGCCGACGCGCCAGGGCCAGGCGTGCGTCGTGCGGCTCGCCCTCGTAGAAGCGTTGCGGGTCGAACGTCTCGAGAAAGGTCGCGTCGCTGAGGCCGCCGAGGCGGAGCAGCACGACGAGGTCGCCGTCGCCGGCCGAGGGCGGTGTGGCCAGTCCGAGCGCGTCGGCGGCGGTGTCTTCGAGGCCGCCGAGCATCGGCAGTCGCTGGGCGTGTCGCAGCTCGAATCGGCCACGTGGCCCGTTGAGGTCGAGCGTTCGCCGATTGCCCGGCAGGTCGTCGAGGCCCTTCTCCAGGATGCCGTCGAGTCGCAGCGAGCCCGCGTACGTCGTCGGCTGCGGCCCCGCGTCTTCGGCCAATCCGCCGCCGAGGAGGAAGTCGCCGGCCCACGCAAGATCAAGTCGCCCGCGTGGGCCGCGTTCGGTGTAGTACTCGAGGCCGTAGCTCGCGTCGAGCGGTTCGGGCGGCGTGCCGCCGAAGGTTTCGAAGAGGCCCCATCGCGTCCGCAAGCCGACGCCGAAGTTGTCGCTGGTCGAAATCGCCACGCTCTGCAACGGCAGCCGACCGGCGGCGGTGCTGCCGCGGACGATGGGAAAGTAGAAGATCGGAATGCCGAAGCTTCGCGCCGTCAGGTTCTCGCCGCCGAACGTCCGCGTCCCGCTCGGCCTCGGTCCGCCGACGAAGATGCGGCCGGCGTTAAGCGAGAGCAACGGATTCCGAAGCCGACTCGTCGACAGCTCCGCGCCACGCCCCTCGAAGCCGCCGTCGGTCAGCCGGCGAAGCGTCGCAGCACGCATCGTCAGCGGCAGCTCGCGGCGATTGCCCGTCTCGATGTGCAGCACCGCGTCGCTCAGCGTCGCCGTCAGGTTCCGCGGATCCAGGTACGCCTTGCGGGCGAAAAGCCGTTGCTCCCGATTCCGGGGCCCACGCCCGCCGCGTGGCTCGGCGGGCGTGAAGATGACCTGCACGTCGCCCTCGAGATACACGCCCGTCGCCCGCCGAACCGCGTCGTCGCCGCCGACGAGGTCGGCCAGACGCGCGACGTCTGTAAAGATGACGCCGCGGTCGGCGCGGGCTTCGAGCAGGTCGCCCTCCGGCGTCTCGCGCAGCACGAAGACGCCGCCGGTGAGTTCAACGGCGACGTTGTTTCGATCGTCAAGGAGCGTGCGCAATTCGCCGACCTGAAGACCGACACGCGGCTCCGGCGGCAAGACGGTCGCGGCAAGTGGCGGTGGCGGGGCGGCGGGTTCGGTGATCGGTTGATCCGCGTTCGCCTGCGTCGCCGGCTGCGGCAGGGCAAGTTCGTCTTGCCGCATCGCCGCCGCCTCGAGATACAGCGGATCCGCCGAAGCGTCGGCCGCCGTCCGCGTCGTCGCCCGGATCAACGGCGAGGTGTCCGATATGAAATTCACCCGCAGCGCCTCGCCCTCGCCCGTCGCCTCCGGCGTCCGCCAACTCGCCCCGCCGAGCAGCACGACGTCGATCAGTCGTCGCGGCGAACGCGGCTCTTTGCGAATCCAGAGCACGGCGTCGTCCGCCCGCAGCGTCGCATCGTCGGCCCGGATCGTGATTTGTCCGTCGCCGCCGCGAAGCAGGATCGCCTCGACACCGTCACGCGTCCAACCGATGGCCTCGGCCGCTATGACGGTCGCAGACCGCGTCGGCCGCATCTCCTGCGCCGGGTCGGCGAGCGCGGACGTCGTGAGGCAAAGGACGAATGCCATCACGCGGAGCCGACGCAACCGCAATTGTCGGGAGCCGCGAGACGGGTAGAGCAAGCCGCCGATTGTCCGCCTGCCGCCGACGATGGCAAACGCGGCGGCAGAAACACGCGACGCCGTTCCGGCCTAGGCCGCCCGGTTCGACCGCGACGCCTTTTTCGCCAGCCGCTTCTTGGCTGCGCCGACGATGTAGAAGCTGCCGGTGATGACGAGCAGGTCGTCGTCCGTCACGCCGCGACGCGCTAGGCGAAGGGCCTCGTCGAGCGTGTCGGCGGCCTGGCTGCTGCGGGCGTGGTCGTCGAGGTAGCGCTGCTGCAGCTCGCGCGGGTCGGCGCTGCGGACGCTGTCGACGCGGCAGAAGATCGTCTTGTCCGCGCCGGCCGCGAGCTGACGCAGCATGCCCGCCACGTCCTTGTCGTCGCAGCAGCCGAAGATGACGGTCGTGCTATCGGCCTCGAAGTACTGGCCGATGCCGCGGAACAAAGCCTCGATGCTCGCCGGGTTGTGGGCGCAATCGGCAATGACCAGCGGCTCGCGTCGCAGCACTTCCATCCGCCCTTCGAGCGTCAGCCCGTCCAGCCCGGCGACCATCGCGTGATCCGTGATCTTCAGGCCGTGCCGCTTGGCCTCGTCGACGGCCGCCAGCGCGAGGCCGCAGTTGGTCGCCTGGTGCTCGCCGAAGAGCGGGACGCTGAGATGGTCGAGCCGCGTTCGTTCGGTCTCGAAGCCGACGCGGTTGTGCCGGCCGAGCATGCGGCTTGCCTCGAAGCGTTGCGTGAACTCGAGGTCGATGCCGAGCACCTTCAGCTCCGCCCCGGCGTCCTTGGCCTGCTGACGCAGCACCGGCATGACGCGTTCATCGGCGTGCTCGCAGGTGATCGCGACCGTCTCCGGCTTGAAAATGCCGGCCTTCTCGCGGGCGACGTCGGCGATCGTCGGGCCGAGCTGGGCGAGGTGGTCTTCGCTGATGCTGGTGACGACGCTGACGATCGGCTCGACGACGTTGGTGCTGTCGAGTCTCCCGCCGAGGCCGACCTCGATGACGGCGACGTCGACCTGCTGCTCGGCAAAGTGCTGGAAGGCGACGGCCGTGAGCGCGTCGAAGTAGGTCGGCCGAAGCCGGGCGTTCTCGCAGTGCGGCTGCACCTCGGCGACGAGCCGGGCCATTGCCGCTTGCGGGATCATGTCGCCCTGCGGCAGCTCCAGCGGATCGCGGCCGGGCCGGAGGATGCGGACTCGTTCGCGAACGTCGACCAGGTGCGGCGAGCTGTAGAGCCCGACCGTCAACCCCGCCGCCCGCAGCATCGCCGCGATCATGGCACACGTGCTGCCCTTGCCCTTGCTGCCGGCGACGTGGATCGTCGGGTACTTCAGATGCGGGTCGCCCAACTCACGGCAGAGGCCGCGCATGCGGTCGAGGTTGAACTGTTCCGGCGTAAACCGGACAACCTTCCGCCGTTCGAAATCGATGAGCGAGTCGAGGTACCTGACGGCCCGGGCGTAGGTCGTGATGTCCAGATTTCGCACCTCCGCCACGGCCGCCGAAACGCCGTCGCCGCCCTCGACGCTGAGCGTTTGGTGCCTCTTCAACTTTTGAGCCCCGTTACCTGAACGCATCGACCCAGCGTACAAGTTTACCAATGGCCGTACAAGGGTTGCGTCATAAGACGTTGCATTGTAGCCATTTGTAAAGTTATTCACATCGTGCCGGCACGCACGATGTCCATGGTCGAGCAAGTGACACTGCCTCACGAGCCCCGGCCGGGTGAAGCATCGATGTACGTCCAGCGCATGTCGTGGATGGTCCGCCAGGTATCGCGCCGCCGCCGTGCCGGCAAATTCGACGGGTACGTGTGCCCCGGCCGCGGCGCAGAGCGTCGGCAGCACGTCGCACCACTCGACCAGGTCGCGACTCACGCGGCCCGGCACGTAATCGTCCGTCCGCCACGTCGCCATCGGGCGGACGATCATCGGCACCTTCGCCGAGCACTCGAGAAACGTCCGCTTGCCGAGAAGACCGTGGTCGCCCAGGGCCTCGCCGTGGTCGCTCGTGTAGAGGATGAGCGTCTGCTCGCCGTCGCCGAGCAGGCGGAGCTGACCTAGAAGACGGCCGAGCTGGTGGTCGAGATTCGTCACCATGCCGTAGTAGACGGCCTTGGCGTGTCGCAATTCTTGCTCGCCCATCGGCCCCGCGTTGAATCGGTGGCGGTCGCAGAACATCTCGAACGGCTCGTCGTCCGTGCCCCGGACCAACCCGCGGACCAGCGGCGACGCATCGGCCGGGTCGTACATTAAGTAGTACGGCTCGTAAATAGCCGGCGGCGGTGAGGAGCGATCTGAGGAAGTCGCGACGGTCGCGGTCGAGCCGCCATTTGCCCGCGTACGCCGGCTGCCCGTTCTCGAGCGCACGGCGACCGGTGATGAACGTCGTGCGTGCGGGGATGCAGACGGGGCAGTCGGTGTAGGCGTTGTCGCCCCAGCCGCCGACCTTCGTCACGCCCCGCGGCATGACGTTGCAGACGCGCGGCGCGATCGCCCGCCGCACCGCGTGCCACGCCGGCTTGCATCGGCCGACGCCGTGCGTGTCGAGGTCGATCAACGACCAGCTCGAGCCGGGCCAGCAATCGTCGAGCTGCCAGATGAGACTGCCGTGGTTGTACGGGTAAAGCGACCGGAACCAGCCGAGGCTGGCCGTCATCGCACGCGCTTGTGCGACCTGCGTCAGGTAGAGCCACCTGTCGAAGCCGTCGGGCACGACGAAGTCATCGCTGATACGGGTCGTGTTCTTGTCCTGGCCGTCGCCGATTCTCTTGTCGTAGCCGTTCTTGTTGTGCGACCGCATTGTCGCGGGCGGGGCAGACCTGTTTCCGCCGCTCTACGTCGCACTCTATCGAACGGCCGTCGCGGGCGACCTGCGGCGGGTTCGCGAGCTGCACGGCGTCGTGATTCGGCTCGTCTCGACGCTCTACGCGAGCGGCCGATTCGGGTCGTCGTTCATGAAGTCGCTCAAGGCCGCCATGCATGCTGCCGATTTGTGCGGCGACACCCCCGCCGGGCCGTATCAGGCGTCTTCCGGGAAGATCTCGCCCGCGTCGCCGATGCGTACCGCGAGGCCAAGCAACACGTCGACACCGTCCTCGCGTGAGCAAGCCGCCGAACATCTGGTGGATCGTGACGGACCAGCAGCGGTTCGACTCGCTCGGCTGCTACGGCTCGACCGCCGTGCTGACGCCAAATCTTGACCGGCTCGCCGCGGGCGGGATGCGGTTCGGCAAGTGCTACTGCACGAACCCGATCTGTACGCCGTCGCGGGCGTCGATGCTGACCGGCCACCACGTCGTTCGGCACGGCGTGCATGATCTTGACGGCACGCTCGCCGATGAGCCCGTTCTGTTGCCCGAATACCTGCGCCGCCTCGGCTACCACACCGGCCGGGTCGGCAAGCTGCACGAGCAAAGCGGCCGCATTGAAAGCGAGCGTCGCCACCCGCACGACGGGTTGGACGTCTATGACTTCTACTATGGCGGCGGGGCGATGATGGACTCGCCCTTGCCGTACGAGGCGAACGTCCACGTCCCGCTGCTCGTCCGCTGGCCCGGCCAGATCCGGGTCGGCACGAGCGATCAGGTGGTGCAGCTCAACGACGTCGCAGCGATGTCGCTGCACGCGGCCGGCGGCGATTCGAAAGTGATGCCTGACGCGATAAATCCGTTGCACGGGCGTCGCGAGGTTGCAACGTGCGTCTACCACAACAGCGGCCTGGGCCGCGGGCACGTGTCGTTCGACCCGCCGATTCGCATGGCCGTCGCGACCGACGGGCGCTGGAAACTGTGCCGCTACGGTGACGGGAGCGAGCTGCTCTTCGATCTTGCCACGGATCCCGATGAGCGAACGACGGTGTTGCCGGGGCGGTGCTGGTCGTACGCGTCGCTTGCTGAGAAGGTTGCCTTGCATCTGTAGAGACTGCAGGACGAACCCGCCTGGCGTGCGTGTCGCATAAGATGGCCGCCGCGAGTTTGTCTATGTCGAGTTCTACTGCTTCCGAGATCGAATCCGTCGCCTTCGTCAGCCTCGGCTGCGCGAAGAACCTCGTGGATTCGGAGCGCATGCTCGGCCTGCTCGCCGCCGACGGCATCGCGGTGACGCCCGACCACGACGAGGCCGATGCGATCGTCATCAACACCTGCGGCTTCCTCGAGGCCAGCAAGACCGAATCGATGGCTGAAATCTACGCGGCGATCGACCTCAAGACGACCGGCCAGGTGAAGCGTGTGGTTGTTGCCGGCTGCCTCGTGCAACGGCACAAGACGAAGCTGCTGGCCGACGCGCCCGGCATCGACAAGCTCGTGGGCGTCTTCGACCGTGACCACATCGTCAAGGCCGTCCGCGGCGAGAGCAACGGCGACGAGGACCACTTCCTTGGCCGATACCACGCAATCTCCGATGCATCTGCGTCCGATCTGAGTAGGGTGGGCTTCAGCCCACCATCGAATGCCGACGCCCCATCGAGTGGTGGGCTGAAGCCCACCCTACGTAAGGCGCCCGCGGAATTGCTGCTCGACAAGCAGACTAGGGGCAAGCGTGGAATGCGGCTGCCGACGTTCGAGGACGACCGGGCCCGGCTTCGTCTGACGCCGCGGCACTTTGCGTACCTGCGGATGAGCGAAGGCTGCAACCAGGGCTGCGGCTTCTGCACGATCCCGAGCATCCGCGGGCCGATGCGGAGCAAGCCGATGGCGAACATCTTGGCCGAAGGTCAGGAACTGGCGGCGGATGGGGCGGTCGAGCTGCTGCTCATCGGCCAGGACACGACGAGCTACGGCACCGATATCGGCTACCACGGCCGCGACAAGGGGCTGGCCGGCTTGCTCAAGACGCTGGATAAGGACCTGCCCGCCGATGTCGCCTGGGTCCGGCTGATGTACGCATATCCGTCCTGCTTCACCGACGAGATGATCGAAGCGATGGCGGCGGCGAAGCGGATCGTGCCGTACGTCGACATGCCGTTGCAGCACATCAATACCGACGTCCTGGCCCGCATGAAGCGCAAGGTCGACCGCGACCTGACGACGACGCTGATCGACAAGCTGCACGCGACTGTGCCGGGCCTGGCGTTGCGGACGACGTTCATCACGGGCAGCCCCGGCGAATCCGAGGCCGAGCACCGCGAGCTCGTCGACTGGATCAGCGAAGGCCACTTCGAACACGTCGGCGTCTTCGAGTACTCGCCCGAGCCCGGCACGCCGATGGGCAGGATGAGCGGGCAGATCGACCAGGAAACGAAAACCCGCCGCTACGGCGAGTTGATGGAAGCCCAACAGAAGGTCGTTTTCGAGCGTAATGCAGATCGTGTCGGCCAGACGGTGGAAGTGCTCATCGACGCCTCTGTTGGCGAGGCCGACGACGGCTCGCTCGTCTACACCGGCCGCACGACGGGCCAAGCGCCCGACATCGACAGCGTCACCTACGTCGCCTCGAAAGACGAACTGCATGCCGGGCAGCTGCTCGACGTGACACTGACCGACTTCCAGCACTACGACCTCGTCGGCGAGCCAAAGCGATCAACCGCGCGGAAGCTCCCGGTGCTTGCGGGCAAGGTCGCGTAGATGACCGCTTCGGAAAGACAGGAGACGCCCGTCACCGCGATCCTCGGTCCGACCGCATCAGGCAAGTCCGCACTCGCCCACGAAGTCGCGAGACGAAGCGATGCGATCCTGCTCGCCGTCGACTCCATGACCGTTCACCGCGGCATGGCCATCGGCACCGCCAAGCCGACGGCGGCGGAGCGGGCGGAGGTCGACTATCGAGGCCTTGACGTGATCGAGCCGACCGAGACGTTCGCCGTCGCGCGGTGGCTGGAGGTGGCCGACGCGACGCTGGCCGAAGCGAAGGAGGCGGGGCGGCCGGTCGTGGCGGTCGGAGGAACGCCGCTCTACTGGCAGGCGTTGTTCCGCGGCCTCTTCGACGGACCGGCGGCGGATGCCGACTTTCGCACGACGCTCGCGGACGTGCCGGACGACGAACTGCTCTCGCGACTCGCCGCCGTCGACCCGGACGCGGCGGCGCGGCTGCACGTCAACGACCGCAAGCGGCTCGTCCGCGCGCTCGAGGTTTACACGCTCTCCGGCCGGACCATCACGGAGCTGCAACGACAATGGGACGCCGGGCCCGATCGCGTGCGGAGCGTCCGCTTCGGCCTCCACTGGCCGCGGCCGGAGCTGAATCGGCGGATCAACGCACGGAGCCGGGCCATGCTCGAAGCCGGCTGGCTCGACGAGGTCCACAAGCTGCTCGACACCCACGGCAACCTCTCCGCGACCGCCGGCGAGGCGGCGGGCTACGCGTTGCTCACGCAGGTCGTCCGCGGCGAACGCACGCTCGCCGACGCCGCCGAGCAGATCAAGATCCGCACGCGGCAGCTCGCCAAGCGGCAGATGACGTGGTTCCGCCGCTTCGAGAACGTGACCTGGCTCCCCGGCGACGGCGACTTCGAGACGCACGTCGCGCGGGTCGTCCGCAGCGTCACCGGACCGGGCGAAGCAGCATGATGCGACGCTCGTCGAATTCAGTGACGTAGAGGTTGCCGGTCGACGGATCCTCGACGACGTCCAGCGGCGAGGCCAGCCCGTCGAGGCCCGGAATGCCGACGATCTGGCCGCGGGCATTGCCGTTGCTGTCGATGTCGAGGACGACGAGGTCGTCGCCGGCACTGAGTCGTGCGGCGAAGACCTTGCCGCGGAGGACACCGTCGAAGACGTCCGCGCGGCTCTCGTGCAGGCCGTTGACGCTGCGTCCTTTGCCGAGAGAAAGCGCCGGCAGGACGAAGGCCGCCTCCGGCTCGACGCCGACGGCATAGTCGGGAACTTCCTGCGGGTCGATGCCCGCCGTCGGGTTGCCGCCCATGAGCACGTACTCGCGTCGGACCGGGTTCGGGTGGCCGTGGTAGCCGCCGGCATCGGTGACGTCGGCGAGCGTGTCGTCGGTCGTGTGTCCGATCGACATCGGCGCATTCGCGACGACGCTGCCGTCGGCGTCGAGGACGGCCGGTGCGTTGCCGCCCGTGCCCGAGCCGTTGATCGCAGTGAAGAGTCGGCCCGACGAGTGCCAGAGCAGGTCGAACCCGCTGCGCACGCCGGTCGCGTGCACGGTAACGGCCGCGTCGGCGGCGTTCGGGTCGTAGTCGCCGCCGGCGAACGGGCTGTCCGGCTCGACCGGCGTCGCGACGTCGAGCGGGCCGTCCGTCGGCAGGCGGTCGAGGTCGATGCGCAGGATCGCCGCCGTCAACAGACGCTCGGGCCGATGGTTCCACTTCGAGTCGCGGCCGCCGATGCCGGTGTTGCTGCCCTGGCTCAGGTAGAGCGAGCGGGCGTCCCGCGGGTCGAAGGCGAGGGCGAAGTTGAGGTGGTCCTTGAACGCCCGCGGCAGGCCGACGACGCGATCGGTGGCGGTCGCGTAGTCATCGCCGTGCAAAACGGTCAGCACGCCGGTGTAGTCGTCGGCGCCTTCGAGCGCGGCAATGCCGTGACTGACCCAAAGCCGGCTGCGGTCGGCGGGATCGAAGGCGAGGCCGGTCACCATTCGTGGCCCACCGGCTGCTCGCGGCAGGGCGTCGAGCACGGCCCGTTCGGTCAGCGTTCCATCCTCGGCGACGGCGTACCGGAAGATCCGTCCGTCGGCCGTCGCGGCGAACAGGTCGTCACGATCGTCGGTCCCCGGCCCGAGAGCGAGCACCGTGTAGAGCGACCGCGGCAGCTGCTGCGGCAGCGGAACTTGCTCGTACGCCACGCCCGCGGGCACTTGCGCGAGCGCACCGTCGTCGGCGATCGTGACCTTCGCCGACTGCGGAATGAACGACACGCCGGCCTCGTCGCGGAAGGCCTCGGTGATTTGGAAGGCGTACGTGCCGCCGGCCTTCAGCGGCGACTTGGGGACGAGCGTCACGCTGCCGCCGTCGGCCGCGACGGTGACGCGGGCGGGCACGAGCTGGCCCTGTGCGTCGAGGAGCCGCACGCCCGCCGCCGTCGCCGGATCAGCTCCGACGCCAACGGTCGGCAGGAAGAGTTCGGCGCGGAAGCTGGCGGTGGACGGAACGTTCGACTCACCGTCGACCGGCCGCATGAGCGAGACGCGGGGCACGCTGTGCCGCTCGGCATGTTGGGCAGACTCGGCGACGGCGAATTGATTGGCGGCGAGGAAGAGACCAGTGCCGGCGACGGCGAAGCAGCCGAGCACGACGGCGGTCTGGCGTACGACGGCGGCGGTGCTCGTCGCAACGGCGGGCGGGGCGGCTTCAGACATCTCGGGCGTGGGAAAGGCGGACATCGGCTGCGTCCCGCATCGGCACAAGTGGCCCGGTCCGCCAGCGGCAGGTCCGACAACACCACGGCCGATGGCCGGCATGGCCGCTCGGGAAGTAACCGGAGCAAGGCACTACAACGTGATGCAGAGGCCCTGAACATTCTGGCGGTTCGACCGCCGCGGATACACCCCAGAGGGATCGAACCTCTAACCTTCGGCTTCGGAAGCCGACGCTCTGTCCAATTGAGCTAGGGGTGCGAAAAGTGCGACAGGACCAAAGCGGATGATGGGATTCGAACCCACGACCCTCACGTTGGCAACGTGATGCTCTTCCACTGAGCTACATCCGCGTCAAGCGGGAGCAAGCGTAGGCGGGCTGGGGCGGCGGTCAAGCACGGTCGGGAGAGCCGGAGATCGCGAAGACGCGAAGGGGCGAAGAGAGAGGCGAAGATGGACTGATGAGGAGAAGAAGTCAAGGGAACTGACGATGTCGCCACTTCTCTGCTCTGAACCCGGTCTTTCCTCCGGCCTTCGCTTCTCTCTTCGCCCCTTCGCGTCTTCGCGATCTCCGTCCAACCGATGGTCAGAGGCCGACGATGTTGAATCCGCTGTCGACGTAGAGCACTTCGCCCGTCGTGCCGCTCGACAGGTCGCTGAGCAGGTACGTCGCCGCCTTGCCGACCTCGTCCGCCTCGATGTTCCGGCGAAGCGGGGCCTTCTTGGTCGTGTGGTCGAACATCTCGTCAATCCCGCCGACGGCCATTGCGCTGAGCGTGCGGACCGGCCCGGCGCTGATGCAATTGACGCGAACCTGCCGCTCGCCCATCTCGAAGGCCAAGTAGCGGGCCGAGCTTTCGAGGGCCGCCTTGGCGACACCCATGACGTTGTAGCCCGGCACCGCCCGGTCGCTGCCGAGGTAGGTCATCGCGATCACGCTCGCCCCGTCGTTTAAGTGCGGCCCGGCCCGGCGGCAGAGATCAATCAAGCTGTAAGCACTGATGTCTAACGCCTGCTGGAACACCTCGCGTGGCGTCTCGAGAAACTTACCGATCGCCAGGTAGTCCTTGTTCGCAAAGGCCAGCGAATGCACGAGGAAGTCGAGCTTGCCCAGGTCGTTCGGGACCTTCTCGAACAAGGCGTCGAGGCTGGCGTCGTCGGCGACGTCGAGCTCGTACAGCGGATTGTCCCCGAAGCCGCCGGCCTGCATGGCCTTGCGAGCGCGGTTCTGAAACTTCTCGCCCGGCAGGTTGGTCACGCCAAAGCGGGCCCCGTGCTCGTGGGCCTGCTTGGCGATGGCGTGGGCGATGCTGCGCTCGTTGGCGACGCCGAGGATGAGGCCGGTTTTTCCGGTCAGGAGAGACATGTCGGCAAGCGTAGCCGGGGCAAAGGCGGAGGGAGAAACCCGAAGAGGCGAAGGGGCGAAGACAGAGCGAAGGACGGAGGAGATGAGGGTGGAGCCCGAGCGGGTGGCGCTTCCACTGCTGAGTCGATGCCGACTTTCTAGGAGCACCCGCTGATCAGGAACTCACTCTAACCCTTCTGTCCTTTGCTCTGTCTTCGCCCCTTCGCGTCTTCGCGTTTCTCCCTGCGGCGCTACCGTCGCAACGTGGATTTCGACCCGGCGGATGTAGCGCCCAAGGATTTTTACCAGCACCTCGTCAATGCCGTCGTCCCCCGGCCGATCGGGTGGATCAGCACGACCAGCGTCGCCGGGGTCGACAACGTCGCGCCGTACTCCTTCTTCAATGCCGTCTGCGCCAAGCCGCCGACCGTCTTCTTCAGCGGCTCGCGCGACCGCCGCGGCAAGCAGAAGCACAGCGTCACCCACGCGCTGTCGGCCGGCGAATTCGTTGTCAACATCGTGCCGCACCGCCTGGCCGCGGCGATGAACCACTCCGCCGGGTCGCACGACGAGGCCG
>CAYQCT010000005.1:26100-38155 GCA_964416015.1 uncultured Tepidisphaerales bacterium
CCGAGAGCGAGTTCGACGCCGCCGGCCTGGAACGTGCCGCGAGCGTGCGTGTCAAGCCGCCGCGCGTCGCCGCGGCGGACGTGCATCTGGAGTGCCGCGTCAGCCACCACCTCGACCTCGGCGACGGCGGGCCGATGAGCGTCACGCTCGTCTTCGGCGAGGTCGTGCTGATGCACATCGCCGACCGCGTCCTCGACGACCAGGGCCAGATCGATGCCGAGATGCTCGACGCCATCGGCCGACTCGGCGGGGCCGACTACTGCACGACGCGCGACCGCTTCGACCTGACACGGCCGTAGGCGAAGCTACCGTGCCCGCGATGCCAGACGTTCCGCCGCCGGTGGCCGCCGACGATCACGTACGCGGCCCGGCCGACGCCGCCGTGACGCTCCTCGAGTACGGCGACTACGAGTGCCCTGACTGCGCTGCAACGCACGCGATCGTGACGCAGTTGCTCGCCGAACACGCCGAATCGTTGCGATTCGTCTTTCGCCATTTCCCGCTCGTCAGCGTGCATCCACGCGCCGCCGTCGCGCATCAGGCGGCGGAGGCGGCGGCGGCGCAAGGGAAGTTCTGGGCGTTCCACGACCTGCTCTACGCCTCGCCCGGCGGGCCGGCCATCGACGACCTCGACCGCCTCGCGATCAAGCTCGGCCTGGAGCTCTATCAGTTCCGCCGCGACGTCGATGCCGGCCGGTTCGCAACGCGTGTGACGCGTGACGCCGACGCCGCCCACGCGATCGGCGTCTCCGGCACGCCGACGTTCTTCCTGAACGGCGAGCGACTGGCCGCGTCGGGTCATGCGTCGGTCGACGCCTTGCGATCCGCGGTCGAAGCGGGCTTGTAGTCGAACCTACGCCGGCAGTCTGTCCAGCAGCCCCTCCGGCAACCCCGCTTCGCGGGCGGCGGACTCCATGGTTTCCCGCGTCCGCCGCGTCGCTTCGGCGGCGGCATTTTCTTGGGCCGTCTCGATCGCCGCCAGCGCGTCGGCAGCGGCCGTCGCGGCGTCGGTGCCGTCCTCAATCGTCAGCCCGACCACTCTCATCCGCCCATCGCAGGTCGCCTCGGCCGAGCCGCTGCGGGCATTCGTGCGGAACGCTTCGAGATCCGTCGCCAGCTGCTCCCGCGCCTCGGCGGCCTTGGCCTGAACGTCCTTCATCTTGCCCATCGCCTGCGTCAACTGGGCGAAATCCTTCAGGTTGCCGAACATGCCGTCAGCCTAGGAGCGACGCCTATCGCAGACCCGCCAGCGTCATCTCGGCCTGCGTGGCGCGGTGCGTGTACGTGTGCTCGGCCCGCACGCGACGCAACGCGGCCTCGCCGATCTCCCGCGCCTTGGTCGCGTCGAGCCGGTCGAGGTGCGACGCCACTTCTTCGCCGTTTGCTGCAACCAGAACCTCGCGATCCGGCTCCAGGAAATCTTCGATTCCCTCCCACGCATCGTTGATTAAACAAGCTCCGGCCCCGGCCGCTTCGAAGACACGCGTTGCCGGCGACCAACCGTACCGTGCCATACTCTCGCGATTCACACTCGAGACGGCAATCGGGGTGCAGTTCAAAGCATTGTGATCCGGCGGCGTAACGTGACCCAACGGCACGACATTCGCCGGCAGGTCGTCCTTTTCCCACCCGTTGCCGCCGAGAAGAAACTTGCGTTCTGGAAGCAGCTCCGCCGGCTTGAGGAAGAACTCGCATATCCGCGCCTCCCGATCCGGCAATCGGTTGGCGAGCAGGGCGAAGTCGCTCGTGAACTTGGCATCCGGCGAAACCGGATGGTGTGAAGCGGGATCGACCGCGTTGTAGATCGGGACGCACTGCTTGGCCCCGAGTTGGCCGTACGCCTCGATCACCGGCGGACCGCCGCCGTAGGTCAGGATGGCGTCGAATCGCCGAACGAGTGGCCGGAACGGGTCGCTCTCGTTCCCGAAGGTCCGATCAAGTGTTGCCGGAGCGTCGACGTCCCAGAAGACGACGGCCGTCGAAGAAGATTGCAGCGACAGCACCGCCGCCTCGAGTTCTTCGTCGAACACACCCACGCCGCTCGCCTTGACGACGATATCTGCACCGGCCGCCTGCTCGATCGCTCGCTGCCAGGAATCTTGCGTCGCGTCATACACGACAACCTGCGCATACGGCGGGTTCGGGTGTAGGCGTCCGGTTCGTAGAACGTGACGCTATGCCCGCGGTCGTGCAGCGCGCGTAGAATGCCGCGATAGTACGTTGCAGCGCCGTTCCAATAGGCGCTGACGAGACTGCTACCAAAGAATGCAATGTGCATGCGGATGATAAAGAAAAAGCTCGTAGGGTGGGCTTCAGCCCACCATCTGCCTAGCCGGCAACCCCATCAACGAACGCGAACAACTCCTCGACGCGATGCCGACACGTGTGTCGATCGAGAATGGTCTGCCGACCCCGCTCGGCCAACTCCGCGGCGGCGTCGGCATTGTCGAGCAAGTGCCGAAGCTGCCGCAGCATGTCCTCGCCGTCCTGTGCCACGAGGAAGTCCTTTCCCGGTGAAAACAGGCCTTCCGCGTCCCGCCACGGCGCGCTGACGAGCGGAATCCCGCACGCCAACGCCTCAAACACTCGGATCGTCGGAATGCCCGGCAGGTGCGTTACGTACCACTTCCGCGGCACGTGCACTGTCGCATAATAACTCGCAAAAACCTCAGGCGCTTCATAGTTCGGCAGATACCCGCCGAATTGTAGTCCGTGCTCCGCCAACGCCTGTCGCGCCTCGTCCGGGTAGCGAACGCCGTGCACGAGGCTTGAGAATCCGCCGGCCTGGCTCGGGCGGAGAAGGAACTCGTGCAGCTCCGCCGTCCGCTCGTCGTCGCCCCAATTGCCGACCCAGACGAGGTCGCCTTCGGGCTTTCTCGCGCCCGGCTTGAAGACGTCGACATCGGCCGCCTCGTGCCAGGTCAGCACGCGTTCTGCCGACCATCCCTGCTTTAGATAAGCCTGTCGTAGAACTTCGCCAAACGCCAGCACGCCGTCGTAGTGCGTGAGGTCGAACCGTGCCATCTTCTCGGGTTCGCTGACGGCTCGGTGGTGTGTGTCGTGAAAGAGCAGCCGAAAGCCGCCGACCTTCTTGCGGTACGCTCCGACCGCCGCGACCACACCCGGCGGCGTCCACTCGTGCACCAGCACCAGATCCGCATCGCCGATCCGCGTCGGCAGGTCCAACGCTTCCGCCGCCGCCTCGACGTCGGCCGCGTCCGGGTCGGCGAAGCTGTCGGTGCCGCCATAGTTGTACGTGCTGGACACGCTTTGGAGGCTCGGATACGCCCGCAGGTAAGCAGTCAGCGCTGCCTCGCCGTGGTCTTTGACGAGGTGCCACGCCGACCAAGCGTCGGCCTGTTCGTGCGTCGTCAGCGCGTGGCCGCGGGCGAGCAGCTGCGTACAGATGCCGCGGAGGAAGTGGGCGTTGCCGTGGTTCCAGTCGGAGGCGAGGGAGTGGCAGAAGACGTGGATGTTCACGCGGCCACCATTGTGCCGGCCGCCGTCGTACGGGCAAGTCGGGCGGGCGTCGGCGTCTACCGTCGGGCGACTTGCCGCTGCCCCTGCTGAGCCTCGACACCGCCAGCGTCCTCCTCGGCGTCCTACTTGCCGCGACGGCGGCGGCGGTCGCGGGGCTCTTCGCGTATCGGCACGTCGTCGCGCTCGAACGCCGCGCCGCCGCCGCCGAACGCATGGGCGAGCTTGGACTGCTCACCGGCGGACTGGCGCACGAGATCAAGAACCCGCTGAGCACGCTGCAGCTGAATCTGCAACTTCTCGCCGAGGACCTGACTGAACGGCTCGATCGGCTGGCCTCGCCCGCTGCGTCGCCCGGCACGGCCGAGGAGCGTCGGCAGGCACTGGGGCGGATGCAGCGTCGGCTGGAAGCGCTTCGTCGCGAGGCCGATCGGATGCGGGAGATCCTCGACGATTTTCTTCGCTACGCCGGCACGATCACGCCGGATCCGCGGCCGGTCGATGTTGCGGTGCTGCTGAACGATCTGGCGGATTTTCTGTCGCCGCAGTCGCAGATGGCGAAGGTGCGGGTCCGCGTCGAGGCGACGCCGCTGGTGCTGTCGCTCGACGAGAATCTCGTGCGGCAGGCCGTGCTGAATCTAGCGTTGAACGCCTTGCAACACACGCCCGCCGGCGGCGATGTGGTCCTCGCGGCCGAGCCGTACGAGGGCGGCGTGCGGCTGACGGTTCGTGACACCGGTCGTGGCATCGAGGCCGCGGACGTGGAGCGGGTGTTCGACCCGTACTACACGCGTCGCAAGGGCGGCACCGGGCTCGGCCTCGCCCTTGTCCGCCGCATCGTCCAGGCGCAGGGCGGCCGCGTCACCCTCGACAGCACGCCCGGCGTCGGCAGCACGTTCACGCTCCACCTGCCGATGCCGCGTCGCATGATCAGCCGCCCAGCGGCATCCACATGACGACGTGCTTGCCGATCGGGTCGATCTCGAAGACATCGCCTTGCCGCTCGAAGCCGTGACGTTCGTAGAAGCCGTCGGCGGTCGTGCGGGCGTTGCACCAGACGCCCGCCGCGTCGGCCCGGCGTGCGTGGCCGAGGGCGGCGGCGATCAATGCGCTGCCGATGCCGCGGCCGGACCAGTCGGGCTCGACGGCCATCCCCCGCAACCGCCACGAGCCGCGGCCTTGATCGCCGGCCTCGGGCGAGATGCTGGCGATGCCGATCACCGCGTCGTTGACGACGGCCGCGTAGTGGCCCGCGCCCGGCAGGCCGTCGCCCGGGTAGGCCATCTCCTCGATCGTCTGCGTCGGCCGCAGCAGCCGCTGACGCAGCGGGTGCGTTGCGACGGCGTCGACCTCGCGAATCTCGGGCAGCCTGAAACTCACGGCGTGAAGGTGCCCGGCTCGATCTGCGGTGCCGGCGGGTTGTCGCGGAGGTCTTGCAGCGCGCTGTTGAGCGCGATGACGGAGTAGGCTGTGACGAGCGTCGGCTGGTTCTCCATCCACTTTGAATTGCCGCTCCAGGAGCCGTCGTCGTTCTGCCGGTTGGCCAACGCGTCGATGAGCTCCAGTCGCCAATCGACTTTGCCGGTCGGCGTCGCGAGCATCGGCTCGTCGTAGGCGTCGAGCGCCCGCGCGAGCGTCAGGTAGTAGTAGAACAGGCCCCATTCCGCCCGATCTTCGCCCGCTGCGGCCATGCCGGGATTGGCGTCGAGCGTCCAGTTGTCACCGGCCCATTCGACGGCGGCGAGGACACGCGGATCGTCCTTGGCCAGGCCGGCGTAGATCATGCTCTTGAGCCCGGCGTAGGTCATGCTGCCGTAGCTCCGCAGGCGACGTTCGCCGTCGGGCGTGACGAACTCGCCCGCAAAGCTCTCTCCGCTGCGGTCGTGGTCGGGCGAGTAGACGAACCCTCCGTCGTTGCCGGCCCACGCGGCGGTGTTGCTTTCGCTGCGGTTCTGCAGGCGGCTGATGAACGTGACCGCCCGCTCGTAGGCCGGGTCGTCCTTCGGCACGCCGGCGGCGTGCAGAGCTTCGAGGGCCATGCTTGCATTCGATAAATCCGGCCGGCCCGGCCCGCGGGATCGGCCGCCGTAGCCCCAGCCGCCGTAGAACGGGTCGTCCGTCCCGGCGACCTGCTGACCCGCCTCTTCGCCGTCATACTCCGGCTTCGTCTCCGGCGTCCACTGCAGCCGACGCAGGTACGCAACGGCCCGGTCGATCTCGTCGGCATACCGGTCATCGCCGGCCTCGTCACGGGCGGCGGCGAAGCTGCTGATCGCGATGGCCGTGTTGTAGTTGGCCAGCAGGTCGTCGTAGACGCCGCCGTCCGCCACCTGCTGGGCGACGAGGGCGTCATAGCCCTTCCTGACCAGCTCGTCGTCCGGCCCGTACGCGTCGCTGCCGACGAACGCCCGCAACGCAAGGGCCGTGAACGCCGGCGGAACCCGCGGGTCGGGCTGCCAGGTGCCATCGTCCTGCTGTTGTTCAGCGAGGTACGCCAGACCGCGTTCGATGGCCGCCTCGGCTTTCGCCACCGTATCGGCGACGGCCACGCCGGGGAGCAGGAGCATCGCCGCGAGAAGGAGTCGCGTCATGCCGTCATGATACGGGACAAGGTGCATCGCGCGAAGCGTCGTGTCCCCGCGATGCGGCCGGCTCGCGATCCCGAGCTACACCTGCTGCAACCCGATCGGATTCCACTGTCGCTCGAGGTCGAGCACGTCGCGGCCACGCTCGATCTGGGCGTCGACCTGCAGGTAGAAGTGCACCCGTACGTTCGCCACGGGGTCTGCCGCCAGGTCGTGCAATGTGTACCCGCAGAACGCCAGCACGCGTCCGAGCCGCGAAGCCTCGACCTGCATGACGACCTTCGGCCGATCGAGGCCGAGCGGGTCGGTCGGCGGGTCGTTCGCGTCGCCGGGCAGGGCCATCGCGTGATGCTATTCGTCACGCATCGTCCCGCAGCCGATTCGCCAGGCCGGCCAGCACGAGGCCGGCACCGGCGAGCAACGCGGCCGAGGCGACCGGGTGCATCCGCGCCTGCGTGTAGCCGCTGATCGGCATCGCGAACCGGCCCTCGCCGCTGCGTTCTTCGAGCGCGCCCTGCGGCGTCTGCCCGCTGGCAGTCGCGAGAGCTCGCGGCTCCCGGCCGGCGATCGACTCGTCCTTCTGCTGCGGGTCGATCATCAGGTTGCTCATGAACCAGTCGACCACGCCCGGCAGCACGTTGTTCAACGCCGTCATCGGCTTGAACGCGCCGCCGACCGTCAGGTCGCGCGTCGGCGTCTGGCAGGCGTGCAGGATCGCCCGCGCGACCGTCTCCGGCGCGTACGCCGGCGGCGGCACCGTTGCCTCGACGCCCATGTGATTCGGCGCGTGCTTCGCGTACGGTGTATCGATCGCGTTGGGCATGATCAACGTCACGCTCGCCGCCACGTCATCCGCCTGAAACTCCTGCCGCAAGGAGTCGGTGAATCCTTTCACGGCGTGCTTGCTCGCGACGTACGCGCCCTGCAGCGGAATGGCCTGGTAGCTCAGGACGCTGCCGACGTTGATGATCGCGCCTGCCCGGCCTCGCTCGTCCGCACCACGGTCGCGGAAGTACCGGCCCGCCGCCTGGCTGCCGTGGATGACGCCGAAAACGTTTGTCTCGAACATCTTCTTGATGTCTTCTACCGGCACGTCCAGCAGCTTGCCGTACAGACCGACGCCGGCATCGTTAATCCACGAATCGATCCGACCGAATCGCTCGACAGCTGCGTCACGCAGCCGCGACACGTCGTCGGCGTTGCTGACATCTGTGACCACCGCGATGGCCTCACCGCCGGCCGCGTTGATTTCCTCGGCGAGCTCGCGAAGCGCGTCTTCACTCCGCGCTGCGAGCACGAGCCGTGCCCCCCGCTGGGCCGCCATGCGTGCCGTGACGAGTCCGATGCCGGAGCTGGCGCCGGTGAGGACGAGGACTTGGTCTTCGAGCGACTTGAGGTGCAATGCCATGCTTGGCGGCGTGCAACGAGGATGCCAGACGTCGCCTGATCGGGAAGAAACGTATTCGTCGTTAATCACCACCCGCTACGGCTCGAATCAGACCCGTCTGGTCGAGGAGTTCGATGATGCCGACGCCAACGTAGAAGTACTCGTTGTCCCGAGACCCGGTCATGCTGTACCCGACGCCACCTTGCAGAAGATCATCGAAGAGGGTGAAGGTGCATCCCAGACCCAGTTCCGCTTCGCCATCGAACGTCAGGGCGCTCGCGGTCAAGCCGATGCCAGGATTCACCTCATTCCACATTCTCGACTGCCACGTTCTGGTGTTCGTTGCACGATAGTGCAGCAGATATGAAGCGCTTCCAGCGATGGTAAAGGCGGGGTCATCCACAGCGCCATCACGGCTGATGAAATGGATCGTCGGGCTGATATCGCCATATAGACCGAGTCTGTCGACCCTGAATTCTTGCGAGACAGCTTCAATATTCCGGCTGACTCGAATCTCGCCGACGCCGTCTCCAGGCTCAACTTCGACAAGCTCCGCCGTCACCTTCATCCGGCTTCCAAGCTCCGGTTTCGAAGCCGACAAGCTGATCCGACCGACCGGTGACCGTTCGAGCGGTCGGAGGTACTCCTCGATTGCGTCAGCAACGGGAACGAGGGTGGGCCGGCTCGTTGCTGCTTCGGCAACCTTCGCACCGAACTCCTTCCCGATGCCGCGACGTGCGACGCGCACGACGCCCGCCTCCGCCGCGATGTTGTCATAGTTTTCCACCCGGAGGCGACGAACCTGCGCCTGCTCAATGGCTTCCGCTCGAAGACGCCAGCGAAGCGGAGGCAGCTCATCAATGTCAGACGCAAGAGCGGACGCCTTAGCTACCTCCAACGCCTCAAGGTTCTTCATCGCGTCCGCGATGTCACTCACATCAAAGCCCGGGAAACCGTCGGCGTGCATCAATCCGCCGAGCACGCCGGAAGTCTCGCCAAGCTCAAGTCCCGATAGCAGAGACCTAGGTGTCGGCCGCACCAGAGAGGAAATTCGAGCTTCCAGTTCCGTCAACTCTCGTTGTGGTGGCGTGGCAACCGGCTCCCCACCGAGCCGCGGAGTAACGTCCAGTCGGCTTCTATAGTCGATCGCTTCAAGATGCTGCTTTGACGTCAAAATGCGAGATCCGCCTGACTCTCGGCGTTCTACGACCTTGAGGTGCACGTTGTCATGGGGAACGCCTCGCTCAGCAGCAGAAGGAGGCAAAAAATTCGATCCACGACATCCGAGAACGAGCAGGAACACCAAAAGGCCTCCCGTTCGTCCGACCCGAAGAACCCGGACCGCTCCCCCTTGTGATCCACGTCGCCTGGTCATTGCCGAAGGATAGCGACTAAGCATCTTTTTGCAAACTCACCGCAACCGCCTCGCCGACCTGCGGCGTCAAGGCGCGGCCGCCGAGGTCGCCGGTGCGGTTGCCGGGGTCCTGCATCGCTGTTGTGACCGCTTGCTTCACCGCGGTGGCGGCGGCGGGTTGGCCGCAGTGGTCGAGCATCATCGCAGCCGACAGAATCGCGGCGATCGGATTGGCGACACCGCGGCCGGCGATGTCGGGGGCGCTGCCGTGGACGGGCTCGAACATGCTCGCCTTGCGACGCTGCGGATCGAGGTTGCCGCTCGCCGCGACGCCCATGCCGCCGCTGATGGCTGCGGCAAGGTCTGTAAGAATGTCGCCGAACATGTTGGTCGTCACGATGACGCCGTACTGCTTCGGACGAGTCACCATGTACATGCAGCAGGCGTCGACATGCTGATAGTCTGCTTCGATGTTGCCATACTCTTTCGCCACTTCGCGGAACGCCCGGCTCCACAGATCGTGCGCGAAGCGGAGCACGTTTGTCTTCGCCACGAGCGTCACCTTCGGCTTGCCGATCCGAACCGCTGTTTCGAAGGCGTAGCGAATAACCCGCTCGACGCCGTGCCGCGTCGTGACCTCGATCTGGTTAGCGACTTCATTAGGTGTCCCCTTGTAGAGAAAGCCTCCTTGGCCGCAGTAGAGGCCTTCGGTATTTTCGCGAACGACGGTGAAGTCAATCGTTTCGGACGATTGGCCGGCTAGGGGCGTGGTGACGCCGGGCAGGAGCGTGACGGGACGCAGGTTGACGTACTGATCGAGCCCGAACCTCATTTTGAGAAGAATCTCCGTCTCGAGCAGGCCCTGCGGAATCTTCGCCATGCCGGCCGGCTCGACGCCGACGGCGCCGAAGAGGATCGCGTCGTGCTGGCCGAGCGTGACGAGGTCGTCGTCGCTGATCGTCCGGCCGGTCGCGAGGTAGTGGGCGGCCCCGTGTGGGTAGTCGGTCGTGTCGATCGCAAAGCCGAACCTGTCCGCAGCGGCGCGGGCGACTTTCAGGGCTTCGGCGGTCACTTCCGGCCCGACGCCGTCGCCCGGCATGACGGCGATGTTCAGCTTGCTCATGGTCGAACATAGGTCAACGGAACGCCGCATCCGACGCTTGTTCCCGGTGCGGACCATCGATACGTTCCAGAGCATGAACGCTGGCCCCTTCGGCGAGACACCTCCTGCCGCCGGCTTCGGCATCGGCGACCCGCTCGAGCGAAAGACCAGCGGCAAGGGCATTGCCGCACTGGTCCTCGGCGGCGTCGCGCTGCTCATCGGCTGGTTCCCGGCGTGCGGGTCGATCCCGGCGTTGCTCATGCTGCTCGTCGGCGTACCACTGGCGATCATCGGGATCGTCGGGGCCGTCCGCGGCCGCGTCGGGTACGGGTTTCCGATCACCGGACTGGTCGTCTGTCTCGTCGCACTTGCGGTGGCGTCGCTAGCGACGCTCGTCCTGATCGGCGGGTTCCAGTGGGGCAAGAAGCAGGCCGAGGAGCGGACGGCGTTGCGGGCCGAACTCGCCGCGACGGCGACGGAGGAATGGAAACAGGCGACGCTTTTCCTTGTCGAGTCGCCGTCGTCCGCCGCCGGCACCGGCTTCGTCGTTCACGCGAGCGACGACGAGCCGTATGCCGTGACTGCGATTCATCCGTACGAGGGCGAGACGCCGACGCTTTTCGACGACCTGTTCCCCGAGACCAGAATCGAACTCGGCGACGTTGTCGGCGAAGGCGATGACGTGCGGATTCAACGGCTCGCGACGGAGCTACAGAGCGGCGTTACGACGCTGCGCCTCGTGCCGCAGGTCGGTATCCGCAAGGACGACCGTGTTGCGTTGCTGACGATCGACGGCCCGGTCCTGGCAACGGTGACCAAGACGCCGCTGCTCGGCCGCGACGGCGAGATGGAGCTCGACACGCCGACCGATGTTGCCGGGAGCAGCGGGGCGCCGATCGTCCTCGTCGAGACCGGCACCGTCGTCGCCGTCGCACTCTCCGCCGACGACCCGCTCGAGGCGACGATGGTCGGCTTCGAGAAGCTCGTCTTCGACCCGACGAAGCAAGACCCGACGTCGCCGTTCTAGATCACCGGGTTCCCCTAGACTTGTGGCGTGTGGCGTTTCCTGCTGATCGCGGTCGTGCTGTCGGCGACAATGGTCGGCGGCTGTCGGCCGCGGCCGAGCGGGGATCCGCTGGAGGAGCAAGACCCGATCTTCGTCGTACCCGCCGCCGCCGAGCTGGGAGACCGAAAGCGTGTGCAGGCCGATGAGGTTCGACAGCTCGTGCGGCTTCTTGACGATCCGGACGCCGCCGTTCGCCTAACGGCATCGCAGTCGCTCTACGAACTGAGCGGCGGCGAGCGGTTCGACTACCACTTCTGGCAGGACGCCGCCGACCGCCGCGAAGCCGTCACTCGTTGGCAGGCTTGGGCCGATGATGCGACGGCGTCAGAAAGATGACGCCCGGCGGCGCTTTGCCCGTCGCGGCCTGACGCCGGTTGCGGCTACCGTCACGCTGACGTGGCCGAACCGCACTCGACGACCAGTGACCTGCTCAGCGACGTAGAACGTGGAGACGACGGTGCCGTCCGCGCGAAGGTCAGCGGCGAGATCACGCTGCACAATTCGCCGGCATTGCGGAACGACCTGCTGACAATCGCCAAGCGGGAGACGCCCGATCGGGTCGAGCTGGACCTGGCCGAGGTGCCGTACATGGATTCGAGCGCGATCGCGGTGCTCGTCGAATTGCTGAAGCAGGTGCGGGCCGGCGGCGGCGTGGTGCGGCTGACGAATCTGCAGCCGCGTGTGAAGGGCCTGCTTCAGATCGCGCGGCTCGACTCGATCTTCGAGATGTCGGAACAGGACGAGTAGGCAGGATGGTGTAGCGGATTCGGTCTTGCTTTCCTGCGGCGAAGCGTCACGATCGTGGGCGAAGATGCACCTACGACTCTGCGCCGTTGTTTCTTTTGGCCTTGTCGCGCCCGCCTTGGCGGCGGTCGAGCCGATTTCGCAGGTCGTCGTCTTCGGCGACAGCCTCAGCGACGTCGGCAACGTCCAAGCCAAAACTGCCGCCATCCCGCTCGTGCCGGCGACGCCCGGCCCGTTCTACAGCGACGGCCGCTTCACCAACGGCGACACCTGGATCGACGGCCTCTACGACGCCTTCGGCCTCGGCACGCCCGCCGCCAGCTTTGCCGCGCCCGTCACC
>CAYQCT010000005.1:38193-44182 GCA_964416015.1 uncultured Tepidisphaerales bacterium
GTCTTCGCGCACGGCGGTGCCCTAGCCAGCGGCACGCCCGGCTTGACGGCGCTCGTCGTGGACGACGTCGACGATCAGGTCGACGACTACCTCGCCCGCGTCACCACGCCACCCGCGGACGCATTGCACGTCCTGCTCGTCGGCGGCAACGACGTCGCCCGCGCGCTCGACGCCGGCTCCTCCGCGGGCGTCGTGGCGAGCGCGACAACGCTCGTCGACCAGATCGAGCGACTCGCCGCCGCCGGTGCCGACCGGTTCCTCGTGCCGAATCTACCGGACGTCGGATCGACGCCGCGCTTCGTCGGCACGTCCGACCAGGCCGCCGCCCGCAGCTTTACGGCTGCGTTCAACGAAACGCTCGCCAGCGAGCTGGACGCCTTTCTCCTGGCCACGCCCGGCGTCGAGCTGTTCACGGTCGACCTGTTCGGACTCTTCGACGACCTCCTCGCCGATCCGTCCGCGTTCGGCCTGACCAACGTCATGGACGAAGCCGCCCCCGACCTGACGCCGGGCGACCAGTCGTACGACACGACGCAGATCGTGCCGAACCCGGACCAGTACCTGTTCTGGGACGATTTTCACCCCACGGCAACGGGCCACGCCCTGATCGCCCAGACGGCGCTCGCCGCGATACCCGAGCCGGGCAGTCTCGTCGTCCTCGCCGCCGGCGTAACGCTTCTGCTGCGTCGGCGCGCGGCTTGAGCCTCGGCGAATAATCCGCTGTGACCGCCATCGCCACCTTGCTCGTCGTCCTGACGATCAGCCTGCTGACGGTGCGGGTGGCGACGGTGATGCTCATCCTGACAGGCCTCAGTCTGCCGCTGGCTCGATTTCAGGCCCGCAGCGCCTTCACCGGCTGCGGCTACACGACCGGCGAAAGTGAGCAGATCGTCGGCCATCCGGTCCGCCGGCGGATCATCTCGACGCTGATGCTGCTGGGCAACGCGGGCATCGTCACGACCGTCGGCGCGTTGCTCGCTGGGCTGCTGGCGAGCGGGAACACGAAGCAGATCATCACGCCGATCATCGGTCGGTCGCCAGCAGCAAGGCCGTCGAGCGCGTCGTCAACCGCTGGACCTTCCAGCTGCTGAAGCGGTACACGAAGCTCGAGATCCGCGACTACAGCAACCTCATGCACCTCTCCGGCGCGTTCGGCATCAGCGAGCTCGTCGTCCGCGGCGACGACTGGCTCCACGATCGGCCGCTGAAGGAGTTGCGGCTCAGCAGCGAGGGCGTGCTGGTGCTCGGCATCAACCGGCGCGACGGGTCGTATCTCGGAGCTCCGCAGGCGGACACGGTGCCGCGGGACGGCGACACGCTCATCATGTACGGCGCCAGCGACCGCCTCGCCGAGATCGACCGGCGGCGGAACGACGAGGCGGGGCAGCTGCGACACCTCGAAGCCGTCGCCGACCAGCGGGCGAAGACCGCGGTCGTCAATCTGGCCGAGGCGACGGACGATTCGGAGCGGGCCGCGGCTGACTCGCGTCGCGATCGAGCAGGAAGCGGTCGCCGTCGACGAAAGCCGCCGCACCTAAGGTCGGTGCCGCGACGCCACGGCAATGAACTACAAGGACACGCTCAATCTGCCCAAGACTGCCTTCGCGATGAAGGCCAACCTCGTCCAACGCGAGCCCGACCGGCTGAAGGCGTGGGACGAGATCGACCTGTACCGTCGCGTCCTCGAGACGCACGCGGACGATCCGGTCTACACGCTGCACGACGGCCCGCCCTTCGCCAACGGCGACATTCACTTGGGCCACGTCATCAACAAAGTGCTGAAGGATGTCGTCTGTCGATATCAGTCGATGCGCGGCCGGAAGGTGCCATACGTGCCGGGGTGGGACTGTCACGGGTTGCCGATCGAGCACAAGGTGCAACAGAAGCTCGGGCCGAAGTTGCGCGAGATGGACACGTTGACAGTCCGCCGGCTTTGTCGTGAGCACGCCGAGAAGTTCATTAAAGTACAAAGCGAGCAGTTCCAGCGTCTAGGTATCCTCGGCGACTGGGAGAACCCGTACCTCACGATGGACCCAGCGTACGAAGCAGAGACGCTCGACGTCTTCGCGAAGTTCGTCGAGAACGGCCTCGTCTACAAACGCCTCAAGCCGGTGCACTGGTCGACGGCCAACCGAACGGCGTTGGCGGACGCGGAGCTCGAGTATCAGCGTGTTCGCGATCCGAGCGTGTTTGTAGAGTTTCCCGCGCGAAACCCCGGCGAAGTTAAGGCGAAGCTCGGCCTGCGCGAGCCGGGCGAGGTACGGTTTATGATCTGGACGACGACCCCGTGGACGCTGCCGGCGAATCTGGCGATCGCGGTGAATCCGGACGTGGAATACAGTGTCGTCCGCTACACGCCGGCCGACGCACCGCGGCCGCGACTGGTCGTTGTGGCGAGCGATCTCGTGAAGCAAACCTTCGCCGCCGGCGGCCACGCGAGCGATCCGCCGGACGACGCGGACGTCGATAACGACTGGAAGTACACGAAGCAGTTTCAGGGTGGCGTCGAGTCCGTCTCCTACGAAGTCGTCGCGAAGGTGCAGGGCGAGCAGCTTGCGATGCTCGAGTACACGCACCCGTTCGTCCCCGACCGCATCGGCAAGCTCTTGCCGGCCGACTACGTTACGACAACCGACGGTACCGGTTTGGTTCATACCGCACCCGGTCACGGTGATGAAGACTATGGTTTGGGTCGTCAGCACGGCCTCGACGTCTATTGCCCCGTGCAGGCGGACGGCCGGTACGACTCGACGGTGCCGCCGTTCGTCGCGGGGCTTTCTACAGAGGAGGCGAATCCGATCATCGTCGAGAGGTTGGGCGATGATGGATACCTGTTTGCGAGTCAGGATCTCGTCCACAAGTACCCGCACGACTGGCGGAGCAAGACGCCGACGATCTACCGGGCGACGGAGCAGTGGTTCATCGCGGCCGACACGAAGGCGGGCGAGCGGACACTTCGAGAAGGAGCCGTCGCCGGCGCGGAGGCGACGAAGTTCCACCCGGTCTGGGGCAAGCAGCGGCTGCTCGGCATGCTTGCCAACCGGCCGGATTGGTGCATCAGCCGGCAACGTTCGTGGGGCCTGCCGATTCCCGTCTTTTACAACGAGCAGGGCGACGCGCTGCTCACGCCGGAAAGCGTCCGGGCGGTGGCTGCGAAGTTTCGTGAGCACGGCAGCGACGCGTGGTGGTCGATGTCGCCGGCCGAATTGCTCGGCGACTATGATGCCGGTCCGAACTTTTCGAAGGAGAAGCTTCGCAAGGAGACGGACATCTTCGACGTCTGGTTCGAATCCGGCAGCAGTTGGCACGCGGTTCTCGATGCACGCGAGGATCTCGAAAACGCTCCGGCCGATCTATATCTCGAAGGTAGCGATCAGCACCGCGGCTGGTTCCAGTTGTCGCTCCTCTCCAGCGTCGGCGCGACCGGTCAGCCGCCGTTTAAGGAAGTCCTGACGCACGGCTTCATTGTCAAGCCGGACGGCACGAAAGTGTCGAAGAGTGATAAGGAGTACGTTACCGCTACGCAGGAGATCGATCGCCACGGGGCCGACATCCTGCGGCTGTGGACGTGCAGCGTCGACTACCAAGGCGACATCCGCACGAGCCCCGAAATTCTTGGAAAGTTCGGCGACGAGTACCGGAAGATCCGCAACACGATCCGTTTCCTGCTCGGCAATCTAACAGACTTCGTCGTTGAGGAGGACTACTTCAACGAGAAGAAGATTCCCGCCGACAGCCTCGACGGGTGGATGCTCGCGGAACTAAGCAAGTTGGTCGCGGAGGTCACCAGGGCGATGGACAGCTATCTGTTCCACCATGCGTACCGCCTGATCCGTGACTTCTGCACGGTGCAGGTCAGCCAGATCTATGGCAACGCGATGAAGGATCGCCTGTATTGTGAGGCGGCACAGTCGCCGGCTCGCCGGCGGACGCAGACGGTCCAGTGGCTGACGGCGGACGCGCTGATCCGCATGGTCGCGCCGATGCTCGTGTTCACAGCAGACGAAGCATTCTCGTCGCTGATGGGTGATCTTGATGGTCTCGATGACGAGTCGTTGCCGAATGTTCATACGGTTCAGTGGCCGACGGAGGTTCATGCGAAGCACTCGGACGCTTGGCCTTTGCTGATGAAGTTGCGAGAGTCGGCCTTGCAGCAGTTGGCGGAGCTGAAGGAGAAGGTCGGGCTGAACAAGGCGACGGACGCGGAGGTCGTGTATCGGCTGACCAAGGACGATCGGGCGAAGCTCGAGCCGTTCGGCGTCGATTTGGCGGACGTCATCGGAGCCGGCTGGCACTCGATCGAAGACGCGGAGACGTCGTCCGTGCAGATCGTCGACCGCCGTGAGGACTGGCCGCTTTGTGCCCGCAGCCGCAAACGGACGCCGGACGTCGGAGCCGATCCGGCTCACCCGGATCTTTGTCGTCGCGACGCCGAAGTGATGAAGGCGTTGCATCCCGCGTCTGCTACTTCGTAGTCCAGTTGCTGAAGACGGCAGCTTTGGGCGCGTCGACCGACAGGCTGCGAAGCCAGCGGGACGTCGCGTGGTTGCAATTGTTCAAGCCCCAGTACAGGCCGCCCGGCGGCGTGTAGGGCACGAGTCGCAGGCCGACGCGGCGGTTGTCGACGGCCTCGGCGGCCCGCACTTCCCACGACACGGCGAGACGCATCAGGAGCAGCTCGGCCTCCGTCCGCTCAACCCGCAGCGGGATCAATTCGCCGCCGATGTATTGCTGCAGTCGGTTAGGTTCCGTCGTCGCGAAGCTCGCGCGGCCGAGCGTGCCGTGGCCGCCGAAGAGGGCGCGGGCGTAGTCGTGCCAGGTGTTGCGGTTCAAGGCGAAGGCCCGCCACTCGCCGAACGAGTACATCGCCGTCCCGCCGCGCCCGTCGGGCAAAAGCAGCGACGAGTGGCGGCCGTGATCGACGACGTGCACCGTCACCGGCTCGATCAGCTCCTGCGGCGGCGTCAGCCGATTCGCACAGCCGAAGCAGAGGAGCGACAGCAACGTCAGCCACCTCATGCGTCCTCCGACAGTCGCCTGCCTCGCTCTGCCGCCGCGGCAACGGCGTCGCGGACGATCTCGTTCAGGTCGCGCGTCGTGAAGACATCCAGTGCCGCCGCCGTCGTGCCGCCTGGGCTGGTCACGCGGCGGCGGAGATCGGCCGGTTCGTCGTCGGACGCATCGAGCAGGGCGGCCGCGCCGACAATGGTTTCGCGTGCCATGCGATCCGCCGCGGCGTCCGGTAAGCCGGCAGCGCGACCTGCCGCGGCGAGGGCCTCGACGAAGGCGAACACGTACGCCGGCCCGCTGCCGCTGACGGCGGTCGCGGCGTCCATCTGCGACTCGTCCAATCGCTCGATCAACGAGCCGACGAACAACGCCGCCGCCCGATCGAGGTCGTCCTTCGTTGCCGTCGCACCACCGCAGATGGCGACAACGCCGCGACCGGCGAGGATCGGCGTGTTGGGCATCGTGCGGACGACCCGCGCCCTCGGCAGTCGCGCCTCGAGCCACGCCGTCGTCACGCCGGCCATGACGCTCACGACGAGCCGTCCCGCCGCCGCCTCGCAGAACGACGCGACCGCGTCCGCCGCGTGCTGTGGCTTTACGGCGAGCAGCACGACGTCTGCCTTCGTCACCGCATCGCTCGCCGTATATTCGACCGTTGCCCGCTCCACAGCCGCGGCTTTTTCGGGGTCGGGATCGAACGCGTGCAGTGTCGCGACGACCGACTCGACCTTCGCTGCGGCTGCGACGACGGCCGAGCCCATGGTGCCGCAACCAATCAGTGCGAGGCGTGCGGGCGGCATGACGTCGACAGTATGGGAGCTTGCG
This sequence comes from uncultured Tepidisphaerales bacterium, assembly GCA_964416015.1. GTDB lineage: Bacteria > Planctomycetota > Phycisphaerae > Tepidisphaerales > Tepidisphaeraceae > JBCDKH01. Next base: position 44,029 of record CAYQCT010000005.1, read on the forward strand.
TCGCCGATAACGCCGGGTCTGTCGGACGCGCGATGGGTGCGTGCCGCGCACGTCCGAATCAATGGGCATGCCGCACCCGTCTGCCCGAGAGATTGCACCACGCCAGAAACGTCGCCGCCTGCGCCAGCCTCGTGGTGGCGGGGGCATCGCGCTC
>CAYQCT010000005.1:44250-44837 GCA_964416015.1 uncultured Tepidisphaerales bacterium
GAAGAACGTCGCGCCGCCGTCGGCCGGGCCATCGCGCAGTACGAGGCCGCCCATCGCCTCGATGATCAGCACGCGCCGACGCTCTACCGCCTGGCGATTATCTACACCGCCCGCTCCGAGTTCTCGCAGGCCGAGGCGTACTGGCGCGACTACGTGGCGGCGACCGACGGCGCGGCCGAGGCGTGGCGGAACCTGGCGATCTGCCTGGAACTGGCCAAGCGGCCGACCGATGCGGAGCCGGCGTACCTGAAGGCACTCGCGGCCGAGCCGACGGACGCGACGAGCCGGGTGAACCTCGGCATGTTGCTGGCCCGCGCCGGTCGCGTCGGCGAGGCCGAGTCGCACCTGGCCCGTGTCATGCCGACCGCGGCGGTGCATCATCACCTAGCCCACGCCGCCCAGCAGCGCGGCGACGCCCGCCAAGCCGCCCGGCACCTGCGAGCCGCCGCCGCCGCGGACCCGTCGTACAGCAACGTCCGCGTCCGTGCCCCGAAGATGGAACCGCCACGCCAGGACGCAGCGACCGCCTCGGCGGCGGCGTTGCTGGAGTGAGTCGAGACGAAATGACAATCGTTGTGACGACGAGG